>DASXRG010000315.1:0-6253 GCA_036506735.1 Binatia bacterium | reverse complement strand
TGAAGATCAACTGGGGACCGCGCAGCATCTACAGCCCGCCGGACGGCTGGTTTCACCAGCATTTCAACGGCGGCAGCCGGCCGGCGCGCCACCTCGCCGTTTACGGCGCGAGTTCGGCAGTGCCGGGATACACGGACAGTGTCGGCCAGGACTTCAGCGGGACAGTGAGCCTTCGCGAGGGCGGGACTCTCATCGATTACGAAGACGAGGACCCTCAGGTCCGCAGGGATTTTGAAGCAACCCTGAGACAAAAAGAAATCCCGCTGCAGATGCCGGCGGTAACGTACAGAGACTGAACAGCCGTCGCCTAACTTCCGCTCTGCTCCACCGGCTTCAGTCTGACTTCGATGCCGTTTTTTTCCAGCTCCCTGTAGTACTCTTCTCGTATCGCCGGGTCCTCTTTATCATGGCTGATCTTGAAGGCAAGCGCATGGGGATCTTTATCCTGAGCGGTCAGGGCAGGATTGAACGCGATCCCCGTTCCGTACCGTAACCCGCTGCCGCGAAACGCCAGCATTCGGTATTCTCCCTGGCCCGTGTTGAAGTGTTGATGGAACTCGTTGTGCTTGGGCGCGACCACCGCGTAAGGATTCGCGGGAACGCGGCGGCGATTTTTTTCCTCGCCCGGCATGAAGAAAAGCTCGTAACCCTGACCTTTGATGACGATCACGTGAGCGCCCGCGCCGTGTCTGTGCGCGGTCACGTAGGTGCCCTCGGAAACTCCCATGACGTGCAGTCCAAGGGCGCTGCTGGCCATCGCGAGACGCAAAATGGAGGTGCGGTTGCCCCTTTCCGGGTAAGGGTCGAGCGGAAGGCTTCGGATGTCGGGAACGAAGTTGGTCTCCGACAGCCGCACATTCCAATGCTTGCCCTTCTCCGAAAAAAAGGCGTGCATGGAAGACGAATACCGATCCTTGAATGAGAACGGGTTGTTAAAGATGAAGTCGTCGTTGTGGTAGAGGTTGATCACGTGAGCCATGTTGGAGCCGAAGAGGATCCGGCACGGCTCGTCGGATGAGCTGTTGAACTCCTGATGCCATGCGTTGAGCGGGATGGCGAGCAGCGATCCCGCCTCCCATTCGACGGTGTGCCTGGGTTCGTCGTCCTGCCATATCGTGGTGGCGCCTCTGCCGCGCATCACGTACATGATCGCCTCGTAGATGTGGCGCTCGGGCTTGAGCTCTCCCTTGGGCGGTATCTCTACGACCTGCAGGTTGTTGTTCTCCTGATTTCCCAAGCGGGTGTAGGCGACTTTGCCGCCCCTTCTCTCCCAGTCCGCGAGCGGCAGCGCCGCCAGGTCTTCGAGGGCGCTCCCTTCGTAAAGCGGCGCTCCTTCCCTCTGGACAAACTTCTGGTAGGAGCTTTTAACGAACCACTCGTCAAACGTTTTCGGTTGTTCCGCCATGGCTCAATTCCTAAATAGACGGCGTTCAATCCGTTCAAAAAGTTCCAACCGTTCAAAACGTTTTGAACGGCTTAAACGGCTTGAACGTTTTGAACTGCGGTTCGCTACGAAATTCGATCACCCGGCTCCCGGCACCGGAACTTGATGCGACAGGGTAATCTCGCGCCGTTCTGCGGCGGATTGTAAAATCGCCAGGCAGACCTCCAAGGTCGCCTGGCCCCACCGGCCGTCGTGGAAGATCGGCCTGTCATCCACGATGCCTTCATAGAACTCTTTCAGCTCGGCCTCTCTCGCGTCTGCGCCCTTCGCCAAAGTCATTTCTCTCTTGCCTTCGTCGTCGTAGATGAAAAGCCCGTCGGGCGACTGGCGGATGTCTCCCTTTTCACAGGTCGCGACGGTCAAGCCGAAAAAAGGCTGGTGCTGTTTGCGCTCGCCGCTATCGCCAACGGCCCACGCTCCCGGTTTCGCGCCGCCGTAGCGCCATTCTTCGAGGCGCGCTTCCAACCGTTGCGTCCTTTCCGGCTCGCTCCCGAGAGACTTAAAAAATTTTCTCGCCTTCACGTGTCTCTCCGGGTCCTTTTTCTCGCCGCCCTCGCCGATCCCCCAAGTCAGCTCGCCGCTGTCGAAGAAGGCGTAGCCGCTGTACACCAGGCTCGCGGCCACGCCGTCTGCAAACTCGAGGTAGCAGGCGTAGTGGCCTTCGCCGGGACGAGACGGATTGCCGATTTGAGCCGTGGCGCGCACGCTCTTCACGATGCCGCCGGCCAAGAGCCGCACGATATCGACCTGGTGCGGTCCCTGATTCAGGACGACGCCTCTGCTCATCCGAATGTCGTGGTCGGGAAAAGGCCGGTAGATGTGGTCCTTGTAATAGGCGGTGCTGATCATGAGCAGCCTGCCGAGCGCGCCGCCGGCGATGATCTCGCGCATCTTTCTGATCGGCGGATCGAAGCTGTGCGTGTGGCCCGACATGAGCTTGACGCCGTTTTCTTCGGCCGCCGCGTTCATCGCCTCGGCTTCTTCCATCGACACGGCCATCGGTTTTTCCACGATCACGTGCTTGCGCTTCTTGAGCGCCGCGATCGTGTGCCGCGCATGGAACTCGTGCGGCGTGGCCACGTAGACGGCATCGACGTTCGGACTTTCGCACATCGCCTCGACACTTTCGTAGACTTCGGCTTTGAATTCCTGCTGAAAGCGTTCGAGGGCGTGCGCGCGCAGGTCGGCGGCGGCCGTCAGCCTGATATAAGGCAGCTGCGAAATTTCCGGGATGAGCCGGCCCGCCGCCATGCCGAGGCCGGCAAATCCCAATCTCAAAACTTCAGACACGATTCACCAGCCGCTCGGAGATCAGATTTCATCGAAGAGATTTTTCCACTTGGTAAAAATTCGCCGGCGCAACTCGGGGCTGTTGACCGCCACGGGCGGGAAATCGCCGATCCACTCGTATGGGCGGCAGGCGTTGATCACGAGGTTGTGCGCGCTGTAGTGCTTTCGTCCGCCTTTGTCGGGACTTGAACGGCCTTCCGGCGGAATCCTGGGATCCAACTGCCAGACCGCCGTGCCGGCGATGACCTTCACGGCGCGTTCGGGAGCGCAGCGCGTAGCGACCGCCCACAGAACTTCTTCGGTGTTCGTGATGTCGATGTCGTCGTCGACCAGGATCCAGATGGCATTCCCGGCATACTGCTCGCCTCCCGGAACCAGCACGCGAACGACGTCGTCCACGTGACCGGCGTACATCTGCTTCAAGCTCAAGGCGCGAAGCCTCGGTTTAGCCAGAGTAAAAATCCCTTTGACCCCAGGGATCCCCGCTTTTTCCAATCGGGCCATCGATTCGAGATCTTCGTTTCCCAAGGTGGCGAAAAAGTCGCCGCCGATCGGCCTGGACGGCGGCGCGCCGAAAATGATCGGCTTGTTTCGGTGATAGATCGCCTTGACTTCGATGATCGTCTCCGGCCGGCGGCCATGGGCATAGTAGCCGGTCCACTCACCGAACGGCCCCTCGGGCACCATCACCTCTTCGGGGGAAGGAATGAAACCTTCGATGGCGATCTCGCCGAAAGCGGGAATGGGCAGGCCGGTGAACTCTCCTGTGAAAACCGGGTAGGGGCTTTTGTGCAGATAGCCGGCGACCTCGAACTCCGAGACGCCCTCCGGCGAGTAATAAAATCTCGAGCCCGCCAGCCCCGGCAAGATCGGCTCCTGGCCGACCGATACGACCACCGGACATTTTTTACCGGCGGCCCAAAACTTGCGCCGGATCACGTCGCCGTGCTTGCCGTGCTCGATAAAAACCGCGCAGGTTTTCTGGTCATGAATGGCGACGCGATAGGCGCCGACGTTGGTGAAGCCGCTCTCCGGGTCTTGCTGAATCACGCAGCATCCGGTGCCGATGTAGCGCCCGCCGTCGTTTTCATGCCACTTCGGCGTCGGAAACTTGTAAAGGTCGATTTGCTCGCCGGTCAAAACGTTTTCCTGGATCGGACCGGAGCGGACGATCTCGGGCGCGATCGGACGCAGCCCGGCCATCAGCTTGGCGCTTCGCTGCGCGACGCTCCCCAATGAAGGATCGGGGTCCAAGCCGAATGCAATGGCGGTGCGGCTGATCGTATTGAATAAATTCGCCGCGACGCGGTAACCCTTGGGATAGTCTTTGATTTCATCGAAGAGCAGCGCGGGGCCGCGCCGCTCGATCATCAGCTCCGTGATGCCGCCGATGTCTTCCTCCCAGCCGGCGCCGTTGATTCGCTTCAGCTCTCCGAGCTGATCGAGCTTATTCAGATAGTCGCCCAGGTCTTGCCAAAGCATAACACATCACCGCATCGTTTCGGCTTCCAGCCGCTTGCAGTGCTCTCTCCAGTCCGTCGCGCTCGGCACGACGCCATACCAGACGATCATGTTCGGGAAACGGTTGAGCTTGGCGTCCCTCGTAACGTGCTGGGGATCGCGCCCTTCCTGGACGTCCCTGATCGCCTTCAACAAGAGCTTGCGCTCCGCCACGATCACTCTATCGGACGAAGCGAGGTGCTCCTGGGTTCTATCCTGAATCGTCCCCTCGCCCTCGACGACGCAGGTGTCTTGAGCCGCAAAGCTTTCAATGCCGGTATAGTTCTTCGTCGCCATCCGGCTCCGATCCTGCATGTACCGGTTCGCCTGGCTGCGCGTCAACTTGTAATCCGGTGTCATCTCGGGAACGACCCGCTTGATAACGTCTCTGTCCAGCGGCCCCTCGCGGTTGAAGATGAAACTGTACTTCCAATGCTGCGTGTCATCGATCGGCACGTGCCAGTTGACCGAGTATCCGGCTCGGCTCTGGAGACCGCCTGGAAAAGTTGTCAGGTTGGGCAGGACGAAATTCCAGATCCGCAGGTCCTTCTTGTCGCTGCCGACCGGACAGGCGCGGCACAGCCTCACGCCGAAATCGGTCACTTCGGCGTCGATCGATTCGATGCCCGGCGCGACGCCTCTGCCGCCGCGAAAGCCCTGGTATTCCGGAATGCCGGTGTGTTTTAGATTATAGTTCGGGTGGTGGAGAAAAGAGGCGTGAATCGGATCGATATTTCCTTCGTTCGCCTGCAAGTAATTGCAGGATTGGAAATACTTGGTGACGAAGCGCTGCTTTTCCGGCACGGCGAGAAACTCGTAGTTCGGGAATAGCGGCGGTTCACCCGGCCCCATGTACGCGAAGATCGCTCCGCCGCGCTCGAGACACGGATACGCTTTGTGACAGATCGTCTCTCGAAAGCTCGCTCCGCCATCGACCTCCGCGGGCATGTCGATGATTTTTCCGTGTATGTCGTAGAGCCAGCCGTGATAAATACACCTGAGCCCGCCGTCCTCCAATCTCCCATAACTCAAGTCCGCGCCGCGGTGCGAGCAGTGCAGTCCTATAAGTCCGGGTCGTCCTTGCTCATCGCGAAACAAGACCAACTCTTCGCCGAACAAGGTAACCGGCAGAGGAGCGCCGCCGGAAGGCACCTCCTCCGCCAGCGCCGCCGGTTGCCAGTAGCGCCGCAGCATCCCGCCGCACGGCGTTCCGGGACCGGTCTGGGTTAGTAGATCGTTCTCGTCTTGGTTCATCTTCTCTTTACCTCATGAAGTCTGCTCATGATCTAGACGGTTCACTGCTCACCGAGTTTGCCCCACTCCCTCCTGCTGGACCCGGCGCACGAAACTGTTGTCGACAAGCTCCGAAACCTTTAAATCACGCAGCTTGGGATTGCTTTCGGCCAGAGCCGTCAGGTTCGACTGCAGATCATCCACGTTGGTGTGAGGAAAAAGCGCCATCGGCTCGACGTAGAGCTTGTAGTTGAGCTCCAGCACGGAAGTATCGTCAGTGCGCAGATAGCGGCCGTAAACGCGGGCGACCTCCGCGTGGTTTTTCGGCTCTTTGATCCAATGGGTCGCCTCGATGACGGCTCTGACGAATTTCTGCAGCAGCTCGCGGTTCTGATCGCGGAAACGGCGCGTCGTCATGAAAGAGCTGCCGATGACCCGGATTCCCATTTCAACGGCGTCAGCCAAATAATGATAGGGAACCTTGGCCCGCTCGAAGCGCTCTATCGTCGAAGCGACGGCGCTGACTATACCCGAGCGGAAAGCAACGACTCTTTCGGAGCCGCCTCCGGTAATCGACAAAAACTCGACCTCGGAAGATTTAAGGCCGAGCTTCTCCAGCATGCGCCGCGTCGCATAGTGGCTCGAGCCGCCGATGCGATCGATGCCGATTCTTTTCCCTTTGAGCTCTTCCACGCTTTTGATCTGGGGCTGGACGATGAGCTTATATTGGGTGGGCTCGTTGCTGGCGATGATGATGAGGTCGGACCCCGCTGCGGCGGCCTGAGC
>DASXRG010000314.1:0-2048 GCA_036506735.1 Binatia bacterium | reverse complement strand
AACCCGCGGCCGCAATTGCGCCAAGTTGCTCCTCGGTGGGCTGGCCTGACGTGGCCAGATCCGGCGCAGCTTGGCGAAAGTTGTACACGCCGTGGACGGATAAGGACGACATGACGGCTAACGAACCAAGCTAACCGGCGCGCCGGAAAGGCGGGCGCGCGAAAATGTTTGAGCGCGCGCCCGCCGACGGCGCGTCCGGTTGAGCGCATGGTTAGGCCGCACGACGCGTGGAACCGAAATTCTAGAGCTCATGGGTGAAAAGCCTCAATAAGTGACTTGAGCTTCCCACGCAGCGCGGGCGCAACCCTGGTTGGTTCAAGGAGGCCCTGAGCGAGGCCTCGGGCGACGATATTGGTTTCGTCAAGGCTCTGGTACATCGACCAAAGTTGTCGCGATTGGTCACGGTGAAACTCATGAATTGCGTTCAGTAGCTCGGAAGGGAGGAGCTCGCCAGCGCGCCACTTTGTGAAAGAAGCCTCTAGGTCCTCAAGCAATAGGGCTGCCTCTGCCTCGTATACCTCGCCGGCCAGCTCACGGAGGGCCCGACGTTCGCTTTTGGTGAACTCGCTCACGAGCTGAGACTTGCGTGCGGCCTAACGGACAAAGCTAACCGGCCGTGCCGGCGGGCGGCGAAGCGCGCCCGCCGGCCACGGTCCGGTTGAGCGAGTGGTTAGGGCGCACGCGGTTGCGGAAGAGGTAGCCCCCACTTGCAGCACCCGCCGCGGCCGCCGCCGCACAAACCGAAGAGACAACCAAGCCCGCCACATAGCCAGGAGAGTAAAAGACCCAAAGAGCATTCGCGAACCGACCCAAGCCCGAGAATGCGCGAGCAGGAAACAGCTGCGCAATGAGATGCGCTCCGAGCCAATGCCAAAGAAATGCGCCTACGAGCGCCGCCAAGGCCCCGACCAGAATTGGACGCGACATCACATAGAACCCGCAGAGAAAGCCCGGCAGCAGCAAGACCAAGAAGTTGACTGGCGTGGCGATCCGCGCGTACCACTCCGGTAGCTGGGGCGTTGGATTGTCGCAGCACGGAACCGCGACGGCATCGAGCGCGCTGGCCCCCAGGTACGCGAGAAACTGACCAAGCATGGCCGCCGCGAGTGGACCGTAGGGTATGGAGCGAAGCATCGTGCGCCCTAACGAACCAAGCTAACCGGCGCCGAGCGGACGGCGCGTGAGCGCCGCCGGCGAGACGTCCGGTTGAGCGAGTGGTTAGGGGGCACGATGATTACACACGCAATAGCTATGGACACGTGGTCGTGAAAGGCTTCGGTTTTGGCACGCCTCCCGATAGGACCACGGCAAGGACCTTCGGATCTCGAAGCTTGATGTATTCCACCAACTCCGGATCGCCATTAGTTTGCCGAATGTTCTCGGAAAGGAGGAATAACTGCTCACTCTTGAGCCCGCCGGTTTCAATTAACGCGGCGTCGTAGCACTTTTTCGATAGTAACGACTCGATTCGCTCATACGTCTTGTAGTGATTGAACGCGAGCATTGCCTGTACGGAAGCGAGCGAGCGGTTTTCGTCCGTGCGCTGCGTGTGCCCTCCGTAGAGAAACGATGCGGCCGCGATGGCGAAGGCCGCCAGTATGAGCGGGATAACCCAAGCTAACTTCACGCGAACCATAGCTGACCTCGAAGGCGGGCGCTGGAGATCACGGCAACCATTCGGTTCAAGTTCGTGCCCCCTAACGAACGAAGCTAACCGGCGCGCCGGCAAGGCGGGCGCGCGAGAACGTTCGAGCGCGCGCCCGCGCCCGCCGACGGCGCGTCCGGGTTGAGCGAGAGGTTAGAGCGCTCAGACGTCAACATCTTCAAGACGCACCCCGCGACCAGAGCGCAGACTCTCCCGGGCCGCCGCGATCCGCTTGAGAAACCGCGGATCGTTTTCGAGCCGGTACTCGAACCAAGCGTCCTCGGACCCGAACCCGATCAAGACGCCCGCTGGCTTGCCGTGACGGGTGATCACGATCTCGCGCGACTCGGCCTCGCGCAGAAAGCGCGACAGGTCGTCCTTAATCTCGGAGAGTGGAACTTCT
>DASXRG010000313.1:0-5210 GCA_036506735.1 Binatia bacterium | reverse complement strand
CGGCCAGGCAACAACCGCATCGACGGGATCAAGAACCTGCTCGTCAACCCGAAGGTCGGTATCATTTTCATGGTCCCGGGATCGAACGAAACCTATCGCGTGACTGGCAGTGCGACGATCAGCAAGGACCCGGAGTTGCTGAAGCGATTCGAGGTACGCGGCAAGCCGCCGCGCGTGGTCATGGTCGTCGCTGTCGACGAAGCCTTCAATCACTGTCCCAAAGCCTTCGTGCGGGCGAAGCTGTGGGATGCGACGGCGCGGCCGGGCAGCGCGCCCAGCCACGGCGACTTTGCTGCCGCTCGCGATGGCAAGGATGCTGCCTACGCCAGGGATTATAACGAGAAATATGCCGAGCGCCTAAAGACCGAGCTTTATTGACCAGGCTGCGAGACGAGAGGCGACGACCAGAAACCCGCGCCGCTGTGTGTGACCATATCGTTGCGCGCGTCGCCAGGGAGAGCAGGGGACCAGGCTCTTTGATGAATATTTAACTCGCACTTTCTCCAACTCGGTCAAACGAGTCTTCGCCTGATTCGCTGAGGCGAGTCAGGATATTCTTCGACGATCTGCCGATAAAGTCTCTTCCGTGCGGCTTGTTGTTCTGCTTCTCTTCCAACTGCACGGTATCGAATAAGTCCTTCGCGTTACCAACCAAAATCAACAGGGTCCCTGCTAGCTAGTCACTCTCTGCGGTAGAGGGTTCCCCTTCGTCATAATTAAGATTTTACCCAATGACCCCAGTGACCTACGTTCGAAGATTTCTTGCCGCCTGCCTGCTTATCTATCGCAATCACTCCTCGCGCGCCCTTACTATTACTGCGGCTGCCTCGAAGTCTGGAAGACTGTCCACCGGCTAGCGCTTTGGTAACGGCCCCGAGCCGGATAACTTTTTGAATAGATCGATAATTTCCGGTTCACGGGGGATTTCGCGCACCTGTTTTTCGAACTCATCGGGGGTGATCGGCATGGCCGGCTCGGAGGTGAGTTTCTCGTAACTCTTGACGTAATCGGGATCGGCGAAGGCATTGCGCATGGCTTCTCGCAAAATCTTTACTCGGTCAGGCGGTGTGCCGGGAGGGAGGACAAACGGCTGGCCGGTCCCGCGCGCTCCGCGAAACAGGGCGATCAAGCGGCGTTCCTGATTAGATTTAGCCAGGGCTTCGATCTCGAGAAGTTTCGCCAGCCGCGGATGGCTGTAACTGATATCTTTGGGGATGTCCATTGTGGCGTTTATGTCGACCATATCTTTGTCGAGCCAATGGGCATTACGCGTCAGCAAGCTTTCTAGGATGCTCACTCGGGCATCGATCTCGTTGCGCTCCAGGGCGAAGTCGATTTCCCGCGGCGTGTAGCCGGTGACGAAGCGCGGCTCTTTTAGGTCGAACATGTAAGCGAACAGCCGCGCCATGGTGTACAAGCTGTGACCGACGGAGGGAGCGCCGATGCGTATTCCAGTGGCGGCAGCGAGTTTTTCCTTGGTCGTGAAGCCGGCGCCTTTGCGGCTGATGAAACCGTAGGGCGCGTAGCGCGCGTGGGAACCGAGATAGATGAACTTGTCGATGTCGTAGAGCACGTCAATCTCGCCGAATAGCGTGCCCTGAATCATGCCGGTAATCATGGCGCCCATGGTCAAGCCGTCGGGTTTCACCGACTTGTAAAGATAATTGGCCGCTCTGCGGCCGCCGGCGCCGGGCATGTATTGCACGACGATGTTGGGACGGCCGGGAATATGTTTCTTCAGCGGTGCGAGGAGCGCTCGCGTGCGCAGATCGCCGGCGCCGCCGGCGTCGGTGCCGCTGACTAACAGGATATTTTTTCCTTCGTAAAACGGCGCTTGGGCTTGAGCGCCGGCGGCGACGCAGACAAACAAAAGACAACAGGTCAGCTGTGCAAGTTTCATCATGGGATTAGCCGTTGGCGGTGAGTTCCCACCAATTTTTGTCGGGATCGCTGAAGATGAAATTAACTGTGCCGTCGGCGCGGTGTATGTCGGTGATTTCGTTTAGGCCCAGTGAGTTCTTATGCGACACAAACTCGCGGTGCGCTTGTTCGACTTCCGCTGCCGAGCCGAGTTGCAGGGTGAAGCGATTAACCGGCGCCAAGTATTGACGCGGGCTGCGTTGCAGGACGACGAGATACCACGGCGCCGCTGGATGTTTGATGTATTGGGCGGTGTTGAAACCGGCGGCGATTTCCAGCCCGAGCACTTCGACGTAAAAACGCCGGCTGCGCTCGATGTCGTCGCACTGAAGCATGCCATGGGTAAAAGCCTGCGGCACGTAACCGCGACCAGCAAATCGCTCGCTGTTTAAAGGGTTGTCCCAATGGCCCGCCGTATGCGCGCGCCCGTGCAGCGCGCCGCCGGGATTGTAATACTCGATCTCCAAATGATTGCCGCCGGGCTCGTGAAAATAAATCGAGTAGGCGAAGTGCGCGCTCTGCGGTTTGGTAATCTTGCTGAGGCCATACTTGTCTTTGTGCGCTTCGACATATTTCCACGCGGCTTCGACTTCCGTGTGCGTGGCAACGCGAAAGCCGTAGTGGTTGTCGAAGGTTTTCTCCGGCGCGTCCGGGCCGCCTTCGTGGACGATCATGCGCCAGGCGGTGTTGGGATGTTTGATCGTCGCTTGGCCCGCTTTGCGCTCGACGATCTGCATGGCCAGCAGGTCGGTGAACACCGGCAGGGTTTCGTCCAGCGAACGACATTCATAGTGACCCTCGATCAGGCCGATGGTTTTGAGCATGCCCTTCTCCTTGTGGATGCGCTGCAGATTCAAGTAACGTTCGGGGCGGCGCACTGTCAAATAGTGCGGCAGCCGCGGATAAGCCGCTTTAACGCTTGAGCCCTTCGGGGTAGAGCGCTTTTAGAAAATCTTCCTTGTCCAATTCTTGGATCAGCGAGATGTCGATCAGGCTATCGAGATTCAACTTAGGGTCTTGCCTTCGAGGATATTGTCTAACGCTTGCTGAATGCCTTCGCGTCTGACCGTCGGTGCGCTCTCCCATGTCTCAAGGTAAAAGGCATAGGTTTTGGCCAATACTTCGCGGTCGTTGGCGTTGATATAGCGGCCCAAGATTTCGATGGACAATGCCCTATCGTGTTAAAGATCTTGATGCCTTCGATATAGCCTCTTAAAAATCGTTTGACAACGCCGCGCTGAGCGCGGGGAAACTCGCGGCTGACGCCGAAGGGTGGTAGCTCAAGCCTAGAGGCGCTCGATATAGTTTGGTCCGATCCAGGCGCGCAGCCGCTCATTGCGAGAACTGATTGTAGCTGCTGTGTGACGCTACTCCTTTGGGTGTCATGGGGAGGCTGGTGTCAGACTTGCCTAAGTCTACTCGACTCGCTCACTATCTAACCAGTCTGTGCGCCGGCATTTTCTCGTGCATCGGGACGGTGTGTTGTGGTACCCATGAATGAAAGAAAAGGAGACCATGAAATGACGCTGCCTCTAGAACGTTTTCGCATGCTCGATCTGACTCGGTTAGTGCCGGGGCCGATGGCGACGTGGATGCTGGCCGACCTCGGGATGGATGTGCTGAAGATTGAAGACGTCGCTGATCGGAGTGCCTACCGCGATCAGCAGGCGGCGCGCCGGTCGAGAGAAAATTTCACTGCTAATCAGGAGGCGCGCGAAAAAGAGGTGCGGGCGAATGCTTGGGATCATACGCACCGGAACAAGCGGAGCATTGCCATCAATCTGCAGAAGCCGGAAGGCCAGGCGATCTTTCATCGGCTGGTCAAAGACGCGGATGTTTTTTTCGGTTCGTTTCGTCTCGGCGTTTACAAGCGGCTGGGCGCGGACTACGAGAGGTTGAGCAAGATCAACCCGCGCTTGATCTACGCGACGATCAGCGGCTACGGCTTCGGCAACAGTTTTACGGAATGGCCCGGCAACGAGCGCAATGCGCAAGGGATGTCTGGGGTGAGCGCGCTCATGACAGGGCACGACGGTGAGCCGGCGGATATGCTCTGCCAGCCGGTGGACAGCTATTCGGCGGCGTTGGCCGTGATCGCGATTCAATCGGCGCTTTTTGCTCATGAACAAACCGGGCGCGGACAGCAGGTCGACATTGCTCTTGTGGAAGGCGGCACGGCGTTCGTGAATGCCAACGTGCCCGACTACTTCCGCAATAAGAAAGTGCGCAAGCGCGGCTTCCCAAGCATCGGCAACCTGCGATGCAAAGACGGCAAATACTTGAGCAGCGCGGCATTTGCGCAGGCGCATTTCTGGGCGCCGTTCTGCGACGCCGTCGGGTTGCCGGAAATGCGCGACACAGTTCCAGCAGGTAACGAGGAAATGATTCGCAAAGTGAAAGCGCACATGCTGACCAAAACACGCGACGATTGGCTC
The DNA here is from genome assembly GCA_036506735.1 of Binatia bacterium. Classification (GTDB taxonomy): domain Bacteria; phylum Desulfobacterota; class Binatia; order UBA9968; family UBA9968; genus JAJPJQ01. The sequence continues at coordinate 855 of DASXRG010000313.1, read as the reverse complement.
GCGATTATACCTAAAGAAATTTCAGTGGTGCCTATGCTCGAGTTCGACGAAGTGCTCGAAGGCCCATACGCCAAGGAGCGCGGGATGGTGCTGGAGCTGGATCACCCGCTGGAAGGAAAGGTACGCCAACTGGCATCGCCATTCCGTTTGTCTGACACGCCGCCGACCTTTCGCCGCTTTGCGCCCGTGCTGGGCGAACACAGCGTCGAAGTGCTGCAAAGCATTGGCTATAGCGAAAACGAAATCGGCGCACTCGAAAAGGCCGTCGTTGTCCGCGCGCAGAATTTTCGGCCGTAGTGCAGATCGTTATCCGCGAGATAGTGGTGTCAGACTTGCCTAACTTTACTAACTCGCTTTCCGCATCTCTTCGACCAAGCTCCTTTTTACATTTGCGTTTTCGTCAACCCTGTTACCTTTCTAGGTCCGCCGCAGGCTAAGGTGTGGATTTCACCGAGCGCAGTCGCGACATGTTTTCGGAATTCCGAAAATGTGGAAACGTACAGGGCGAAGTCTTTATCGGTGATTTCAATCAAAACTTCACCGCACCGGTTGCGTTGTGGTTTAAGGTAGAACAACCGAAACTTGACCATGGTGTTTGCGAGTCGGCCGCACGGTAATCTCCACATCATGGCCGAGCGCAGATCAAGAAGTCCATCAGTCGTTCAACTGAAAAATTGCCCGAACGGTTACGGCGTCAGATAAGGGAATATTGCGCGTCCCGGAGCGATGATCGCAAAAGCTGGAGAAGGCCGTTCGGACTGAGGCGCAAGGGCATCGGCAGACCGGTATGTGTGCCTCTTGGGAGCAACGATTGCCCTAGAAACCCCCGATCGGAAACGAGCAGAACCGTGGTAT
>DASXRG010000312.1:0-2808 GCA_036506735.1 Binatia bacterium | reverse complement strand
GCCAGAGCTCGAGCCTGGGCCTCATCGAGCGCCGCGCGGGCGGAAGCCGTCGCCGCTTCGATTGTTTGCTTGAATTGGTCCGTCTTCGCCCGCAGCTCGGCGTCGCTGAGCTTTTGAAACTCGGGCTCCAGCGCGCTGATCCTTTCGACAAGCGGCCGGATGCGCTTGATCTCGCGCTCGTTCTTGGTGCCGACGATGCTTTTGATTATGTTGAGCATGTAAAAAAATGTCAGCCGCCAGCTTCAGCTATATGCTGATCGCTAAACGCTGACCGCTTCCATGTAAAATACACGATTCGGCATGGGTGTTACAAGCCGCGCGCGGCCGCCCGGAACCCTTTTTAAGTTGACGCTGCGGAATTGCGCGTGCTAGAAGCGACTGTAGAAAACTCGTCATGAGTCCCGTAAGACCGCTCGCCTATCACTGCGCAACATCTGTAGTTCTCATTCTGGCGGTCACAAACCAACGGCTGAGCTTTGCCGGCCAATCTCCAACGGCCGCCGCTGAAGACGAAGGATTGCCGCTCCCGCCCGTCCCACAGTCTTATCGCGACATCATCGAGCGCCAGCAGCGGGAAGCGGAACAGCGCCGGCGGAAAGAGGAGCAACGTCAGCGCGAAGCGGAAGAACGCCGGCAGGAAGAGGCGAACTCGCCGGATCGCGACCCGTGGGAGCAGTTCAACCAGGCGGCCAAAGATTACGATCAAGCGGCGATCGATGATCTCAAAGACGCGGTTAACGCCGCCAAAGAAGCGGGAGCGAAGGATCCGGCAAACGCCGTAGCGCGGAGCGCCAAGGCGCGCGTCGCCCACGATAAAGTCGTCGAGGCGATGAATAAATTCGAGGCCGCGGCGAGGAACGCACAAAGCGCCGCGGTTTTTGCCTTGGAGCTTAGAAGATCGGGCATCACGCCGGGCCCGGCGTATAATCCGGAAGGGTACAAGAAAGCCATCAGAGACATGCAGCCGGCGACCTATCAACCGAGACCCAATCCATACGGCGGCCCGGAGTTGGAATCGTCCGAAGAGATGGCCGAAGCCGCCAACCGATTGGAAAAAGCCGCGGTCGGCGAGTTGGAAGAAGCCGCGACGGCGGCCAAGGAGGCCGGAGCGTTGGATCCCAAAGACGTGGACGGCCGCGCCGCCAAGGCGCGTATCGCTCGCGATCACGCGCTCAACGCCATCAGAAACTTCGAAGCGGCCCAGAGGTATGCGCGCTCGGGCGCGCAAATGCGCCAGGGTCCGCCGCCGGAGAAAATGCCGCGGGAAAAAATACCCGGCTACGGTCAGGGCCCGATGATGCCGCCGCCCGGCTTCGGTATGGGGGAAGAGAGAAAAGACAGATTCGACCCCTGGCCGATGAAAAAATAGCCGCTCAAGTAAAAACCCGGACAAATCGAATCGAGGTTTGATGCTCATGCGGCGAAATTGTATCGTTCTCGCTACCCTGTTGTGGTTGCTTGCCGGACCCGCGTCGCAGGTCGCCGCGCAGGATCTTGCCGGCAGCTCTGATCATCCCGCCGTCGCCCGCTTCAAAGGCGCCACGATTCGCGCTCAGGCGCGGCAGAATTTCGACGCCTACACTGTGCCGCTCGGCCCCGCCGACAAGTCCGAAAAGAAATTCAAGAAAGAAGAGCAGATCGAGGGCAAGGTGGCGAAGACGTTGTATCAAGCTCCGGCCGGCGCCGCGCCGCTCGCCGTTTCCCGCAGCTATGAAAACGCGCTCAAGCAGGCGGGCTTCGAAATCCTATACTCCTGCGCGCCCAAACAGTGCAACGAGGAAGGGAGGGTAGCGGTCACCCTCGGGTATTCGGGGACCTATATGTCACAGCTCGGAGGCCGCTCGCCGGACGATGCAGGAACCTATTTGTTCACCGCGCGTCACCCCAAGAACAACGTCTACGTGGTCGTCGTCGTCTTCAATATTTGGGGCGATACGTCCAAGGTCTTCTATACGGTGGACGTCGTCGAGGTGAAACCGATACAAACGGAGATGGTGGTCGTGAAGGCTCAAGAGCTGGCCAACGACATCTCCAAGACCGGCCACGCATCCATCTACGGCATTTACTTCGATACCGGCAAGGCGGAGATCAAGTCCGAATCGACGCCCGTGCTCGACGAAATCGCCAAGCTCTTGAATTCAAACTCCGCTCTCAAGCTCCTCGTCGTCGGGCACACCGACGACGTCGGAGGAGTGGCTTCCAACATGACGCTTTCCAAACAGCGGGCCGAAGCGGTGGTCCATGCGTTGACGACGAAATATAAAATCGCCTCGGCGCGCTTGCAGGCGGGCGGCGCCGGCCCGCTCTCCCCCGTTGCGACCAATCGCACCGACGACGGGCGCGCCAAGAATCGTCGCGTCGAGCTGGTGGAGCAATAAGCGGGCCGAAGCTTTCTCACCGCTCGATCCTGACCGCCGAGTCCACTTTTTCGCCGAGGAAGCGCCGGCCGACTTTGATGAAGCGGTCGGGAACGTCGGTGACAAAGAAGCTCGCGCCGCCTTTTCCACGCTCGCGTTGGAGAGATTTTTTTTCGAGGAGTCTGGAGACTTCGTTCGCGGTCTCTTCCGCCGAATCGACGAGGCGAACGTCGCGCCCCATGAATCTACGAATCGCCTTTTTGAGCAACGGATAGTGCGTGCAGCCTAAGATCAACGTGTCGATACCGCTGCGCTTCAAGCTTCCCAAGTAGGATTCGACGGTTTTTTCGACGACCTCGTTGTCGAGCCATCCTTCTTCCACGAGCGGAACGAACAGCGGGCAGGCGCGGCTGTAGACCTCCACTTTGGGATCGATCTGTTTCAGCGCGCG
>DASXRG010000311.1:0-8118 GCA_036506735.1 Binatia bacterium | reverse complement strand
CGCAAGGATCGCCTACGGAATACGAGAATGCCCAGAAGCGGATACTGGAGGTTTTCACTCAGTGGAAGGCGCCCGCCAATTTCAAGATCGAGTTGTTTGTGGTGCGGGTAGGCGATTGGGGTGGGTATATGTTGGTGGACTGCGATGATCCGTTGACCGTTCACAAGTTCTGCTCGACCCTCCCTGCTTTTGTATTCGAAGCACGGCCAGTGGTTCCCGTTATGGACGCTGTCCGGGTGGAGCTTGAAGCGATTGCCTTTCGTGATGGGCTAAAGGGCAAGTAACATTCGAGAGAATCGAATCGCATTTGCCGAGTCTGCGAAAGATGTATTCACGATGAGATTGAGAGACGACATGTGGCCTAACCATGCGCTGCGGAGAACCCGGCCATCGCGCTCCGGTTGCAATCCACGTGCCCCGTGGGCCGGGTCGCTGAGCTTGGCTCGTTAGGCCATCAGCCTATTATTAAAGAATAGGCCACGATGCGACATCACTTCAGGCGTGAAGCTAAATGGATGATGTTTTTGCCGGTTGCGGTCATCATTGCTCTGCTGGCGGCCGTCTGCTTGCCTCTCCTCTGGAAATAGACTAGCTTACATTCGGAGGTCGAAAAATGTTCGGCATCGGCATGCCGGAGCTGATTCTGATTCTGGCGCTGGCCTTGATCGTCCTGGGGCCGAAGCGATTGCCGGAAGTCGCGCGCATGCTCGGCAAGGGACTCGCCGAGTTTCGCCGCGCCACCGACGAGCTGAAAGACGAGCTGCGCCAGGTGGAGCTTGAGACCGACCAGCCGGTGAAAAAAACCCCGCCGGATCCTAGCCCGACCGTGAGCGCGGAGAAGCCCGCTTCATCTTCCAGCCCGACCCACCCCGCGGATCAGAGTGAAGGAAAATTCGAGTAGCGGCTATTCCGAGGAAGCCCGGATGCCGCTCACCGGGCACCTGCAAGAGCTGCGCTCCTGCCTGGTCAAATCCCTGCTCGCGATGGCCGCCGGTTTTGCGGTCTGCTACGCCGAAGTTGAAAACATTTTTTTCTTTCTGACGAGTCCCCTCACGCGCAACAAAACTCCCGGCCTGTCGCTCATCGGCACGGCGGTCGTTGAAGCGTTTTTCACCAAGATGAAGGTGGCGTTCATCGCCGGGCTAATCTGCGCCCTGCCGGTGGTTTTGTGGCAGGTCTGGCGCTTCGTCGCGCCCGGTCTCTACGAGCACGAGAAGCGCTACGCGCGGAGCTTCGTCTTCTTCGGCACTTTATTTTTTCTTCTCGGCGCCTGGTTTTGTTACGCGGTGATTTTTCAGTTGGGATTCGAACTTTTACTGCGGCGCTACGAGGCCATCCAAGTGCGCCCCGCGATCCGCGTAGGGGAATATCTCTCGTTCGCCTCCGAGCTGATCTTCGCCTTCGGGATCATGTTCCAGCTGCCGGTGGTGGCTTATTTTCTCACGCGCATCGGATTGATCGACCACAAATTTTTGCTGCGCCAATTCCGCTACGCGGTCATCGTGATCGCTATTCTAGCCGCGATTCTGACGCCGCCCGACATCGTCTCGCAGATTTTGCTCGCCCTGCCGCTCACGCTTCTCTACGGCGTGAGCATCGGCGTGGCGTATATAGCCAGGAAAAAAAGCTAAGAAGCTATCAGCAGTCAGCCAACCCTCACCCTTGCCCTCTCCCTGGGGAGAGGGTTGGGTGAGGGGAAAAAGCTGACGGCTGACAGCTTATTTGTTCTCGTTGTTGTTGCCGGCGGAAGTGTCGTCGTTGATGAAGACGCAGGCGGCGAAGACCGTGGTCCAGAGCCCGTCTTTGTTGCCGATCGCGGACTGCGTGATATTGGTCGTGCGGACGATCTTTTCCGACATCTTGAAGAGCTGCTCGCGCTCGTCCCACGCGGTGTCGGGATTGAACTCGATGCCGAGCGTCGTCGCCAACATGCTGGCGGCGAGGTCTTCGGCGTATTCTCCGGCCTTCTCGTCGGTCTCGCCGAAAGAATGGTGCTCGGAAAGATAGCCGTGCTGGTTATCGTCGGCGGGAATCGCGACGCCCACCGAAGCGGCCACGAGCCGGTTCGGCTCGTTCGTGCTCTCGCGATCGTAGACGCAGAAGACGATCTCGCCCGGGCGCAAGAGCTTCACGCCCTCTTCTTTCGATATCCGCTTACATCCCGGAGGATAGATGCTCGAGACCAGGACGAGGTTGCAGTAGGCGAGGCCCGCGGTGCGCAGCGCCAACTCGAACGAGGCAAGCTTCTCTTTGTGGACGCCGACTCCTTTGGTGAAAAAAACTTTCTTCGGGACCATTTTCTTTCGTGTATAACACGAAAAAAAAATCGTGACAACAAATTTTTCGCCCGCGACGAAAATTATTCGACCACGACGAGGATGGCGCCCGCCTCCAGCGCGTCGCCGGTCTTCACGCGCACCTTCTTCACTTCGCCGTTGATCGGACAACGGACTTCATTTTCCATCTTCATCGCCTCGACGATCACCAGCCCCTGCCCGCGCTCGACTTTGTCGCCCTCGGAAACCAAAACGGCGATGACTTTTCCCGGCATGGGAACGGAAACGTGCTGCCGTCCCTGCACCTCGATGCCCGCTTGCAGCCCGCCGACGCGCATCCGTCTCTCGTCCAGCAGATGGATGCGATAACTTCTCCCGTCCACCAGGACGCGGTACTCGTCCTCGGAGGTATCCACGTCGACTTCGAAGGAGCGGTTGTCGACGATCAGCGAGTAGTTGGTGAGGCCGGTTTTCTTTCCGTCGACCAAAAACTCGCTGCCGTCCACGCCGACGCGATAGAGCGATTTGCCGACCTCTTCGATCTCGACGGTATAGGTCCGCTCGCCCAGCCGCGCAATGAATGCCATTTTACGTTTTTACTTTTTCAGCCGAATCCGCCTGAGGCGGACCCGCCGTGCATTGTGGCGGGGGCTGATCCGCCAATTCTTGTGGCGGAGCCTTTTTACTTCTGTCTCTTTACTTCCGGCAATCCCGGGATCGAGCGGAGCGAGGCTTTTCGGCCCATTTCACGCCAGCGCGATTTTTCCGCCGCGCCCTTTTGCAACATGCGCACCGTCCGCTCCTGCTCGCGATTGAGCGCGGCGATCGCCGCCGAGGCCAGCGCGATGTCCTTGTGCGGCAAAATCTCCTCCTTGCGCATGTAACGGTACTCCTCGTCGACGAATCCGGTGTTGAAATCTCCCGCCATGAAGCGCGGGTGGCGCAATATCCACTGATGGAAAGGGATATTCGTCTTGATGCCGCGCACCTGGTACTCGCGCAGCGCGCGGCGCATGCGTATGATCGCTTCGACGCGATCCTCGCCCCAGACGATCAGCTTGGCGATCATCGGGTCGTAGTGGATCGGCACCTCGCCGCCTTCGTAGACGCCGCAATCGTTGCGCACGCCGAGTCCTTCCGGCAGGCGCAGCCCTTCAATCTTGCCGGGGCAGGGCATAAAATCGTTTTCCGGGTCCTCCGCGTAGATACGGCACTCGATGGCATGGCCGGTGGGGCTGATGTGGCGCTGGCGCCAGGGAAGGTAGCCGCCCGCCGCCACGTCGATCTGCGCCTTGACCATATCGATCCCGACCACTCTTTCGGTGACGGCGTGCTCTACTTGCAGCCGGGTGTTCATTTCGAGGAAGTAGAAGTTCATGTTCTTGTCGAGCAAGAACTCCAGCGTCCCGATGCCGACGTAGCCGACCGCGCGCGCGCCTTGAATCGCGATGCGTCCGATGTTGCGCCGCTCGCGGTAGTCGAGCGCCGGCGCGGGACACTCTTCGATAATTTTCTGATGGCGCCGTTGAATCGAGCATTCGCGGTCGTAGAGATGGACGACTTTGCCGTGCTTGTCGGCGAGGATTTGCACTTCGACATGGCGCGGCCGTTCGAGATATTTTTCGATGTAGAGCCGGGAATCGCCGAACGAAGAGGCCGCTTCCGAGCGCACGGCGCGATAGGCGGATGGAATTTCCCGGCTGGAGCGGACCAGGCGCAATCCCTTGCCGCCGCCGCCGGCGACCGCTTTCAGCATGAAAGGATAACCGACGCTCTCGGCAGCCTTGGCGACTTCCTCTTCGGAGTTGAGAATATCGGAGCCGGGAACGACCGGAATGCCCGCGGCTTTCATGATCGCCCGGGCTTTGACCTTGTCGCCCATGTCGTCGATCACTTTGGGCGACGGGCCGATGAAGGTGATGCCGGCTTCCTGGCAAGCCTGCGCAAACTCGCTGTTCTCGGCGAGAAAGCCGTAGCCGGGATGAACGGCGTCCGCGCCGCTCTTTTTGGCCACGTCGAGAATCCGGTCGATGGCGAGATAGCTCTCGCTCGACGGCGGCGGTCCGACGAGGTAAGCGTGATCGGCGTATTTGACGTGGAGCGATTCGCGGTCCGCCTCGGAATAGATCGCGACCGTCTCGATGTCGAGCTCGCGGCAGCAGCGGACGATCCGGACTGCGATCTCGCCGCGATTGGCGATGAGGATGCGCTTGAACATGGTTAGGCGCGAGGCAACAGGCGCGAGGCGCGAGTTAAATCCTCTTTCCTGTTGCCTTTCGCCTCGTGCCTCGTGCCTTCTTTAGAGCGGAATATTCCCATGCTTTTTGGGCGGGTTCTGGTCGCGCTTGTTCTTCAGCATCTCGAGCGACCGGATCAAGACCGGGCGCGTCTCCTCGGGATAAATGACCTGATCCACGTAGCCGAACTCGGCAATCTTGAACGGATTGGCGAACATCTCGCGGTAATTCGCCGCCAGCTCTTCCCGCGCCTTCTCCGGATCTCCCGCCTTCTCCAGCGCCTCGCGAAAGACGATGCTGATCGCGCCTTCGGGTCCCATCACCGCGACCTCTCCGGTCGGATAGACCAAATTGATGTCGCCGCGCAGATGCTTGCTCGACATCACGATGTAGCCGCCGCCGTAGGCCTTACGGGTAATGACGGTGATCTTCGGAACCGTCGCTTCGGCGTAGGCGTAGAGGAGCTTGGCGCCGTGGCGGATGATACCGTTGAATTCCTGCGTCGTGCCGGGCAAAAAGCCGGGCACATCGACGAACGTGATGATCGGGACGTTGAAGCAGTCGCAGAATCGGATGAAGCGCGCCGCCTTGACCGACGCGTCGATATCGAGACAGCCGGCCAGGTGCGCCGGCTGATTCGCCACCACGCCGACCGATCTTCCTCCCAGACGGGCGAAGCCGACGACGATGTTGGGCGCGAAATTCCGCTGCACCTCGTAGAAGTATCCCTCGTCCATGACCGCGCCGATCAGATCCTTCATGTCGTAGGGACGGTTGGGATTATCCGGCACCAGATCTCTGAGCTTTCTCTCCTTCCGCGACGGATCGTCATCGGTCGGATGGAACGGCGGCTCCTCCTGGTTGTTGCTGGGAATAAACCCCATCAGCTCGCGGATCATCAGGAGACACTCTTTTTCGCCTTCGGTGGAAAAATGGGCCACGCCGCTCTTGGCGTTGTGCGTATCGGCGCCGCCCAATTCCTCTTTGGTGACTTCCTCGTGGGTCACCGCTTTGATCACCTCCGGGCCGGTGATGAACATATAGCTGTTGTTCTTCAGCATGAAGACGAAGTCGGTGATGGCCGGTGAATAGACCGCGCCGCCGGCGCACGGGCCCATGATCGCGGAGATCTGCGGCACGACTCCGGAGGCGAGCACGTTGCGCAGAAAAATCTCCCCATAGCCGGCCAGGCTCACGACCCCTTCTTGAATCCGCGCGCCGCCGGAGTCGTTGATGCCGATGATCGGCGCGCCGTTTTTCATCGCCAGGTCCATGACCTTGCAGATCTTCTCCGCCACCACACCGCTCAAGCTGCCGCCGAAAACGGTGAAGTCCTGCGCGTAGACATAGACCAGACGGCCGTCGATCGTGCCGTAGCCCGTGACCACGGCGTCGCCGGGGATTTTCTTGCTGTCCATGTCGAAGTCGGCGCAGTCGTGGGTGCGCAGCCGGTCGAGCTCGACGAAGCTGCCATGGTCGAGCAGAATGTCGAGCCGCTCGCGCGCCAAAAGCTTCCCCTGCTCGTGCTGCCGGCGAATCTTGTCCTCGCCGCCGCCGGCGTCCACCTGTTGGTTAAGCTGCTTGAGCTTTTCCAGGTTCTCTTTCGAAGCCGCCAAAGGGGCTTTCTCCTGAGGTAGAGACATAAGTGAAAGTTCGGCGCATCATAGCAAACGAGGGTGATCTGTCAACACAAAAGGCGCGGGCGCCTTGATGTTCCATAGTAAAATTGCTAACTTAGCTTTCTTCACATGAGCCAAAAAGAACCCATCTTGCTGCTCGTCGCGGCGAGCGAAACCGACGCCAACATGCTCTACGCGACTTCGTTCTTCGCGCCGGACCCCTTCATATATTTTCAGCACCGGGGAAGAAAATATTTGGTGATGAGCGACCTGGAGATCGACCGGGCCAAACGGCAGGCCGAGGTCGACCATGTCTTATCGCTTTCGCATTACCAGGCGGAGCTGAGAAAGCGTGGTACGCAAGTTCCGACCACGGCGGATGTGGTGGAGCGGATCTTCTGTGACAAAGGGATCAAGCGCATCGTCGCGCCAGCCAATTTTCCGACCGCACTGGCCGACGAATTGAGGGCCAGAAGGTTTAACCTGCAAATCAGGAAGGACCCGTTCTTTTCGGAGCGCGAGAAAAAACGCACCGACGAGGTCTTAAAGATCAGCCATTCTCTGCGCGCCGCCGAGATCGGCCTCGAAGCGGGTATCGAAACCCTCCGGAAGGCCAAGATCGGCCGCGACCGCTACCTATATATAGGCCGCGAGCGGCTGACGTCCGAAAAGCTCAAAACCGCCGTCAACACGGCGATCATGGCCCAGGGCTGGGTGCCGAGCCACACGATCATTTCCTCGGGCGACCAGTGCTGCGACCCGCATCACGAGGGCAGCGGCCCGATCAAAGCGCACACCTCGATCATCTTCGACATCTTTCCCCGCTCGCAGAAGACCGGTTATTTCGGCGATCTCAGCCGGACCGTCGTGCGCGGCCGCGCCTCCGAGCGCCTCAAGCACGTCTACGCGACCGTCCAGGCCGGGCAAGACGTGGCCTACCGCATGATCCGCCACGGCGCCAGCGGCAGAGAGATCCACCAGAAAATTCTTGCGCTGTTCGAACAAAAAGGATTTCCCACCGGCAAGATCGGCGGGCGGATGCAGGGGTTTTTCCATGGCACCGGCCACGGCCTGGGTCTCGACATCCACGAGCCGCCGCGGATTTCCCCGAGCGATGCCACCTTGCGGAGCGGCCACGTCGTCACGGTCGAGCCCGGACTCTATTACCTCGGACTGGGCGGCGTCCGGCTCGAAGACGTGGTGGTTGTCACGAAAACCGGCAACCGGAAGCTCACGCGCGGCATCCCGCAGTTTCTCGAGATATAAAAACCTGCTCGTGACCGGTTGGAAAAACAGCAACCACAGACAGAGTTCGGAGGGTTGTCTTAAACATTGAACCCTTTAACCCTGAAACCCTTTAACTTTTTCTCCGGTCCGAAGCCCCGGATCATCGGCCATCGCGGCGCCGCGGGCGAGGCGCCGGAGAATACGCTTGCCTCCTTTCAGCGGGCGCTCGCCGACGGCGCGGATTTCGTCGAGCTGGACGTTCACGCCAGCGCCGACGGCGAAGTCGTCATCATCCACGACGAAACGGCCGACAGAACGACGGACGGCCGCGGTTCCGTAAACGGACTGAGTCTCGGGGAGCTCAAGCGCCTCGACGCCGGTTATCGCTTTACCAAGGATGGGGGCGCGACTTATCCGTACCGCGGGCAACGGATCGAGATTCCGACTCTGACGGAACTTTTTTCTCTCCTCCCGGAGGTCAGAGCGATCATCGAGATCAAGCAGTCCGATCCGCCGATGGTCAAAAAAGTCATCGAGACCGTGCGCCGCGCGCGTAAGGAACCGGCCGTTCTGCTTGCCACCGAAAAGGACCCGATCATGAGGGAAATCCGGGCTGAGCTTCAGGAGGATCCGGCCGTCGCGACCGGATTTTGCTACGGCGAGGTGGCGGGCTTCATGGCGTGGGCGTTGGGCGGCTCCGCGACGGCCTATCGCCCGTCCGGCCAAGCGATGCAGTTGCCGTGCGAATTCGAGGGCCGC
>DASXRG010000310.1:0-34866 GCA_036506735.1 Binatia bacterium | reverse complement strand
CTGCACGATCGCGGCGCCGATGCCGTCTATCGAAGTCTTGCCGTCCGCCGCGAGATTGTCGCGCCGCGGCGTATCGAAGTTGTTGACGTAGGCCGTGTTGCCGATAAACACGACAGACGTGGGAAATTCCAGCGGTCCTTTGCTGTCATTTTTCGTGATGTCCGACACCTTGCCTTCGGGCGTCACCATGACGATGGCGTTGCGCTCGTTGGCGGCCACCCAGAGATTGCCCTTGGGATCGAAGGCCGGCCCGTCCGCTCCTTCGAGCAGCGGGCTCTGCGCGACCAGCGCCGGCTTGCCGGCTTTGCCGTCGCTGCCGACGGCGACCTTCCAGATCGCGCCGCGCGCGGTGTCGGCTACATAAAGAATCTCTCCTTTGGCATCGAAGGTCATACCGTTGGCCGGAATCGCTTGCTGCGTCTTCCCATCCGGAAGGGTGCGCGTGTGCAGCTCGATTTGCGCCCAATCCTGGGCGGCGCCGCCGGCGGGCCCGATCCGGTAGATCTTTCCGTTCCTGCCGCCCGAGACGTAGAGCATGCCATTTTTATCGAAGGCGATGCCGTTGGCTCCTTCGGTGCCGGTCGCAAAGGTCTCGGCAATTCCGGGCTTGTCTGGATTGAGATCGGCTTTCTTGATGCGGACAATCTCGCGGAACGCGCCGCTGGTCAGATACAGATCGCCCTGTTGGTTGAAAACGAGGCCCGAGCTGTCGGCCCGGACTTTTTTGCCGTCGATCTCGCGCGCTTCGATACGGCCGACGACGACGAGCTTGGGGTCTTTGGGGTCGATCCGGATGACGTTCCCCGTGACGCGGTCGCAGACGTAGAGCCGGCCTGGTTGATCCGCCGTCACGGTTTCGACGATGACGGTTTGCTCCGCGCTGTTAGGATCGAGATCGACGAGGACCGATACCTTGGCGGCCTCGGCTGTGAACACGGTGGCGCACCAGAGTATGCACACGACGGATACCAGCAGCAATCTTGCCATCTCTATTCCCTCGCTTTCGGTTACCTCGAGCCGCTTAACTCGTGGCCGCAAAATAGGGCAACTGTCCGGCGGGCGTCAAGAGATAAAAAATGAAGGATAAACCCGAACCGGTGAAGGGAAAAAAGGCAACAAACGTAACGGATTGACGAAACTTGGCCACCTTGACGTGTCCTAATGTATCGTTTTTTTTCCCGCGTAGTTCCTGACTTTACCAGAGTTGCCGGTCGTTCCGGCCCGGCATGAAGCTTGCTCTGTTGAAAGCTCGCTCCAGGATTATCGACGGAGGCAAGACATGATCCACGCTTTCATTCGCGTTTCTTTACTCATGGTGGCTATCGCCCTTTTGTTCGGAACTTGTAAACCCGCAATGGCGATCAATGGTATTCCGGGCGGCAGCCTCCCGGCGCCGCTGCCGCTCTTTCCGGCCGACAACTGGTGGAATCTCGACATCAGCAATTGGCCGGTCGACCCCAATTCGGCGAGTTACATCTCGTTCATTAACAATGGCGGCACGCGGCGGCTCCATCCCGACCTGGGCGGCGACGCGGCGACGACTCAAGATCCTTACGCCATTTACGGCATACCCTATGCCGTCGTCTCGGGCGTCTCGGCTGCGGATCTGGTCGCGGTGAATTTTCTGTACTGGGACGAGAGCGATGGCGTCAATCCAACCACCGGCGTGAGTTTTCCGTTTTACCCGATTCCGCCCGCAGCCGTCACTCAACCCTATTGGATCGAAGGCGGCGATCCGGGCAACGTCGACCTGCGCGACAGCCAGGACCGCCATCTGTTGATAGTGGACTCCGACCGCAACTATCTCTACGAGCTTTACAGCGTCTATTACAATCCGACGGAGAGAAATTGGCACGCCGGCTCCGGCGCCTTCTTCGACATGAACACGAACGACCGCCGGCCCGACACCTGGACTTCGGCGGACGCCGCCGGACTGGCGATTCTCCCCGGGTTGATCCGCTACGACGAAGTTTACAATCCGAACATCACCGACATCGGTCACGCCTTTCGCGTGACCGTGCGCGCGACCAACGGCTACGTCTACCCCGCCTCGCATCGTGCGGGGAACACTCAGGGGGCGTTGCCGATGGGCGCGCGCCTGAGGCTTAAGGCGAGCATCAATTTGGCGCAGCGCACCAGCGACCCGAACGCGCAGAAAATATTTCGCGTGATGCAAAAGTACGGCCTGCTCGTCGCCGACAACGGCTCGGACATGTACATCACCGGCACGTACGACACGCGCTGGGACAACGGCATCCTGAACCCGGCGTTCGCCGCGCTGACCGCGAGCGATTTTGAGGTCATTCAACTGGGCTACAATCCTCCGGCGCAAACCGCGGCGGCCTTGCGGGCCGTCAGCGTGAGTCCGTCGGGCGTGACCGGCGGGCAGAGCGCGACCGGCACCGTGATTCTGACCGCCGCGGCGCCGGCCGGAGGAGTCATCATCGATCTTTCTGACGTCGATCCGGCCGTCAGCGTCCCGGCAACCGTTACGATCAACGCCGGCGCGACATCGGCGGATTTCACCGTGAATACTTCGCCGGTCAGCGCGACGACGACGGCAACGATCACGGGCGAATATAACGGGACCAGCAAAACCGCGGCGCTCGCGGTGAAGTCTCCCGCGCTGTCCTCCTTCGCTCTAAACCCAACTACAGTCGCCGGAGGCTCAACATCGACGGGAACAGTCAGCGTCAGCGGCAACGCTCCCTCGGGCGGCATCGTCGTCACGCTCTCGAGCAGCAGACCGACCCGAGCCGCCGTACCGCCTACGGTCACGGTGGCGGCGGGAGCCAGCTCCGCCACTTTCACCGTCAACACGACTTCAGGAGCAAAAACTTCGGCGACGATCTCGGCGGCTTACGACAGCGTCACGAAGAAAGCGACGCTGACGATCCAAAGGAAAAGATAAACGGGCGGCGGCTCATTCCGACAACATTAATGTACCGGCTCAACACCGCTGGCGCGCAGACCCTCCTTCAACCCGCTCACCTCCTCTTCCGGCAGCGCCACTAAAGGAGAACGAACCGCCGGGCTGGAAATTTTTCCGAGCAGCCAGGCGCAATATTTGTAGCGGATGTGGAGATAGACGTAGGGATCGCAGTAAACCCGGCGGAAGATCGGAAAGATTTGCTCATGCAGCTCCTTCGCGCGCTTTAAGTCCCCGCGCTTCACCGCCTCGAACAATTCGACATCGTGCGCCGGGCAAAAATTGGCCGAGCCCGATAGCGCGCCGTCGGGCTGGAGCTGAAAGGCATAGTAGAACGTCCGGCCGTTCGCCGGCAGCAGGTAGACTTTGCGCGCGACCGTGCGGACGGCGCGCACCTCTTCTTCGTATTGCGCGACGTCCACGTTGGTCGCCATCTTGATCGCTTTCACCTGCGGGATTTCCCGGCAGATGCGCGCCAGCACTTCCGGCCGATAGTAAAAAGGATTGTTCGGCGAATACTGGAATAGCACGATCGGCAAGTCTGGGACCGCCTCGGCGACCGCACGGATCTGGGCGATGCCGAAGTCGGGATGGCGGTCGGCGTGCCAGGCGAACAGCGGCGGCGCGCAGAGCATCACCGCATTGGCGCCCGCTTCTTTCGCCTCGACGACCTGCTCGATCAATTCCCAGGTCGGCAGCGCGTGGACGCCGGCGACGATAGGATAATTTGTCCCGAGCGTGCGCCGCGCCAGCCTCACGACCTCGACCTTTTCCTCGCGCGTGAGAAGCTCGCCTTCGCCCGCGTGGCCGTTGCACACCATGCCGGCGACGCCGGCCAGTTTCAGCTCCTGAAAAAGCCGCGCCAGCTCGTCGGTCCGAATTGCCCTGCCGTCGGGCTCGAACGGCGTGATGTTGGCGCAGTAGATTCCTTTGAACTCCATGTCGCTCTCCCTTTTTATTCCGCGTCCGGTTGATTTTCCGGCGCAGCCTTGACGAAAGCAGGCAGCGTATTGCAGTGCGCGTCGATCCGGACCAGCGTGGGATATTTCGCCGGATCACAGCCGAAGCGCCGGGCATTGGCGAGCTGTGGGATGAGGCAGAGATCCGCCAAGGTCGGCGTGTCGCCGAAGCAGAATTTTTCCTGCTTGGACACCATCTGCTCCAGCGCTGTGAAGCCAAGATCGATCCAGTGCTGCGCCCAGCGGTTAGTTTCCGCCTCGGCCAGCTTCAGCTCATTCTTCAGAAAGTTCAACACCCGGAGATTCTGTATCGGATGGACCTCGCAGGCAATAACCAACGCCAGCGCGCGCACGGTTGCTCGGTCGGCCGGATCTTTCGGCAACAACGCCGGCTCCGGATAGCGCTCTTCGAGATATTCGATGATCGCCAGCGATTGCGTGAGAAAACGTCCGTCTTCCAGGGTCGGCACGAGCGCCTGCGGATTTTTCATCTTGTAATCCGGAGAAAATTGCTCGCCGCCCCCGCGCCGCAAATGAACCGGCACATGCTCGTAGTCGAGTCCCTTCAAGTTGAGCGCGATGCGCACCCGGTACGATGCCGAGCTGCGAAAAAAAGTGTAGAGCTTCATCTCTCGTGCCTCCAAAAAAAGCCTCTCAATCCTGCTCGACCATCCAGCCCACGTCTTCGGGCTCGAATACGACGGCCACCCCGTCGCCGCGCTGGAAAAGATTGCCCGGATGGGACACCCGGGCGCGGATGGACCTTTTGTCGATGTCGACTTCGTATTCTACCGAGGAACCCTGATAGACGGAAGCGGCGACCTTGCCGTTGAGTCGATTGGATTCGGGAGAGCCGCTGCCGGGCGGCGCCAGCGCTATGGCTTCCGGCCGGACGTGCAAAGTAATTTTTTTTCCGATTGCGCACGGAAAAGAAGCCAAGGCCGCTAGGATCTTGAACCCGTCGTCGGTTTGGACCTCGACGCAACCGTCGCCCGTGCGCTTTATCGTGCCGAAAAATAGATTGGCTTCGCCGACGAACTCAGCGACGAAACGCGAGCGCGGGCGCTCGTAGATCTCGCGCGGGCCGCCTTCCTGGATCACTTTGCCGGAGTCCATGACCGCGATGCGCGTTGAGAGCGCGAGCGCTTCTTCCTGGTCGTGCGTGACGTAAACCGTCGTGATGCCGACGTCGCGCTGCAGCTTGAGCAACTCGAGTCGCATCTCGGCGCGCAGCCTGGCGTCGAGATTGCTGAGCGGCTCATCCAACAAGAGGACGCGCGGCTGCACGACCAAGGTGCGCGCCAGCGCGACCCGCTGCTGCTGGCCGCCCGAAAGCTCCGACGGCCGGCGCCGCTCGACAGCGGAAAGCCCGACGCGCGCGAGCGCATCGGCCACCCGCTGGCCGACCTCTGCGCGCGCGATCTTGCGCTCGCGCAGGCCGAAGGCGACATTCTCGAAAACCGTCAGGTGCGGCCACAGAGCGTAGTTTTGAAAGACCATGCCGACGTCGCGCTGCCACGGCGGAACATGATTCACGAGCCGGTCGTCGAGAAAAACCGCGCCTTCATCCGGCGCTACGAATCCGGCGATGATTCTGAGCAAGGTCGTCTTGCCGCAGCCGCTCGGACCGAGCAGGGTAAAAAATTCTCCGCGCTCGATTTTGAGATCGATGGCGCGCGCCGCCCAGAGGTCGCCGTAGCGCTTGCCGATCTTTTCCAGCCGGATTTCAGCCGCCTGCATGGCGCTACACCCTAAACACGCTGGCGGCGCGTCCGCCGAAGACGCGATGCGTCAGATAGGTTCCCACCGCGACCAAAAGAATTGCCACGACGCCGAGCGCGGCGCCCGCGCCGCGGCCCAGCGGGCTTTGCATGTAGACGTAAATTCCGTAGGAAATCGGGCCGTACTCGATCCGGGGAACGAGCATGATCGTGGACGAGAGCTCCACGCAAGTGGTCACGAAGGCGATGAGCGCACCGGCCACGAGTCCACCGCTGATGAGCGGCATCGTCACCCGGAGAAAAGTCCTGAGGCGGTTGGCGCCGAGATTTTGCGCCGACTCCTCCAGGCTCGGGTGCACCTGTTGCATGGCGGCGTAGCAGGCGCGCACCGTGTAGGGCAGCCGCCGCGCCGTGTAGACGATCACCAGAATGAACCACGTCGAAGTCAGCGATGCGCCGACGCCGGGAAAGTCCCAGCCGTGAAAGACTCTAATGTACCCCACCGCGAGCACGACCCCGGGAATCGCCAGCGGCAAGGTCGCCAGCGCGTCGAGCAGATTCCTCCCCCATAGCCGGCTGCGCAGCAGAAGAAAGGCGATGGCGGCTCCCAATGTGACGGCGAAGCCCGCCGCCAGGCCCGTGTAAAGCAGCGTATTTTTTATAAAGTGAGGGACGCGAAAAAGAATCTCGGCATAGTTATCCAAACTCAATCGGGTCGGAAGAACCGAAAAGCTCCAGACCTTCGAGAATGAGAGAAGGAAAATCCCCGCGTGGGGCAACAAGCTGATCGCCAGCGCCAGCGCGCTGAATAAAAAAACGAAGGCTAACCTTTTTCCCTGAAGCGGTCGGATGACGCCCCGCGCGCCTTGGACGGTTGCGTATTCGGCGAGGCTCAAATACTTCCGCGCCGCCAGCAGAGACGCGAGCGAGAGCACGACCAGCACGGCGCAGATCACATAGCCGTCAACGTCGTCGATGCCGATCGTGGTGATGCGCAGATAGGCTTGCGGCGCGAGGAGGTTTTTATAGTTCAACATCAGCGGCGTGCCGAGGTCGTCGATCGCCCGGATAAACGTGAGCAGACAGCCGGCGATGAAGCCCGGCAGCACCAGCGGCAAGGTGACGCGGCGAAAAAGCCTGAAGCCGTGGCACCCCATGCTCTGGGCCATCTCTTCCAACGAAGCATCGATGTTCGAGAGCGAGACGGCGGTGTTGAGCATGATGAATGGAAAGAAGTGCAGCGTTTGTACCAGAACGACGCCGGTCAAACCTTCCATGAAGGGAATCGTAAAATCGAACCACTGCATGAACAGGAGATTGACCGTGCCGCTGCGGCCGAGGATCTGCTGGAACGCCACCGCGCCGACGAACGGCGGGATCACCAACGGCAGGGTCGTCAGCGTTTGCAGCAAAATTTTGCCGCGGAACTCGTAGCGGGCGGTGATGTAAGCGAGCGGCACGGCGATCAGGCTGCCGAACAAGACGACGAGAAAACCGCTGAAGAGACTGTTCCACAGCGCGTCGCGGAAAAGCGGCCGGAGAAAAAAGTTTTGAAAGTGGATGAACGTGAGCTGAGACTTCTCGTCGGCAAGCGAAACCCAGAGGACGCGCACGACGGGGTAGAGGATAAAGACGAAGAGCAGCGCGAGCAGCGCCGCCATGACCGCGGCCGGGAGCCAATCGGTCTTTTCTCCGAAGCACAGCGCGGGAGCTGCTTCACTCTTGGCCATGAAAGCTGATAGCGGACGGCGGATTGCTGCCGGCTACTTTGCCATACCCGCCGCCTTGTCCGCCAGCTCTTTGGCTTTGGTGTAGTTCGCCTTGGCGGCGGTTTCCCACTCGGTCTCCATCTGCGCCTTCAGCCCGGATTTGCCGCGAAAGCCGGCGACGATCTCCTTGTCGCTCGCCTTCTTCTCATCGATAGGCACCTGCGACGCGTGTTTGCGCGCGTCGGCGATCAGGCTGCGCGCCTGGGTGACGTTCGCCCCTTTGCTTTTGGCCGCGGCTTCTTCGGCTTTGTAGATGCTTCCCCACGCGTCTTTCAGCTCTTTGTGGCGGAACGTGATGACGTGATCGTAGAGTGAGTTGACGATGTCGCGGCGTCCGGATGACAGTTGATCGTTGAAGTCGACGCCGCCCATCTTCGTCTTGAACGGGTTGGGATAATTCGCCGGCGCCTTGGCGTAGAGATCGGGCATCACCGGAAGCCGCGCGATGTCGGGCGAAAACAGCACCATCTGCCCGGGCTCGCTCAATAGATAATTCACGAAGGTTTTCGCCTCCTCCATATTCGGAGCTCCCTTCACGATCCCGACGCTCGCCGGCACGACGGAGGTGAGCGGCGGATAGACGAAATCGACCGGCTGCCCGCTGGCGATCGCCGCGAGGCCGAAGAAATCGATCACGACGCCGATGCCGTACTGTCCGCTGATCACTGCCTCGGGCACACCGAAGCTACGCTCGGTGATCGCGCCCATATTGCCGCCGGCGTTGAGCAAAAGATTCCAGCCCTTTTCCCAGCCGTACGCCTGCAGGATCGTTTCGATCGTCAGATGCGTCGTGCCGCTGCGCGACGGCGCGCTGATGACGAGATGGCCGTGATATCTTGCGTTCGTCAGGTCGGTCCACTCCTTCGGCGCGGGCAATTTGTGGCCCTGGAGGTAGTTTTTGTTCCACATGAGACCGTAGCCGCTGATCGCAAAACCGAAATAGGTTCCGTCGGCGTCATGGATGGGAAAGTTGCCGATCTTCGCCGGAATCTTCGCCGTGATCTCTTTCGGCGGCGCGTATTTTTCCAGCAGGCCGTCGTTTTTCAGCGTCTGGAACGCGTCCGGGGCGCTGACCCAGAAAATATCGGCCTCGGGCTTGGCTCGGGTCTCGCGCAGATAAGTCACGCCTTCGTTCGTCTGTTTGGCTTTGACGACGACGCCGATTCCGGGATATCGCGCCTCGAAGGCTTTTTTATAATTTTCGAAAAGCTCTTTGGGAAAGGAAGTGACGATCACGACCTCTTTGGCCTGCAGGGTGCTTGCCGTCAGGCAAATTGCCAATGCGGACAAGAGCGGCGACCAGGGTCTCATAAAACCTCCTTCGCTTTCCAAGCTTTTACTTTTTACTTTCGCCTTTTTACTTGCCGCGTCGTAACTGATCATGAAGAGGGAGAGAGTGTCAAGCACGCGAGCATGAATTATTCGGCCGGTCGAAGCGACGCAAAAACGGGAATGTGTTATGACTAAAGCCGCCGGAAAATGACCACCGCCAACGCAACCAAACCGCCCATTCCGCACGACCATAAGGCCCGCTTCTTTGCGGGGATCGCCCTGATCGTCGTCAGCTTTTTAGTCTATCCGACCTTCGTCGTCATCGTGTTTCTGCCATTCTCCCCGCAGATGAAAGTCGCGATGATCGCCGTCGCATCGCTTTTAAGCTGGACTGCTTTCACTGCCGGGATTTTCCTGGCCGGCCGTCGCGGCTACAATTGGCTCAAAAGAGCGTGGAAACGAAGGATCAAGGACGAACTATGACGATTCACTCCCCCGACCGCGCGCGGTAGCGATAAGCCCGGCTCCGGCGCGTCGTGCCCGCGAGCTCGGAAAAAAGCAGGCCGCGGAAGATCATCAGGAACGTCAGCAGAAGACCGAAAACGGAAAAGATAAAAAAGTAGCGAAAAAAAGACGGCAGATAGGACGCCGGAACGTCCAGCCAGTTCAGCAACAGGTAGGCGGCCGCCGTGATCGACACGTTGGGCACGAACCATTCGATCCAATTGTCGACGATGAATTCATAGCTCGCCGACAGCAGCGCGATTCCGGAAGTCCGGCTCTGATAGATCAGCTCCGGCACCGGGTTGAGAATAACGTAAAGCAGGAACTGCACGAGAAACACGATGAGCGGCCCTTCCTCCGTCGAATAAGCGACCTGCCGCAGCAAGGTCATCGGAATCCACAGGATAAACGCGATCCCGATAATCTCCCAGAGATAGACGGAAAAGCCCTTGATAAAGTCGTTGAGCACGACCTTTCCCATCCGCACGATATTTTCAATCAGGAAAAGCGCCGAGCTGCCGCAGGCGGCCGCCACCGCGGTGACGATCATTCCGCCGATAAAACCCAACGGCTCAAAGACCATCTTAGCGACGGACAAGACCACGCTGTAAGCGAGCGGCGCGAAGATGATTCCCCAGTTGCCGGCGAGCAACTCCACGGCGCGCCTCAGCGCAACGCGATAAATCCACAAGGTGGCTTTGACCGTTTCCATAAAAGTAAAGCCCACCTTATAGCAGCTACCGATGCGCGAGCCAAACTCCCGGTCAAAAACGCGCAGGTCACAAGTGCCCTATTATTTGCCCGATCGGAAATCCGAGCCATGAAGCCGCCCTTGAGCGTTTTATGAAAAATTTGCGCGGAATGTGATTCAGAAGATCGCCATGGAAGATTTTTTTCCTGGCACAGAATCTGCTGTTTACTCCTGTCCATCAAAATCAACTCGCCCGATCGCAAGCCGCGGTCAAATACTGACTTCCCGCGCCAAAAACGAAAAGTAAATCGCAATTTGGCGCGCGGCTTGCCGGCGAAAATTTATTATCGAACAGGAGGATCGATCGTGGAACATCAAAAAATAAGCGGAGAAAAACCGAGCTTCTGGCAGCAAGTCTTTCTGCAAAGCAAGGTGAACGGCGCGCCGTACTTCGGGGATTCGCTGCCGGGACAACATTGGAACTGGCCCAAAGACAGCTATCTCAAACGGAAGCTCAAGCGTGTGAGATCGCGCCGGTCCGTCGACGAGTTCGCCGTTTCGCCCTACGATTTCGCGCAGAGATAAACCAATGCAGACCGTCGCGAAATTCTTTCATCGCCTGTTCCGCCAGCTAAAAGCCCGCCTGGGGAAACCCAGGCGGGCGCACGCCGAGCGAATCTAAGGCATCCCGGATGCCTCGCCTCCGATAGCTTTTTTTCTCTCGCCTCAGGCCTTTCCTCCTTGTCCGACAATTCCCGATGCGCTAAGGATGGGGCGACCTCGTTCGGAAGCTTTCTATAGGAGGCTGCCGCATGAAGACTCGCAAGAAGACTCGATTGATAACCATCCTCACCCTGCTGTCCAGCTTGGCTTTCGGATCTACGCGTAACGCCGAGGGGCGGATCTACATCGCCTATATCACCGATACGACCAGCTCGGTGGTCTACTGGCTGGCCAAGGATGCGGGCCTGTATAAGAAGCATGGGCTCGACGTGGAAACGCTCTTTATCGACGGCAGCGTCCGCGGGATCCAGAGCATGATCGCCGGAGATCTGGGTTACAGCGGCGCGGTCGGGACCGCGGTCATCAACGCAACACTCGCCGGCGGGGACGTGGCGATCGTCCAGAGCCAGATGAACACCCTGCCCTATTTCATCGTCGGAAATTCCACCATCAAATCGCCCGAGCAGCTCAAAGGCAAAACCGCGGCCGTCCATATCCCGGGGACCTCGGCGGACTTCGCGGTCCGGCTGGCGCTGGCGAAAGTGGGCGTCGCTTACAAAGATATCAAGGCCGTCACGGTCGGCGGGGCCCCCGCGCGGCTCGCCGCCACGATGAACGGGCAAGCCGATTTCACCGTGGTCACCGAAGGAGAGAAGCTCCGGTCGGAAAAAGCCGGGCTCAAGGTGATCATCGACATGGCCAAGCTCAAAGTGCCGTTCCAGTTCACCTGCATCGCCACCACGAGGAAAAAGATTAGGGAGAATCCCGATGAAGTCCGGCGCATGGTCCTGGCCGTGACCGAAGCGGCACATTACTTCAAAACCCACAAAGAAGAGTCGATCAAAGTGATGCAGAAATACACCCGCGGCTCGAGCCGTGACATCCTGGAGGCGGCGTACGCAGCCAACGCCGCGCTGCTCGTCGATGACGGCTATCCGACCCTGGAAGGCTTGAAGCAGACGCTGGAGATCCAAGCCTTGACCGATCCCAGAGCGGCCAAAGCCAAGGCGGAAGATTTCGTCGAGCTGCGCTTCGTGGACGAAATCAGGAAGAGCGGGTTCGTAGAGAAGCTGCGATAAAAGAATGCCCGAAACGTTAAGAATCGCGACGATCGATACCGGAGGAACCTGGGGGCGGATTCTGGGTTGGCTCTGCGACGGTTTGAAGGCCGCGGGTTTTCAAATTGAGCTCTCAAAACTCGGCGGCGAGGTGCCGGAGATCGCGCTCGCGGTAGACAAAGGCGAAGCCGACGTCTCAGTCACGACGACCTTCGCCGCGCGCGCCGCCCACGCCGGCAAGACGCCGTACGCAAAGCGGCTCCGGATCAGCGGCCTCAGCGAGCTCCAGTATCCGATGCACTGGTTTGTCAACATGGTGCGGGCCGATCTGGAAATCGATTCTTTCACCGAGCTGGCGCAAAAGCGTCCCGCGATTCGCTTGTGCCTGCCGGCGCCGAATATGGTCGTCGCTTATCCGGTGAAAGCGATCTTCGGCCATTTCGGCATCGCGCCGTACGAGGACATTCCCCGCTGGGGCGGGAAGGTGATCACCGATTTTCCATCTATCCCGCGACTCATCGCGAGCGGCGAGGCGGACGGCGTCTTCAGAGAAAACAGCCCGCTGCGCTATGATCCTTCGCAAAGCCGCGCGCTGAAAGTTTTCTCTTTGACCGAAGCCGAAGCCGGGAAACTCGCCGCGGAGCTGAGCATCAAGCCCGGCCTCATTCCGGCCGGCACGTACAAAAACCAGGAACGGGGTCTCTGGACGCTGGACGCCGAAGGCTTCACGCTTTACTGCCGGTCCGAGCTGCCCGAGGAGACAGCTTACAGAGTCGCCGAAGTCATCGATCGCTCAACCGCGACGCACTATCTCGGCTCGTCGATCTTTTACTCGCCGCGCTTCGCCGTCCAGACCGGCATGCCGCTCCATCCCGGGGCGGAAAATTATTTTCACCGCCTCGGCTATCTCTGATTCGAGGCGAACAGCGTCCGCCACGAGACGTTCGCAGGCAAATGGGCAACGTCGCAGCGAATGGAGGAAAAATCGGCTTGACTGGGATCGTAGACGAGACCCGGAGGTGATTTGCCGGCTTCGACGTCCTTCAGAGCCTTGAGCAGGAAGCGGCGAACTTGGATGATATAGGAGTCGCTGACGCCGAGATGTTCTTTGCTTCGATCCACGATCGGCCCCATGCTCTCGGTCGCGCACGCGTCCTGGTTTAAAAATTCTTCCATGCCGGTGAAATTGACCGTCCTCTGAACTTCGCGGTTCTGGAGATAGTGGTTGCGGAGGTTACGAATCTTTTTGTAATCGGGGCCGACGAAGTCGCGCTTCGACGAGTCTTCTTTGGCCATCGGCCGCGACCATTTGAAAAAGAAATCGTATCTCCAGGTATTCCGGTCGTCGGACGGGACCTGATAGACGGCTTTGAAGCCGTCGAGCTTGCCGTTGACCTCGCGACCCACCGGAACGCAGCCGATAAATGGCATGACGAACTGCGAGATGCGGATGTAATTTTTGTCGCCGCCCATCTTTCTGATCGCGGCAACCCTGAAGCCGAAGTCCATCTCGTCGATCTCGAATTCGGGCGACTGATCTTCGTACGCGAGAAAATTTCTGCGCTCGTCCGGCTTGAACATCCGATGGAGAAAATTCAGGTGGGACGAATCGCAGTCGCCGTCCAAGGCCTGGAGATAATTGCACTCCAAAAGGCTCTTCGCGATGTAGATCTGATTTTGCGGCACCCCGAGCCAGGCGTAGGTTGGGAATATGGGCATCTTGTCTTTCGGTCCCATGTAGGCGAACACCATGCCGCCCGCTTCGACGCACGGATAAGCGGTATGGTGGACCTTGTTTTTCAGCGTGCTGTCCGGAGGCTCGGCGGGCGTATCCAGCACATTCCCTTCGACGTCGTATTTCCAGCCGTGATAGATGCATCTCAAACCGCATTCTTCGTTGCGTCCGTAAAACAGCGACGTGCCTCGATGCGAGCAGTGCTCGTCCAACAGGCCGATCCTGCCTTGGGTATCGCGGAAGGCGACCAGATCCTCGCCGAGAAGCCGCACCTGCACGGGAGGAGAATCAGGCGCGGGAATTTCTTCCGCCAGCAGCGCGGGAATCCAGTAGCGCCTGAAGAGATTGCCCATCGGACTGCCGGGATGCACTCGCGTCAGCAGTTGGTTTTCCTCTCTGGAGAGCATGGTTCCTCCCTATCTCGATCCCTATCTCGATTTTTTGGCAAGAATTTCCTTGAGCAGTTTGGTCGCCTCCGCCGTCTCTTGATCCACCGCCGGTCCGTTTTCCCAATAGATCGCGTCTTCCCGCAGACGGTATTCGGGCTTGATGACGTCCTTGGCAATATCCATCCTCCGGGAGTTCGCGTTTTGCTGTCCGGACTTGACGGAGTACTCCTGAAAAAGCGTCTGGCCTTCGCGGGAGAGAAACCAGTTGAGAAAGATGCGCGCGGCGTTGGGATGCGGCGCGGGCGTGATCAGGCTGACGACGCCCTGTCCACCGGCGACGTAGTCGCCTTCTTTGAGCGTATGCTTGATCATCTCGACCGGGAGGCCCTGGTCTCTGCCGCTCTCGGCGTCATTGCAGGCGATACAAAGAGCGGCCTTCCCCGCCAGCCAATCGACCACCTGCCGGTGATTGCGGCTCAGCGTAATCTCCATTTCGCCGAAGAGCTTGTTCATGAACTCAGGACCGAGGGAGGGGTTCTTGTACATGTACCAGAGGGCGTTGCGCGCGGTGCCCGCGATGGAGGGATCGTAACCTAGAATCTGGCCTTTCCATTTTGATTGCGTGAGGTCCCACCACGATTTGATATCGTCCGGCTTCGCCCTCTGGGTATTGTAGGAGATGTAAAGGCCGCGATGACCCTGGAATACGAAAGAGTGATGGGTATCCGGATCGATAAACCGGTGCTTCCCCTTGAACCATTTCGATTCGTCTTTCACCTCCGGCAGAATGAAAGCGCCCGGCATCGGCGCGAGAGCTTTAGCCGGATATAAAACGGAAACGTGAGTCCCCTGTCCCGCGATATAGAGATCCGCTTGATATTTTCCCGCCCTCCGCTCGGCCATGAGCCGGGAGGAAAGATCGGGGCCGCTCGGGCCGTCCACCAAAGACAGCTTGATCTTGGAATAGGCTTTGCGAAAATGCTCGACCGTAAACCTGGGATAATCGACGACGTAGACCGCCACCTCACCCTCGGCCTCCGCCGCCTTCAAGGTTTTTTCCCATTCGACTTGCCAGGCCGTCCCCGCCTCTCCTGCTCGCGTGATTCCACGGCCCAGCCATGAGCAGAGCAGTGCGAGACTCAAGCCGAAAAAAAAGAGTTGCTTTGCCCTCGAACAAAACATGGCGTTGCTGCGCTGGGTTTTCAGTAGAGGAATTTCTGCGACAGTATATAGCAATTAGGATCGATGCGAGGCAACAGACCCGGGAAGAAATCGCCGGGTTGCTCGTGGACGACGGTTATCCGACGTTGGAAGGATTGATGGATCCAAGCATTGACGGGAGCGCGGCCAAAGCCAGGTCGAAGAGTGGGTCGCGCTGCGCTTCGTGGACGAAATGAGAAAGAGCGGGTTTACGGACAGCTGCGGTGAAGAAAGATTCGGCCACTTTTTGCTCACCCGCGGCTGTTTTTCCACACGTCCGCCCGCTCTTTCCCGCTCCGCAGCGACAATCCCTCTTGCTGGCCTTGGTAAACCAAAAGGCTGTGGAATTCTTCTTTTCGGACCCGTCCGTTCTCGTCCTCGTATTCGAATTTGATCTTGCGCTGGTCCTTGGCAAGTTTCACCAAGCGCCCTTGTTTATTGTCCACCGCCCTGCCCACCGTCCGAAGCGCCTCCGCCAACGTGGAGGCATCGGGAGTTTTCGGGTCATCGGTTTGCCGCGCCGCGCCGCGCTCGTCCAACCGAATGAGATCCGCCAGGGTGTAGCTGCGCTCGAACGGCTCCGCCCGGGCGATACGATAGCCCTGAGCGATGAAAACGTCGTCGCCTTGGACGGTTATTTCCAAGGACTGAATCAATAGATCGGCCAAATCCTGGCCGATGGCGCGCAAGGCGACCGCATAGGTGAGACCATCGATAGGCTGTTTGGTCACTTTGCCCAATAATTTGAACATCCAAAGATAAATCGGTCGGCGCCGCCGTTCCTTTAGAAAATTTCGCTGTTATACTGATCGCGGGCTCAAAGGGCGCCGTGAAACGCCATAAGTTGACAGGGTTTCACGCTTTTATTAGCATCGCTTCGCACGCTTTCGGATTTGGAGTCGAAGGCCGCCAAAAAGGACCCTGCCATGATCACTCAAGAAGAAAACGATTTGCTCACCGGCGTAGGTCCCGGGACTCCGGGCGGCCAGCTCCTCAGGCGCTATTGGCACGTCATTGCGGCGGCATCGGAGCTGACCCCGCAAAAAGCAAAAAAGAAAATCCGAGTTCTGGGCGAGGATCTGGTGCTCTACCGGGATCGGAGCGGCGCGTACGGGCTCGTCGCCGAGCACTGCGCGCATCGCGGCGCTTCGCTCTATTATGGATTCGTCGAAGACGACGGCATCCGCTGCGCCTATCACGGCTGGAAGTACGACGCCTGCGGCAATTGCTTGGAACAGCCGTTCGAAACCCCGGAGGTCGCATACAAGGAAGAAATCCGCCATCCGGCCTACCCCGTGGAGAAATTGGCCGGACTGTTGTTCACCTATCTCGGCCCGCCGGAGAAAAAACCTCTCCTGCCGAAATGGGACATTCTCACGCGGCGGGATGGAGTGAGAAGGCTCGAGATCTATCAGGTCCTGCGCTGCAACTGGCTTCAGGCGATGGAGAACTCGGTCGATCCGGTGCACACCTATTATCTCCACGCGCACACGCTGAGGCTGCGTGGAACTTCGCAGGGGCAGTATTATTATCGGCCGCTCAGCAAGCTCGATTTCGAGCTGGAGGTGCATTCTGCCTGGGCCGGAATCCAGAAGCGCCGGGTCTTTGCCGGCGACGCCGGCCGCGTCGAGGCGCCGCACCCGCTCATCTTTCCGAACATGCTGCTCGTCCCGGCGACCAACAGCTACAATATGCATTTCCGCACGCCCATCGACGACACCCACACGCAAATCTTCCACGTAAGGTTCAACCCGACCCAGGACGGCAGCGCCGTGGAGCAACCCGAAAATCCGCCGGCGGAATTCGTCCGCACGAAAAACGAGGCGGGCGAATTTCACATGGAGAATTTTCCCAGCCAGGACCAAATGGCCTGGGAGACGCAGGGACCGATCGCCAATCGTCCGAACGAGCACCTGGGGGAATCGGACCGCGGCATCATCATTTTCCGAAAATTCTTGCGCGATCAGCTCCGCGCGGTGCAAAACGGCGGCGACCCGCTCGGTATCAACCGCGACCCGGCAAAGGACGAAGTCATTCGTCTCATTCCCGAAGGCTACACCGCGTTTTCGGAAGCGGCTGCGCAAGACGACTGAGGACTGAGTTTCAAGTCGCTCGGCCAGGAAAATTCAAATGCGTGTGGCGTTTTTCCTTTGCATCCTTCTCTTGACGGCTACCGTGGGCCGCGCCGCGGAAATTAAGCCGGCGTGGCAGACGGAATGGGAAAAGAGCGCGGCCGCGGCGGAGAAAGAGGGCCAGGTCAGCCTTTATATTTTTGACGCTGGGCCCGTCACGGTCGAGACCGTCCAGGCGTTCGAGAAAACCTATCCGAAAATCAAGGTCAACCAGCTAAGGGCGCGCGGCAGCGATCTCGGCCCCAGAATCATCGCGGAGCGCAGGGCGGGAAAGTATCTTGTCGATATATTCAGCGGCGGCAAAGGCACGGCGCACGCGACGCTTTACGTCGGCAAGACGTTGGAGCCGATCAAGCCGCTGTTGATTTTGCCGGAGATTGTGGACGAGACCAAATGGTGGCAGGGGAAACATAAATACGTCGACTCCGAGGGAAAATATATTTTCGTCTTCGTCGGCAACGGCGGCGGCGTCAACATCAATTATAATAAGGCTCTGGTCAATCCCAAGGAGTTCAATTCTTACTGGGATCTCCTCAACCCGAAGTGGAAAGGCAAGATCGTCGCCACCGATCCGCGCACGCGCGGGATGGATACGCCGGTCCTGTTTTTCTACTACCATTCCAAGCTCGGTCCCGAATTCATGCGGCGGCTCTACGGCGAGATGGACGTCACGATCGCGCGCGACTATCGCCAGCCGGTCGATTGGCTGGCGACCGGCAAATTTTTCCTCTGCATTCCCTGCGTCAGCGACGAGATGGACAACGCCATGCGCCAAGGGCTCCCCGTGGCGCAAATTTTCACCTTGAAGGAAGGCGGCACTTTGACCTCGTCGGGCGGCACTTTGAGCTTCATGAACCAGGCGCCGCACCCCAACGCCGCCAAGGTCTTCATCAACTGGCTGCTCTCGCGCGACGGCCAAACGCAGATGCAAAAAGGCAGGAAGGATCGCCCCGGCACCGGCTCCAACTCGCTCCGGATCGATATTCCTAAAAACGACGTGCCGGAAGAGAACGTGAGAAGAGACGGCGTCGAATATTTCGACGGCGACGACGACCGATTTTCCGATCGGCGGCCGGCGGATAAATTATTGAACGAGGTGCTCGGCAAGCCCGGCAAGTAAAGTAGTTTGCAGTTCATGGCGAAAGCTCGGCGCAAAGATGAAAACGCCCAATCTGGGGCCGCACGAACGCCTACGACCAGTGGGATGAACGGAAATTCGCCGACAGAATTTTTTTTAAGCCTCTTTGCCGCGTTGTGTCTATCATCTGCGCAAATGGCCGGCGCGGCGGAAGCGCCCGCGCGCGGCGAATGGGAAAATACGATCGCGGCGGCGGAAAAAGAAGGGCAGCTCGTCGTCTACACAGGCGGCGAGGTGTCGCAGATTAGAATCGAAGAGGCGTTCCAAAGCGCTTACCCGAAGATCAAAGTCACCACGCTCACCGGGCGCGGCTCGCAGCTCGGGCCGAGGATCATCGCCGAAAGAAGGGCGGGAAAATATCTGGTGGACCTGTTCATCGGCGGCAAAGGAACCGCTTACGCGGTTCTCTATCCGGCTAAGGTGCTGGCTCCCATCCAGCCGCTCCTCGCGCTCCCCGAAGTTGTCGACCCATCCAAGTGGTGGCAAGGCAAGCACAGATACGTGGATGCGGAACAGAGGCACATCTTCGCCTTCGTCGGCAGCGGCAGCGTCGTCGAGATCAAGTACAACACCAAGCTGGTTAATCCAAAGGAGTTCACGACTTATTGGGACCTCTTGAATCCCAAGTGGAAAGGGAAAATCGTCGCGACCGATCCCAGAATGGGCGGGATGGATAGTCTCGTGCTCTTTTTCTATTACCACTCCACGCTCGGCCCCGCCTTTATGCAGCGGCTCTACGGCGATATGGATGTCACGATTGCGCGCGACTACCGCCAGCCGATCGATTGGCTCGCCGCGGGAAAATTCGCCATATGCATGCCGTGCAACAGCCGCGAAACGAGAAACGCGATCAAGCAGGGCCTGCCGATCGGGCAAATCATTGAATTGAAGGAGGGCGGAAATCTGACTTCGGGCGGCGGGACGATCAGCTTCATCGATAAAGCGCCGCATCCCAACGCCGCCAAGCTTTTCGTGAACTGGCTGCTCTCGCGCGAGGGCCAGAGCGAGTTTCAGAAGCGCGACGGCTCGGATTCGCTCAGGACCGATATTCCCAAGCAGAACGTGCTACCGGAAAACCGCCGCCTCGACGGCGTCGACTATTTCGACGGCGACGATCCCAAATTTTCCGACCGCCGCCCGGCGGATAAATTGCTGAACGAAATCTTCGCCAAGGCGCCAAGACAGTAGATGTCCTCAGCGGAAATAACCATCGGCGTGAGCCTGCCCGAATCCGGCCGCTACGCCCCGAAGGCCGGCATCGCCTACGAGCGGGCTTACAACCTCTGGCTCCGCGATATCAACCAGCGCGGCGGCCTGCTCGGCAGACGCGTCCGCTTTCTGGTTTACGACGACGGCAGCGCGCCGGAAAAAGCCGCGGAAAACTATCGCCGGCTGATCCATGACGACAAGGCGCCGCTTTTGCTCGGCCCCTGTCACAGCGCGCTCGTCGAAGCGGCGGCGCCGGTGGTCGAAAACGCCCGCCGGCTTTTGCTTCAAGGCAGCGGCAGCTCGCACGAGATTTTCGCCCGAGGCCGGAAGTACCTTTTTCTCTGCTGGTCGGGATGCGACTTCGATTACCCGAAAAGTTTCTTGGAGCTGACGGCGCGGTCACGCAAGCCGGGACAGTCGTGGACGGCGGCGCTCGCCTACACCGACGGGCGCATCGGACGCGCGGTCGCGCTCGGCGTCAAATATTATGCGAAGGTCTTGGGCTGCGAGATCGCGCACGAAGAAATGATTGCGCAGCCGCCGTTCGATTATGTGGGCTTGATGCAACGGATCGAATCCAAAAGCGTCGACAGCGTGCTCATCGGCCTCGATCACACGCGCCCGGACGAGCCGATGCCTTCCTGCTTATGGGAAGCTCAAAAGGCGGGCTTGAAACAAACGAAAATCTGGCTATCCGACAATCCGTCGGCCGAGGATTCTCATCTCGCCGCCGCCATCGACGGCGTCTTCATGCGCGCGACCTGGGTGGCGATCGACCCCGACCCTCGGTCGAAAAACTTTGCGCAATCGTTTAGCGCCGCCTACGGCAGCGAGCCGGAGTACCACTCCGCCGGCGGTTACGCCTGCTGCCAGGTGCTGGAGCAGGCGGTCGCGGCGACGGGAAGCTTGGACAACGAAGCGTTGAGAGAAACCCTCCTGCAACGAACCTTCAGTACCGTGATGGGAGAACTGCGGTTTAAAACGAACGGCCTTTCCTCGGGCGCGATGAAACTGTGTCAATGGCAAAACGGCAAGCTGGAAATCGTCTATCCGGACTCCGAGCGGACCTCGGCTCCAGCCGTCTAACCTTTGCTGTCCTCCCAGATGTCCTTTTTTTTGCCCCGCCGCGACAATCCGTCTTGCTGGCCTTTGTAGAGCGAAAGGCTGTAGCACTCATCCCTGTGGGCCTCGCCCTT
Source organism: Binatia bacterium (assembly GCA_036506735.1). GTDB lineage: Bacteria > Desulfobacterota > Binatia > UBA9968 > UBA9968 > JAJPJQ01. Next base: position 14,241 of record DASXRG010000310.1, on the reverse strand, counting down.
CTCGTCCTCGTATACGACGGTGAATTTGTGCCCGTCCTTGACGACCTGAACCAGACGCCGGCGTTCGAGATCCAGCGCTCGGCCGATGGTCCGCAGCGACTCGGCCAAAGAGGAAGCGTCGGGAGTTTTAGCGCCGCCGGCTTGCGCCCTTCGCCCCTGCTCGTTCAACCGTTGAATATCCTGTGCGCTGTAGCGGCGCACGAACGGCTGCCGCGCTGGTTCCTTCTGTGCTTTTGCGCCACGCCCCGCCGCAGGAGCCGCGCCTTGCGCCACAAAGGCGTTATTTTCGACGGTTATTTCTACGGATTGGAGTAACAGCGGCGTGAGATCCTGGCCGATCACACGCAGCGCCGTCTCGTATTTGACGGCAGCGAGCGATCCTTCGCCGGACCTACCTTGACCCAAGATTCGCATAGGCGCGCGCTAGATACCTAGGATAAACCGGTCTTGCCGGATCAAATATTGCCTTTTTCCTTCCTCAACGCCAACGCCTCCTGCTGGGTCTTATAAATCGACAGGCTATAGAACTCCTGCTTGTCGAGCCAGCCGTTTTCGTTCTTGTAGGCGAACTTGATCGCGCGCTGGTCTTTGTAAAGGCTGACCAGGCGTCCCTTCTTGGCATCCACCACTCGGCCGACGGTTCGAAGCGATTCCGCGAGGGACGAAGGATCGGGGGTTTTAACGAGGCCCGTTTGCCGCGCAAATCCCAGCTTATCCAGCACCTGGATCTGTCCCACCGTGTACCGGCGCGCAAAGCGCTCCCGGCGTGATCGTTGAATCGGTTTGCCGCCTTGTCCGGTCATCGCGGCGATGCCCCGCCTTAATCTGCGCAAAAGGCGGATCGTCGATTTGGATCTACTGTCATCCGCCGAGCCGATCCGGATGCCGTGCGCGACAAAAATGTTGCCTTCGACCTTGATCTCCAGCGATTCGATCGCGAGCCCGGCCAAGTCCTGACCGACGGCGCGCAATGCCGCTTCGTAAGTGAGCGCGCCCAGAGCGCGTCTCGTCAATCCGCCGCCGAAACGCATGATACATTCCCCGACTACGGCCAAAGTTTTTTTAGGAAGCCTTCCTTCTCGAGCGCGTCCACATATTGGTTGTCGAAGAATGACGTGACGGGAGTCTTGGCCGCGGCGGCGGCGTCGACCATTTTGAGCTCGACCATCTTATCCGCCAGGGCCTTCTCCGCGTCTTGCGGCACGCGGGGATCTTTTACAAACGCGGCGGCGGCCCACTCGTAGCTGTCTTCGAGCAGCTTGGGATCATTGATCTTGGTGTACTGGCCCAAAGATTTCATGGCGAAATTCTTGTCGTCGAAGACCCGCTTCAGCCCCTCCAGCGACGCTTTCAAAAATCGCTTGACGAGATCGGGATTCTTGGCGGCGAACGAGCGGCGCACGGCTAGGCCGTTTTCGACGAACGCGCTCAGCTCTCTCAACTCTTTGAGCCCGACCAGCTCGCGGTAGCCCTTGTCTCTGAGCATCAGGCTCTGCGGCGGCAGCACGGTCGCGGCGGCGACCGCGCCCGAGGCGATGGCGGCGGCGGATTCGGGCACGCCGCCGGTCTGCACGATCGTCACGTCCTTCACCAGCCCGGCCCGCTGCAGCACCGCCAGCGCGGTCAGGTGCGTCACCGAGCCGAACCGGCTCACGCCGACTTTCTGGCCTTTGAGATCGGCCAGGGTCTTGATCGAAGGTTGCGCGTAAATCGGAATCGTAAACGTCTTCACCAACGCGGCGACCTGAATGACGTCGCCGCCCGCGATGACATTGGAAACGATCGCGGGACCGCCGATGCCCGCGAATTGGGCGTCGCCGGCCAGCATCGCTTGAATGATCTCCGACGACGCGCCCTGAAAGAAAAGCTCGGCGTCGATGCCGTATTTCTCGTAGTACCCGCCGTCTTTGCCGACGTACCAGGGCAGGCTCTCCCAGCCGATGGGGGAATAAGGCAGTTTGACCTTGTCGGCTGCGTAGACGACAGAGACCTGGACAAAGACCCCCGCCATCAGAGCGCACAGGCCGCAGGCCATGACCACTAGCCGTTTCATGAGTCCTCCCCTCGGGTTCAGCGAATCCGTAGTACAGAAGCCGACCCGCCGTCAAGGAAAAAAACGAGAACGAAAGCGAAAAGATGAAAGGGCAAAATTCTATGGACGGCGCGGAGCGGCGGTTGGCTCCACTGCCAGCGCTTCCTGCTTGCGGCCGAGCCAAAAGCCGTTCAGCAGCCAGGCGGCCGACAGCGGCACGGCGACGAACGCGATGGCGCCGAGCCCGAGCCCGAGAAACGACAACAGACCGTACGACCAGGCGCCGATCTGATCGCCGCCGCGATAGACGACGGTGTCGATGAAGCTCTTCGCCTTGTACTTGTCCTCGCGCCGAATCACGGTGAAGAGCACCTCGCGCGTCGGCCGCGCGACGGCGAAATTGCCGGCGCGCCTGAGCACTTGAAATGCGACGATGATCGCGACCGTCGGCGCCAGCCCCAGGGCCGTGAAGCCCAGCGCGCTGAGCGCGGGCAGCAGGGTGAGGGTCAGCGCGATGCCTAAGGCGCGGAGAATTCGCTCGGTGAGAAAAAGTTGGGTGGCCAAAGTCAGCAGATTGACGAGCAGATCGATTTGGGCAAAGAACGCAGTGCGCGCCGCGCGATCGGCGAAGCTCTGGCCGACGACCGCGGCCTGCTCGAAATAGAGGAAGGTCGAGGTGATCGCGTAGAGCAACATGTATGCGCTGATGTTCAAAAGGTAAGGCGATTGGACCGCGTGCGTGAAGCCGGAAAATATTTTTCCGCCGACCGGCGCTTCTCCGGTTGCGGCCGTCGAATGAGCTTGCAGCGCGTCGGACAGCCGCGACAGGCGCCGGACGCTAAAGACCGCGATTTCGAGCAGCGCCGCCGATCCGAGCAGCAGGAATGCCGGCCCGACGCGCGGCGCGAGCCCGGCTGTGAGACTCGATCCTAGAATGCCGCCGAGGGTCGCCCCGGCGGCGATGCAGCCGAACAGGCGCTTCCCCTGTTCCGAATCGAAGACATCGACCATCAGCGCCCAGAAGATCGAGACCACGAACAAGTTAAAGACCGACGTCCAGATAAAAAACACGCGCCCGATCCAAATATTCTGGGTGGAGAATTCGAGCAGCAGGAAGAAAACGAGCAGATTCGCCATGAAAAAGCGATACGTAAGGGGGATGAAGCGCGCGCGCGGCAGCTTGCGCACCAGCGCGGCGAACGGCGGATTGACCGCGATCATGCCGGCGAGCGTCGCGCTGAAAAGCCACGGCAGGTTCTCGACGCCGCCCGCGACGCCCATATCGTCGCGAATCGGCCGCAGAACGTAATAGGAGGATAAGAGCGAAAAGATATAGAGCCACGACCAACCGAGCGCGCGCGTTTCCGCGGGCCGCACGTCGATCCAACGGCTGAGCAGCCGGTGGGCGAGGCCGTCTCCGCCCTGAGCGGTCAGCGCCATGGCACCCGCTCAGCCCGGCTCGATGAAGGTTTCCATCCGGCGGCGCATCGCCGCGTCGGGCATGCGGCCGCGCGCCGCGCCGAGATTGTCGAGCAGATATTCCATCTTCGCGGTTCCCGGCATGCAGCAGGTCACCGCCGGATGGGAGACGATGTATTTCAAAAAAAATTGCGCCCAGCTCGCGCAATCGAATTCGGCGGCCCACGGCGGCAGTTGCTGCCCCTGGACCGCGTCGAACAGCCGGCCGCGCCCGAACGGCAGGTTGATCATGACCGCCATGCCGCGGTCGGCCGCGAGCGGCAGAATTCTTTTACCCGTCTCGCGGTTGTCGAGCGCGTAATCCACCTGAATGAAGTCGAGCGTCTCGGCCTTCATCGTCCGCTCGAACTCCTGATATTGCCGCGGGAACGACGTCGTGATGCCGAGGTAGCGGATGCGGCCGGCCTGCTTGAGATCCTTGAGAGTGCGGAGCTGCGTTTGAGTGTCGCGCAGATTGTGCACCGCGATGAGATCGATTTTTTCCGTGCGCAGCTTCTTGAACGATTGTTCGATCTGGCGCGTGCCGGCATCGCGCCCGCCGTCGGTGCTCACCTTGGTCGCGAGGAAAAGCCCATTGCGGCTCTTCAGCTCCGCGGTGATATCGCCCACCACCTGCTCGGCCGTGCCGTAAGTCGGCGAAGTGTCGATCAGCTTGCCGCCCAGCTCTTTGAATCGGCCGAGCACGTCTCGGAGCGGCGCTTTTTGCGCCTCGGTGGTGACGTCTTCATAGCGCCGCGCCGTACCGACGCCGATGACCGGCAAGCCCTCGCCGGTCGAGGGGATCTTGCGTTGGATCAGCGGGCCGGCCTGCGCCGACAGGCCGAAGCCAGGAAAAAAAAGTGACGCACCGGCACCGATCCCGGCTTTGAGCAGTTCGCGGCGGTTGAGCTCGAATTGGTTTCGCTTATCGGAAAACACCTCTATTTCCCCCACAGCCGCTTTACGAACCCCTCGTTTTCGAGCTGCTTGAAATAGCGGTCGCTGATGTAATTTCGCGCGTCGACCTGCCGCGCTTTCGGATTGGTCTCCGCGATCTGCGCGACCACCGCCTGCATCGCCTCCAGAGATGGATACGGCACGGGCTGGATTTGATCTTTCACGTAGTCGTAGCCTTCTTCGACGAGTTTGAGATCCTTCACCCGCGTAAACTGCGCCATCGCTTGCACCGAATAGGCCCGGTCGGTCTTCAGAATCTTGATCGCTTCGAGATAAACGCGGAGAAAATTCAGCACCTTCGCTTCCTGTTGATCGAGGAACCTCCGGCTGCCCAAAAGGCCGGTGTTAAAAAATGGAATCCCCATCTTGAGCGAATCCGCGACGATATTCAGCTTCAACTTTTCCGCCTCGGCGCCGAACGGCGCGTTCATCACCGTGCCGTCGATATTTCCCGCCTTGACCGCCGCGCTGCGCGTCGGCTCATCGCCGATCTGCAGGATCGTCACGTCTTTCGCGGGGTCGATGCCGAGCCGCTTCAAGATCGCGCGCAGGCCGAAATCGGCCGCGGAGCCGAACCGGCTGATGCCGAGTTTTTTTCCTTTGAGCTGTTCCGCGGTTCTGATCTCCGGCCGGGTGACGAGCTGGTAATTGAGCTTGTCGAGCAGGCCGGCGATGTAAACGATGTCGGCGCCCTCGAGATTGGCCGCGACACCGGGCGCGCCGGAGAGCTGGGTCAGGTCGAGGTTGCCTGAGATCAGCGCCTGAATATTGGTCGAGCCGCCGGGGATGTAAATGAGCTCCGCAACGAGACCGTATTTGGCAAAAAGGTTTTTCTGTTTGGCGATCCAGAGCAGCCCGGACTGGATGCTGACCGAGCCGTGCGCGGTGCGGATCTTCTCTTGGGCATAGCCGCCGGCCGGCCCGAAGAACAGCCACGCGGCCAAAACGAAGCCGGCCTTACAGCGCATAGAGCGCCCGCGGATTATCGTCGAGAATTTTTTTCTTCGCCGCCTCGCCGATCGAGTCGTTGGCGCGAAAAATCGTGATCGCGTCGACTTCGCTGGAGGCGTCGGTATGGCCGTAGTCCGTGCCGATAACGATGTTGTCCTCGCCGCCGTACTTGAGCACGTAGGGAAAATCGTCGTCGGTTTGAGCCGAGACGTAGATTTTGAATTCCTTGAGCGGATTTTTGGGGAAACTTCTTGTCCCCGAGCGCCGCACCGCTTCGTTGACCACCCACGGGACCCATTGCGTTGACGCCTCGATAAATCCCCATCTCAATCCGGGAAAGAGCCGGGGAATTTCGCTCATCATGAGCGACAGGCAGGTCACGACGGCCGGGACGCGAAATTGCGCGAAGCCGCCCATCTTGTCGTAACGCGGGCGAAACTGCTCCAGGAGCTGCGGACTGGCGTTGGCGATGTGGATCGCCATCGCCATATTGAGCCGCGACGCCTCGTCGTAGATCGGATAAAAGTATGGATCGACGAGATGGCGCCCGGCCTCGAAAGGCCGAAGACAGACCGCGACCGAGCCGTTTTGTCGCGCGAAGCGGATCTGCTCGAGCGCCGCGGGGAGCGTCAGCGCGGGAACGACCGAGGACCACAGAAGCCGTCCCTTGGACTCCTTCCACACGTCGGCCATCCACCGGTTCCACGCCATGCAAAGCGCGATCTCCGCCTCCGGCCGGTCCGCGACTTGAGTGATCCAGAGCGTGTTGTGCAGTACCTGAAGGTCGATGCCGAGCTTGTCCATGTGTTGCAAACGCAGCGCGACGTCGCGCAATTCGCGCGCCTCCGCCGGAGTTTGCAGCGTCCTGCCGGTTTCTTTCGACCTCGCGTCGAGCTCTTGCTCGCTCAGGGTCGGATTGCGAAAGCCGATCGCTTTGCCGTCGAGAAACCAGTATTGGGCGCTCGCATCCTCGGCCGCGCTGAAGAGCTGCGGGCGGAATTTTTTATCCGATTGATCGAGGTAATCCCAGGTATGCTCGGTCTCGACGACGTGGGCGTCGGCATCGATAATCACGATGATGGACAATAGGGCAAATTTTAGAGAGAGGTCAAGAGGGTAAACCGGGGGACGAAAACGGAAATGATCCTGGTACAGGCGGGTCAAAACGCCCCATAAGCAAGGCGCGCGCCGAATCGACGAGCGAGGCGTACTCTTTTCAGTACGTCGAGCGAGGTGATTCAAGCCCAACGAAGCATATGGGCGTTTTCACCGGCCTGCCTACGGGCAATGGCCGTCGAGGATCTCTACCTCATATATATGGCCGGCGCGCCATTCGAAACAAATACGCCATTCATCGTCAATCAAAATACTGTACCGGGCCGTGCCATTCGCCGGAGCGTGCGCCCCATTGGAGATCCAAACGTCCTGCACCGCCAGGGCCCGATCTAAACCGCGCAGCTCCCGCAGCGCCGCGCGCTGGATCTCTTCCGGCAGCCGCTCGGATCTCTGCCGGCTGAAAATCTTTTCCGTCTCTCTCGATTTGAAGGATTTAATCATACGGACATCCTCAATCTGATCTCCTAACATTCCCGGATGCAGGTTTTTCCTCCATGCTTGTTACGGGCAGAAGATGCACGTGTTCTGGCAATCGGGCCGCCCTTAATTACGGCTTATATTTTTACCAGCGATGATAATAACGGTCGCGATCATAGCCGCGATCGTAATAATATGAGCGAGAATAGCGCCGTTCGTAATCGTCCCGGTCGTCCCTGCTGTAATAAAAACAACCTGCCATCGACGACAAAAGGACAGCCAACAGCGCGCCGGTTAAAACGTTTTTCATCATCCGCATGTCAGAGCTCTCCTTTCAGACCGCAACGTAAAAGCAACGGCCGTGCCATACGGCATACCCCTTGAATCAGCGCTTGTTTGCCTTCGAGTCCCAACGGCGGGGTGGGGAAAAAGGTAGCAATTCAGGAAGAAATTACGCGCCCGCCGGAGCCCCAAACCGGTGGACACGCCGTAAATATGGCCGATTTTTCGGCCTGAGGATTTCAATCCGACCCTCCTTCCGTCACCCGGTCGCGGTTTGCTATATTTAACCCAAGCCTGAACCGGCTCGGGGGAACGATGAACATCAAAGCAAAAATTACCGCGTATGCTTTTCTTGGAGCGCTGGGACTTCTTTGTGTCGCTCGTAGCGCCGATGCCGGAGAGCCGACGGAGCAGATCCGCGTGGCGGTCAACCGCGGGGTCGATATTCTCAACGACGCCAAGCGCGTCAACCAACCGAGATCCGACACCATCAACCGGCTGCGGCCGGTCGTCTATCCGCTGTTCGACTTTGAAGAAATGGCCAAGCGCTCTCTCGGCCCCCACTGGCGCAAGCTCGACCCGCAACGGCAAAAAGAGTTCGTCGCCCTTTTTACCGAGCTGTTGGAAAAAACCTACGCCAACAGCATCGATCTCTATGACGGCCAAAAGGTGGTTTATACGGGAGAAAGCGTGGATCAGGATTTCGCCGAAGTCGAAACCAAGATCATCAGCAAAAAGGGCCAGGCGTTTTCCGTCGTCTATAAGTTGCACCGAGTGGATGGAAAATGGAAGGTTTACGACGTCGTCGCGGAAGGCATCAGCGTGGTCAATAACTATCGCTCCCAGTTCAATCGCGTCATCGTCAATTCCTCCTTCGACGAGCTGATGAGAAGAATGAAGGAGAGAGCGTTCACTGAGCCGCCGGCCGTAAAGATGTGAGCTCATTTTCCGGGAGCAAAACTCCGAAATGGGGCGATGCCGCCGGCTTTTCGCGCCGCGAATTGCTGCGGCTCGCACTCGGCGCCAGCGCGCTGGCGTTTGGCGGGGTTGCGATGGAGCCGTCTATACTGAAGCGACCGGTGCCGCGCACGGGAGAATTGCTGCCCGTGATCGGCCTCGGGACCTGGCAGACTTTCGACGTTGCTCAAGCGGCATCCGAACGCGCGCCGCTGCGCCAGGTGCTCAGCGAATTCGTTCGGCTGGGCGGCGGCGTGGTGGATTCGTCGCCCATGTACGGCGCAGCCGAAAGCGTGCTTGGCGACCTTGCCGCCGAGCTCGGCGTGCGGAAGCAGCTCTTCATCGCCACCAAGGTCTGGACCAGCGGGCGCGACGCCGGCATACGCCAGATGGAGTATTCGTTCCGGCGGCTGCGCGCCGAGCGCATCGATCTGCTGCAGGTGCATAATCTGGTGGATTGGCGCACGCACCTCGCAACCCTCAAACAATGGAAACAACAGGACAAGGTCCGCACTATCGGCGTGACGCATTACACCGCGAGCGCCTACGGCGAGCTGGCGCGCGTGCTGGAAACCGAGGAGCTCGATTTCGTCCAGATCAACTACTCCGTAGCCGAGCGCGACGCGGAGCGCCGCCTGCTGCCGCTCGCCGCCGAGCGGCGCGTGGCGGTGCTCGCCAACCGCCCGCTGGCGGAAGGCGCGCTGTTTAGAAAAGTGCGCGGCAAGCCGCTGCCGCCGTGGGCGGCGGAGATCGGCTGCGCGACCTGGGCGCAATTCTTTTTGAAATTCGTCGTCGCGCACCCGGCGGTCACTTGCGCCATACCCGCGACCAGCAAGGCGGAACACTTGGTCGACAACATGCGCGCGGGAGTCGCGCCGCTTCCCGACGCGGCAACGCGCGAGCGCATGGCGCGTTACGTGGAAGAGCTGTGAGTTGTACGCGCGCGGCGCTCTCGATCCCTATTTTGGAGTGATTTGTATCCACACCGCCTCTGGGTCCGCGCCGTAGCGCCAGGGCAGCCCGACGCTTCCGAGCCCGCGCGAGACCACGAGGAGAGATGCGTTGTGCGCGTACGCGCCTTCGTCGAGGCAGAACCGGCTGTGGCGCACCAGCGGCGGGCCGTTGCGAAAACGGATTTGGCCGCCGTGAGTATGGCCCGAGAGCGTCAGCGGAATCGCGCGCGCTTCGGCTTCATAGAAAGTGTCCGGATTATGGGCCAGGAGCAGATCGGGTCGCCCGTGCTCGGATGCCAGCCGATCCCAATCGGGCCGGCCGAGAATGCGATCGTCGATCCCGCCGAGAACAAACCTGCCGTTCCCATGCGCCAAAAGCACCGACTCGTTCGTGAGCGTCGTGATTCCTATCGACTTCAGGCGCTCGCGAATCGCCGCCGGATCGCGGCCGAAATAGTCGTGGTTGCCGTGACAATACCAGGCGCCCAGTGGAGCGCGTGACAGCGGCGCCAGCGCGGGCAGAAACCCGTCGAGATCGCCGGCCCGCGCCGTGACGATATCTCCCGCCACCGCCACGAGGTCGGGGCGCAGCTCCATCAACGCGCCGACGATCTCGGATAAGATTTCAGCGTGGAGAAACATGCCGGTATGAATATCCGACAGCAGAAGAACGTTGAGCGGAGCGAGATCCCACGGCCAACCGCTCGGAGCGACCGAGATTTCAGCCAGAGAGAAACGCCGCGGCAGCAGCCACGTGTACGGATGCCAGAGCCCGAGCAAGTGAGGATAGACGAAGCGCGACACCAGACGGTCGATCTGGCGCTCCAGAACTTTGAAGAGGCCTTTGTTCGGATCGAGCCAGCGGCGCTCCTTTCCCGTCATCAGCCGCGGCGGCTTGAGCCGCCGTCTTCTTTCGATCGTATACGTTGCCGTTTCCCCGTTGTCGCGGTTGCGGCGCGCCGCTCATAAATTTCTCACGCTTCGACCCTTGTCGCCGTGCGCCTGACCTCGCCTTCGCCTTTGTCGCTATTTCTTGTTCTCCGATCTTTCCTGCAGCAGAGTGCCCGGCAACATCATCAAAGGTCCCTGGCCGCTGCCGGTCATGAACTGCGGCAGTTTGCCGTCCCAGCGGCTCAGATATTGTTGCTGCACGACGATCGGCCGCAGCGACACGGCGATCTTGTTGTTGTAGTACTCCTCCGCATCGCCCCGCAGGCGCTTGGCCGCCGCCTCCCCTTTCGCCTTTTCCAGCTCGGCCTCGCCTTCGCCTCTGTGCGTGATGATCTTGGCCCTGGCGTTCCAGTCCGCAGCGACGGAATTGCGCTCGGCGATCTGCGCGTTCTCGACCGCCTCTTCGTATTTCTGGTCGAAACGAATATCGGCCAGCGAGACTTCCTTCAAGTCCAATCCATAGCGCGCCAGCCACTCCGTGAGCCCCTTCTGCACGTCCATCTTGATCAGTTGGCGCTGCTGCAAAATCTCCGCGACGTTGTGCTTCGCGGTGTTCGCCTTGAGCACTTCGGGCGCCGCCGCCGTCACGATGACGTTCAAGTAATTGAGGCCGATGCCGCGGTAAACCTCCGGCGCCGAATCCGGCAGCAGCCGGAGATTCAACACCATGACCACGTGGACGATTTGTTGGTCCTTGGACGCCGCGTCGTATTTATCCTGAAATTTCACCACCCGGGTGTCCATCTTGATAACGTCGTACAGCGGGTTCCAGATGATATTAAGGCCTTGTGAGAGGGGCTGCGCAGCGACGTTGCCGAAAAGCACCTTGACGCCGACTTCACCGGCGGGAATCACGACGAAGATCGAGGTAATCAATATCAATGCCGGAACAATTACCCCCGCAGCCAACGAAAGATGCGCGCTCCATATCAGTGTTTTCACCAATTGCGGCCGGCGTTCGACCGTCAAGGCCTCGGCCCGGCGCTTGAGAACCTGGCCAATCATGACCCCGGCCAGCAGGAAGACGCCGGCAAAAATTAATTTAGCCATCTAATCGACCCTCCTGTTGAATTGTGGCGCGACCATCCGCGCAAGCGAGAGCCGCACAAAATTAATGGGGCGCGGACCAGAGACGTGGCGGGCGTAATGAGCCGGTTATAATCAGCGCGATAATGAATGGCCTAAGATAAAGCCAATCGAGGATGGAGGTCAAGAAAAAACTCGGGCCATGCGCGCGTCCGCGCACGGCCCGATTGTTCTACGGATTTTTTCCGGGAGGTTTGTCGCAGATCGCTCAAAAAGGTCTCAGATGCTAGGCGCGCGAGAGATCAACGAGCGCAGGCGTACTCTTTCAGTACGTCGAGCCGTAGCCCGCCGATGGCGGGCGTTAAACTGGGCGATCCGAGCGCGCCTATCGCAAACGCCGGCCGAGGCCGGCTACGGCAGATGAGCCTTTTTCAGCGAACTGCCTAGCGGAAAGCGACGAGCTGCAGATTGTCCGCGTTCACATAGTCGCCTTCCACCCGGACGTAGTCTCCTCGTCGCAGGCGGCGGAAATTGTCTATCTCGGCGCCGCGCGCATTGTACGGCAAGGTCACCGTGATCATCCTGCCGCTCGTGCGCGGGCGGATGTCGAACACGCCGCGATCGTAATCGATCCGCTCGACGGTTCCCTCGATGACTTCAGGGCGCGGCGGCGGCAGCGGAGCGCGCGCGAACGTCGAGGCGGCGCGCGCCTGCACCGGCAGTTGCACGCGAACGGTATCGACGTAGGGTGGCGACCACGGCGGCGGCGCAAACGCTATGACGTCGCCGGCTTCCAATGCGTCCGCCGGATAGTCAAAGCCGTGATAAGAGACCCTCGTGTATGCGGGATCATAGGGGATGATATTTCTGCGCCCGGTATTCATCTCAATGACGCGAATTTCCCGGCGCGGCGGATCGATTTCCGCGACTTCGGCCTGCACTTCGCCGGGGCGCAAGGTCGTATCGCCTTCTTGCGGGCGTTGGCCCGCGCGCGCCTCGCCGAGGGTCGGCCGCCTGGCCAGCTCGGCCGCGCAGCCGCTCATGAAGATCAATCCGACGACGACCGCCAAAAAATATTGCCAACGATTTAGCCGATTCATTCGACTCCCCCTTTCGACTGCATGACCGGTTGCGACAGACTATCCCTCTCCTTAATGCACTCGGATCGCGCCCCGGTTTTATTGTGGAATTAGGGCTCGAAGTTGTCAATTTAGGAATCTACCTGAGAGCGGTAAACCTCATTTGCCGCTGATTCGTCAAAGAATCAGGGAAGGTATATTGAGTTGTCCGCTGGCGTGAGCTTAGCTTGAATAAGATGGCGCCTCGGCGCGTCGTTAGGGTAGGGATGGGAGGAACATATGATTGCAGCGAAAAAAATCGGTGCGCGAGCTTTGGCGGTGGCCATGGCGATCCTGATGTTGTTTTTGAACACGCCGCCGCCGGCGCGAGGCCAAGACTACCGAGATCAGGATGACGACGACATCGATCAGATCGTAGCCCGTATTTCGTACGTCCAGGGCGCGGTTTCTTACGGCCGCGGCGACGATCCCGACGACTGGGATCCTGCCCTCGTCAACGTGCCGTTCGCTCTGGGTGACCGGATTTACTCCTCGACCGAGGGACGCGCCGAGCTGCAGCTGCCCGGCGGCAACTTCGTTCGCATCGGGCGGCGCAGTTATCTGAGCGCGCTCACGCTCACCTACGACACCAAACAATTTTACCTCGGCAACGGCGCCGCCACCGTCAACATTCGCCGTCTCGATCCAGACGAGATCTTCGAGATCGACACCCCGAACGTCGCGGTGACTCTGGAAACGGCCGGACAATATCGCGTCGAGGTCGATGAAGACGGCAACACGCGCGTCATCGTGCGGCGCGGCACCGCGACGGTTGCCGCCGACGGCCGGCAGGTGACGGTCGAGCGGGCCGAGATGCGCATCTACGGCACGGAGGACAGGCTGCAATACGAAACCGTCGGGCTCGGCCCGATCGACGCGTTCGACCGCTGGGTCGATGAGCGCCAAGGCCGATTCGAGCGGGCGTATTCGTCCGCGTACCAATACGCGGATGAAGAAATCGTCGGCGTTGAAGATCTGGATCAATACGGACGCTGGGAAGACATTCCCGAGTACGGCCGCGCGTGGACACCGACTCAGGTAGCCGTCGGCTGGCAGCCGTTTACCGTCGGCCGCTATTTCTGGCAGGACCCGTGGGGCTGGAGCTGGATCAGCGACGAGCCGTGGGGTTGGGCGCCGTGCCATTACGGCCGCTGGACTTATTATCGCTCGCGCTGGTACTGGGTGCCGGTTCGCCGCGGCGTCCGCGTCGTGCGCTACGCGCCCGCGGTCGTCCAGTTCGTCTACGTGCGCGGCCACGTCGGCTGGTTCCCGCTCCATCCGCGCGACCGCTTCGTCCCGTGGTGGGGCCGGGGCCGGAGAGTCGAAGACGTCACGTTCGTCAACCGCAGCCGCGTCGTCGTGGTCGATCAGGAAACGTTTGTCTCCGCCCGCAGAGTCCAGACGAGAATCGTCCGCGATACGACGATCATCCGCGAAGTGACGCGAGTCCGCGTGACCGACTCGCTGCCGATTCCGCGGCGCGAATCGATCCGCGTCGAGACCGAGCGGAAGATTCGGGTCGAGCGACCGCCGGCGAATATTCTGTCCCGGCCGGTCGTCGTGCGCACGGCGCCGTTGCCGCCGCCGCCGAGATTCGATGAAAAGCTGCGCGTCATTCGCGAGCGCCAGGGAAAACCGCTGCCGCCCGAGGAAATGGTGGCGTTGGGCGCGAAAGAGTTGAAAAGCCGCGGCGTGAGGATTCGGCCGGCGGCCGAGGGCAAAGGACAGTTCGCCCCGCGCGGCCAGAACGCGCCGCCGCCGCAGCCGGTCACTCCGCCGAAAGGCAGGAAACTCGCGACACCCGACGCGCCCGTGCTCACGGACTTGCCTAACAGGCAGAAGCGCCAGCAGGAGAGGCAACAAAGGTTCGACCAGCAGAAAGATCAACCACGAGACGAGCAACAGCAGAAAAAGCAGGAGAAGCAGTCACAGGAGCAACTACGAAAGGATCAGGAGCGCCAGAAAGACCAGGAGCGCGACCGCCAGAAGGAAGAAAAGCGGCTCCAAAAAGATCAAATAGAAC
>DASXRG010000309.1:0-18847 GCA_036506735.1 Binatia bacterium | reverse complement strand
ATCGGCCTCGGAATGCGGCGCTTGAGCATCATCGACCTCGAGACGGGCCGTCAGCCGGTTACGAATGAAGACGGCTCGGTTCGCGTCGTCTTCAACGGCGAGATCTACAACTTCAAGGAACTGCGCCGCGATCTGGAGCGGCGCGGCCATAGGTTTTATACCGCGACCGATACCGAAGTGATCGTTCACCTCTATGAAGAGCACGGCCCAAGTTGCGTGCAAAAGATGCGCGGCATGTTTACGTTCGCCGTTTGGGACGAGCGCAAGAAAACGTTGCTCCTGGCGCGCGATCGCTTGGGAGTGAAACCTCTTTACTACACCGTCGCGGGGGGCAGACTCGCGTTCGCTTCCGAGCTCAAGGCCATCCTTCCGCTGTCCGATGTGGAGCGCAAGCTCAATTGGCAAAGCGTCAGCCACCTGTTCACGTTTCTGTGCACGTCGCGTTCCGACAGCATCATCGACGGCGTGAAAAAGCTCGAGGCCGGACACACCTTGATCGCCGGGCCCGGCCAAGCGCCGCTCATCGAGCGCTATTGGGACGTGCAGTTCAATCCCGACTCCGGGCGGAGCGAAGAGTACTTTGTGGAGCGGTTGCGCGAGTTGCTCCGCGAGTCGGTGCAGCTCCGGCTCGTAAGCGACGTTCCCCTGGGCGCTTTCCTGAGCGGCGGCATCGATTCGAGCGCGGTGGTGGCGACGATGGCGCGGCTCACCTCCGCTCCGGTGAAGACTTTTTCCATCGGCTTCAAAGAAGCGGATTACAACGAGCTGGCGCACGCGCGCACGGTGGCCCAGCGGTTCGGGACGGACCACTACGAGTTGGTGCTCGAGCCCAACGTCTTGAACATCATCGATGAACTGGCCTGGTATCTAGACGAGCCCTTCGGCGATCCGTCATGCATCCCCATGTACATGGTCTCCAAGCTCGCTTCGGAACATGTGAAGGTCGTGCTTTCGGGCGATGGAGGCGACGAGCTTTTCGCCGGGTACGACCGCTACGTCGTGGAAGCGAGCGACCGGCGCTATCGATTCCCCCGCCTGCTGCGCAAGGCCTTCGACTTGACGGCGGCACTCATGCCGGAGGGAATGAGGGGACGTAATCTGCTCTGTCACTATTCCCTCACGGGGGCCGAACGCTATCTGGATTCGGTCACCCTTTTCAGGGAAGACAGCAAAAGAAAACTGCTCTGCCGCGAGGCGGTCGAAATGATCGACGTTTACGCGCCGTGGCGCCGCGAGCTCGAAGCGATCACGCAAGCCAACGGCAATTGGCTTTCGCGGCTGCAATATCTGGACCTGAAAAACTACCTCGCGCTCGATATCCTGACCAAAGTGGACCGCATGAGCATGGCGCATTCGATCGAAGCCCGCGAGCCTCTGCTCGACCATAGACTGGTCGAATTCGCCGCCACGATCCCCGACGACCTAAAGCTCCGCCGGGGAACGACCAAATATATTTTCAAGCAGGCGATGAGAGGCATACTCCCCGACGGCATCATCGATCGGCCCAAGCGCGGTTTTGCCATCCCGCTTCGACTCTGGTTCAAGGACCAGCTCGGCGGCTTCGTCCGCGATCTGGTGCTTTCGCAAAAGAGCAAACAGCGCGGCATCTTCAATCCCCGCTACGTCGAAAAGCTTTTAGCTTTGCATGAAAAGCGGGGCGATTACGATCTGGAACTTTGGCTTTTGATTTCCGTTGAATTGTGGTGCAGGACTTTTCTCGACCGGACGCCTACCCAACCGCCCGCCCAGGCTCACCGCCCCGGCCGTGCGAGCTTCGAGCTGCGCCCTCAATAACGCCCGTGCTGCGCCGAGAGGCTCGTCTTGCCCGCTCAGACGCCGGCCGTTCTAGAGACAAAGACGACATGGAATCGCTTGCCCAGAGGATTGAGAACGGCTTCCAATTGGCCGCCCCGCCGCGGCGGCGCACGATTGCAATCGTCGCGCCGAGCCTGGAGATCATCGGCGGTCAGGGGGTTCAGGCGAACATTTTGGCCGAACGGCTTCGCAGCGAAGGCTACGAGGTGCTGTTTGTCCCGGTGAATCCGCGGTTTCCGGGACGCCTTCAACGGCTGCGCGATCATCGCGTTCTGCGGACTCTATTCAATCAGGCGCTCTACCTCCCGAGTCTCCTTCGACTTCGAAAAGCCGATGTGGTGCACGTCTTCTCGGCTTCCTACTGGTCCTTTCTCCTCGCTCCGGTTCCGGCCCTGATTGCGGCAAGAAGCTTCAGCAAGCCCGTCATCCTGAACTACCACAGCGGCGAGGCGGAAGATCACCTGGCGCATTGGGGCCCGCTCGTCCATCCCTGGCTGCGTCGAGTCGACGAAATTATCGTGCCGTCGGAATATCTGAAAACGGTTTTCGCGCGGCACGGCTACAACGCGCGGGTCATCCCGAACGTCGTGGATACTTCGCGTTACCGGTATCGCGAGAGAATGCCCCTGCGGCCCCATCTGCTCTCGACGCGGAATCTCGACCCGTACTATCGGGTGGATGTCACGATCGAAGCGTTCGCCCTTCTCAAGTCCCGCTATCCCGAAGCCTCCTTGACCGTGGCGGGATACGGCGGCGAGCGCGAACGGCTGGAGCGGCTGGCGTCGTCGAGGTGCGGGAGCGCCGTCCGCTTCGTGGGTCGTGTGGAGCCGGCGCGCATGCCGCGCTTGTACGAGACGGCCGATATTTTCGTCAACTCGTCGGTCGTCGATAACCAGCCGTTATCGGTGCTCGAGGCGTTTGCCGCCGGACTTCCCGTCGTCTCGACGCCGACCGGCGAGATCGCCAACATGGTCCGGCACGGCAAGACCGGCCTGGTTGTGCCTCCGGAGAATCCGCGGGCGATGGCGGAAGCGGTCGCGCATCTCTTGAAGCATCATGACGATGCGGCGCGGCTCGCGCGCGGCGCCCTGCAAGAAGTGGAAAAATATACCTGGCCTCAAGTCAGGGATGAGTGGTTCTCGGCGTACTCGGGAACGGGAAAGCTAAGCGCTCTCGCGCCGGAAACTGCCGATACCGACGTCACCCTCTAGGCGAAGTCTGATCGTACGGGAAATCGCTTATCATGCCGGCGACCGAGCGCTCACCGACCGTCAGCGTCATCATTCCCGCTTACAACACGGCCGCGTACATTCGGGAGACTTTGGATTCGGTCTTCAGGCAGCCCTGTCCCGATTACGAAGCCATCGTCATCAACGACGGATCGCCGGACACGGAAGAGCTCGAGCGCGCGCTCGAGCCCTACCGCGATCGCATCGTCTACATCAACCAGGAAAACCGCGGTCCTGGCGGGGCCCGCAACACCGGCATCCGCGCGGCTCGCGGCCGATACGTCGCGTTCTTGGATTCGGATGACTTTTGGGAACCCGACTACCTCGCCGCTCAATTGGCCGTGCTCGAAGCGGATGTAACCGTCGACGTCGTCTATCCCGATGCGATTTACTTCGGCGATACGACCGATAACGGCCGGAGATTCATGGAACTGACGCCCTCCGAAGGCGAAGTGACTTTCGAGAGCCTCGTGACGCAAACGTGCAACGTGATGGTCAGCGTGCTGGCGCGCCGCGATACCGTCGTCCGGGCCGGCATGTTCGACGAATCGTTCAAGGCCTCGGAGGACTTCGATCTGTGGTTACGCATCGTAAAGCAGGGCGGACGCATCGCATACAATCGCCGCGTGCTCGTCCACTATCGCCGGCGGCAAGGCTGCCTCGCGTCGGATCCCGTGCGGATGTGCGCCGCGATCGTGAGCGTACTGGATAAAATCGAGAAGGTGCTGCCGCTCACCCCCCGAGAACGGGAGATCCTTTCTCGCGAGCGGACGCGCTTCCGCGCCGGTCTGCGGTTGAGCAGAGGCAAGCGCGCCTTCTTGAGGGGCGACCGAACCACGGCGATCGAAGAACTAACCGCGGCCAATGCGTTCTTTCGCAGCCGAAAGATCACTCTGGTGCTGTGGCTGTTGCGCCTGGCGCCCGGCCTGCTCTCGCGCGCGTACGACCTGCGCGACACCCTCATCCTGGGAAGAAACACAAAGTTCTGATCGGGAAACAAGCCATGGCCGATCCAACTGATCATCAAGGCTCCGGCACGAGTCCGTCGGTGCTCCAGAGCGCCTTCTGGCTGATGGCGGCCAAGACCGTAGCCTTCGCCTTTAGCTTCGTCGTGCCCCTTTTCCTCGTGCGGCACATGAGCCAGAAGGACTTCGGCCTGTACAAACAGGCTTTCCTCGCCGTGAACACGGTGGTGGCGATTTTTCCGCTGGGCTTTGTCATGAGCGCTTTTTACTTTCTGCCGCGGGAAAGCGAAAAAAAGAAGCAGGTCGTTTTCAATATCTTGCTCTTTTACCTCGCGACAGGCGCGGGCGCCTCGATGATCATGGTGTTGCGCCCGGACCTGCTCGCGGCGATTTTCAACGCCGCCGATCTGATCGAATATGCCCCGCTGATCGGCGCGGTCATGTTGGTCTGGATCACCGGGTCGTTTTTCGAGTTCGTGGCGGTGGCAAACGGCGAAGCGCCGCTGGCAGCCGGCTTTCTCGTGGTCGTGCATTTCTCGAGAGCGGTCTTGTTCACCGCCGCGGCGATCTTTTTCACCTCGCTGCACGCGCTCCTGTATGCGGCGCTGATTCATGGCGTTCTTCAGACTGCGGCTTCGCTGGTTTATCTGGATTGGAGATTTCCGCGTTTCTGGCGCCGGTTCGACGCGTCCCTCATGCGCTCGCAGTTGGCTTACGCGCTGCCGCTCGGACTGGTGGGCTTGCTCTATTACCTGCAGGCGGATTTGCATCAATATTTCGTCTCGAATCGTTTCGGGCCGGAGCTCTACGCGATCTATGCCGTCGGCTGCTTCGAGCTGCCCCTATTGGGCATTCTCATCGAATCGATTCGTTCGGTGATGATCGCGCGCGTCAGCACGCTCCGGCACGAGAATAACCGGCGTGAAATCATCGAGCTGTCGGCTCAAATGATGCGCACGTTGGGAATGGTCTTTTTGCCGGTGTACGCGCTCCTCCTCGTCGTCGGACGGGAGTTCATCACCTTCCTGTTCACCGCACAATACATCGACAGCTGGCCGATTTTTGCGATTAATCTTACGTTGATTCCTCTGAGCATCCTCAGCAGCTTCACCGATCCCGTTTTTCGCGCCTACCCGGAGCATCGATTCTTCCTGCTGGCGACCCGAACTCTCACGTTTGCGCTGCTTTTGATCGGCCTATGGTTCGGCGTCAAGCAATTTTTTCTGCTGGGCGCGGTCGGCGTTGTCGTCGCGATCAATTTTATCGAAGTATTCGCTTTTGGCATCAAAGCGGCGCGCATCCTGGGCATGGCGCCGCGCGATCTCCCCCTGTTCAAAGACCTCGGGAAACTGGCCGGCGCCAGTCTGATCGCCGGAGCCGTCGCCGCGGCGGCTCGCGAGGCCGTGCTCGGAATGGGGCCGTTCGCGGTGCTGGCAATGTGCGGCGTCGTTTTCGCCCTGGTCTATGTGCTTGCGGTATTTCTTCTCGAGGTGCCGACGCCGGAAGAAATGCAAAAGCTCCGCGACGGCGCCGGCCGTTTGTCGCTGCACGGACTTTGGAGAAAGGCCGCCCGCCTCTCGCGCGTGGGTTCCTAGATTTTCCCGTCGCTGAGTTACGCCGATATGAATCTTCAACGCCTCCGCACCATGGGCATCGCCGAGATCGCCTGCCGCGGCCGGCAGGAAGCCAGCAAGTGGATCGAGCGAGTCGGGATCAACGGCCACGGTTCGCCTCATGCGGTCTTGGACCCGGCGGCGACCGATCCGGCGTTCGCGAAAATCGAGTCGCGGCTCCGCGCGCGCGACGAAGCCGGCCGCTTGCTGCGGCGGCGGTTTCAAGAAACCGCCGCGAAGCGCTTTTTCGCCGGCGCGACCGGCGCCGAAACATCGCTCGTCCTCAGGGAAAAAATGTCCGACGCGTGCGCGCGGACGATCGCCGCCGCGGACCAAATCTGCCGCGGCCGTTTTGACCTGTTGGGCTACCGCGGGCTTTCCTTCGGTGATCCGATCGACTGGCATTTGGATCCGCTTTCCGGGCAGAGGAGCCCCCTCATCCATTGGAGCCGCTTGGATCCGCTCGACTCCGTCGCCGTGGGCGACAGCAAGGTCGTGTGGGAGCTAAACCGCCATCAGTGGCTGGTCCACCTCGGCGTGGCTTACCGCCTTACCCATGACGCCAAGTACGCCGGAGCGTTTGCGGCCCATTTGATCGATTGGATGCGCGCGAATCCAGCCGGCGCCGGCATCAATTGGGCGAGCAGCCTGGAGGCGGCGCTGCGAATTATAGCCTGGTCGTGGGCGTTATTTCTCTTTGGCGACGCGGAGGAGCTTGCGCCGGAGCTTTTCGCTTCGATGCTCGAAGGCGTTTCTCCCCACGCCGCCCACGTGGAGAAATATCTGTCGCATTATTTCGCCCCGAATACTCACCTTACCGGCGAGGCGTTGGGCCTTTTCTACGCCGGAGTTCTTTTTCCCGAGCTTCAGGGGTCCGGCCGCTGGCGCGAACTGGGCGCGCGTATTTTGATCGAGCAGAGCGAGCGCCAGATCCTGGCCGACGGCGTCTACTTCGAGCAGTCCACCTGCTACCAGCGCTACACCGCGGAGATCTACCTTCACTTCCTCATCCTGGCGGAGCGCAACGGTTTCGCCGTGCCGGCCTCCGTGCGAGAAAGGGTGGAGCGCCTGCTCGACTTTCTTCTGGCCGTCCGGCGTCCGGACGGTTCGCTGCCGCAGATCGGCGATGCGGACGGCGGCTGGCTGCTGCCGCTGGCGGTCCGGGCGCCCGACGACTGCCGCGGCGTTTTTGCTCTCGCGGCGGCGTTTTTCTCTCGGCCCGATTATGCGTCGGCCGCGGGCGGCCCGGCCCCCGAACCGTTATGGCTCCTCGGCCCGGCCGGACTAAAAAAATATCAGTCGCTCCGGCCGGCGCCGCCGAAGACGGAAAGCTCGCGCGTTTTTTCGGACGGCGGCTACGTCGTCATGCGGAACGGGTGGACCAAGGACGCGCACCAACTGCTCTTTGACGTGGGTCCGTTGAGTTCTCCCAAGAGCGGCCACGGCCACGCCGACCTCCTCAGTATCCAATGCTCGGTTTTCGGCGAGCCTTACCTGGTCGATCCTGGAACGTTTTGTTATACGGCCGATCTGGATGCGCGGGATTTCTTCCGCGGCACGGCAGCGCACAACACCGTCCTGGTCGACGGCAAGAATCAGGCGGTCGCCAACGGACCTTTCAAATGGAACGCGCATCCGCGCGCGCGCCTGCGCCGATGGACTTCCACGAAAGCTTACGATCTCGCCGACGCGGAGCACGGCGCTTACCGCGACCTGCTCGACCCGGTCACGCATCGCCGACGCGTGGTTTTCGTCAAGCCGCGCTACTGGGTGATCGTGGACGACCTGCAAGGCACCGCCGATCATCGCATCGAGCTGCGCTTCCAGTTTGCGCCGCTGAAAGCGGCGCTCGACCCGAAAAGCCAATGGGTAAGAGCGCGCGGACAGCGCGGCCAAGCGCTGCTGATCCGGCCGTTCGCGTCGGTGCCGCTTCAAATGGATCTCATCGAGGGCAACCTGACGCCGCTTCAAGGCTGGGTTTCTCCCGATTACGGCCGGCGCGTGCCGGCACCGCTCCTCATGGCCTCGGCCGAAGTGCGGCTGCCGCTCCGCATCATAACGCTGCTCTTTCCCCTGGAGCACGCATCCGCGCCCTGTCCCGACGTTTTGCCGCTGCTCGGCGGCGCCGGCGGTCCGGCGGGCCTTCTCTTTCGGCGTGAACGGGAGCGGATCGTTTTTCGCGAAAATAGCGTCGTCATCCTTCGCAGCGTGAGCGACGTTCCCCATGCGGCGTAGCCAGCCGTCCGGCAAATTTCAAGGAGGTGAATCCATGGCGCCAGAAACGGCAACGCAGGGACTATCGGGACGGGCCGCGGTCGAGCCCGCGCCGCAGCCCGCCGTGACGGTCCTGATCCCCTGTTACAACGAAGCGCTCACCATCGGCCAGGTGGTGCGTGATTTTCGCGCCGAGCTTCCGGAGGCGGCGATCTATGTCTTCGACAACAACTCGTCGGACCGCACCGCCGAAGAGGCGGTCGGAGCCGGAGCCAATCTTCTATGGGAGCGGAGGCAGGGGAAGGGATACGTCGTGCAATCGATGTTTCACCAGCTCGACGCGGACGTCTACATCATGGTGGACGGCGACGCGACGTATCCGGCGCATTCCGTCCATGCCCTGATAGCGCCGATCCTGAACGGCGAGGCGGATATGGTGGTGGGCTCCAGACTCCATCAAAAATCCGAGAGCCGCTTCTCCTGGCTCAACCGCTTAGGCAATCGGCTCTTCCTCTGGGTTTTGAATCGGCTGTTTCACGTCAGGCTGACCGATATTCTTTCCGGTTATCGCGCGTTCAACCGAAGATTCGTGAAAGACATTCCGCTTTTTTCGCGCGGCTTCGAAATCGAAACCGAGCTGACGATCAAAGCGCTGCAGCGCGGTCACCGCGTCGTCGAGGTGCCCGTCGACCTGGGCGTGCGGCCGGAGGGAAGTTTCTCGAAGATCCGGCTCGTGCGCGATGGCGTCATCATCTTGAATACGATCGTCGCCCTGTTTCGGGACTACAAACCGCTTACCTTTTTCGCGGCGGGCGGATTGGGGTTTCTGATCGCCGGCGTCGCTCTCGGTCTGGTCGTCGTCATGGAGTTTTTGCAGACCGGTTTCATCACCCACGTTCCCCTGGCCATTTTGGCCGTAGGACTCGTTTCATCCGGCATGCTATGCGTCATCGCGGGTCTGATCATCCATACCATTACCCGTCGTTTTCAGGAGCTGGATTACAAGTTGCAGCTTTTGCACGAAGGCATTCTCGAGCAAGCGAACAAACCGGTATGGTCGCATCGCATCGTCAAGGGTCATAACGCGCGCGGCGAAAACGAAAGGAACACAAGCCATGCTTGAGACGACGTCGACGGCCGCGTCGGCCGGAGCAACGGCGCCTGCCGCTTCGGAGCGAAGATCCGCTTTGGCGGCGCTCTCTGCGGATTGGCTCCGCGGCTATGGGTTCGTTCTCGTCGTCTACATCGCGGCGACCTATTTCACCGACGTGGTGAACATGGGCGACACCGGCGGGTATGCCAACTTGATCATGACCTCGACATTCTCAGATCTGTTGTCGGATTTCGGCCACCTTCTTTGGGTGATCCTGGGCCGGTTGCTCTCGGGCGTGGTCAATGCTTTCACGGACGCGGACCCGCGCATGAATATCATCTTTATCCTCCTGGCCCTGGGCTGGATGGCAGGGCTCTTGAGCGCGTGGCTCGTTTACAACCTGGCTTATCGTGTGGCGCGGCGAAAGTGGGTGGCCGCCTGGGCCGCCGTCGTCTTTATCTTCAGTCAGGGTTTTCTCAATTTCGCGCAGACCGGGTGTGCCTATGTTCCTGGGCTTTCTATGATCCTGTCGGGCGTGTGGTTGTTGTTCCGCGAGGAAGACCGGCGCAACCACCCGCCGACGAGCGGGATAGCCGCTGGCGCCGCGTTTGCCGCGGGCGTCGGTTTTTGGGCGCCGTACATCTTGTCTATTCCGGCGCTGCTGGTTTCCTCGCTGCTGATTTTCGGGGTGAGCGGCTGGCGGCTGCGAGTCGTTGTGCGCGCGGGTTTTACATTCGCGATCATCTGCACCGCATTTTATGGATCGGCCGCCGCGCTCCAGGGCATTCATGACTTTGCCGGGCTCAAGGACTGGACGCTTTCCGCCGGTCAAACCATCACTCACATCGGCGGCTTCAGCCGGATGGTTTTCGGCTTTGCCCGAACTTTCATCAACATGGGAAACGATGGGGTTCTCTTCAAACGGTTCCTGCTGCACGACCCGTACAATGCGGTCTCTTTGCTGGATCTGTTCCGCTTGAGCTTGGGAAAATTGCTTTTCTTTTATCTCTTGTTTGGATTGTGGGCGGTCGCGTTGCTGCGCTCCGAGAAGGGCCGGCGTTTTTTTGGATTTTTGGCGTTAGCCGCTGTGCCCGTCATCGGATTTGCCTGGCACTGGCAGGGCGGAGACCTCGAGCGGTACCTGCCGCTTTACCCGGCGATTTTCCTGGCGCTCGCGCACCTTTTGTCGGAAGGCCGGTGGCTGATTTTATCTCGGTTGACGGCGGCGGCGTGGCTCATCGCGGTGGTTTACATCAACGGCAGCACGATGGCGGCGACCCGCTCGCTGGGCCGCCAGGAGCGCGTGGTCGCGCGGATAAACGAGCTCCAGCCGCTGTGGAAACCGGAGAGCCGGATCGCGACCGTCCTGATTCAGGACGACCTGTTCAAATTTCCCGAGACTTTCTTTTTTCACCCGCTCAACCGCGATGGAATTCTCGGCGATCGCGGCCCCGGCCGCGGCATCGTGTTCGACATCGCCGACCGCGGCGGCTCGGATTCGCCGCTGTGGCGTCAGGCCTTTGCCAAACGCGCGCTCTCGATTTGGTCCGCGGGCGGCGATCTGTGGATTTCCAAGCGCGCGTTTTCACCGCGGCCGGCCGCCGACTCGGCCTGGGTCGAAGGAGACGACCCGCGGATCTCGTGGCGCGATATCCACGAATTTTTTTCTCAGCTTGAAACCGGCGCGTCCGTCGGCGGCGCGGACGGTTTTTTTCTTTTGCCGCCGTCTTCGGGGAATCGGCAGTTTCTGACGCGCTGGATGGGGTCGTGAAACTCGTATGTGCGGCATTGTCGGAATCATAAAATTCGATCCGCACCAGACCGTCGATGAAGCGCGCGTCAAACGGATGCGCGACGTCCTCACCCACCGCGGCCCGGATGGCGCCGGCCTCTGGACCGAAGGCCCCGTGGCGTTGGCTCACCGCCGCTTGGCGATCGTGGACGTCGGCGGCGGCCGCCAGCCCATGACCAATGAAGACGGCACGATCTGGATCACCTACAACGGCGAGATCTATAACCACCTTTCTCTTCGTCCCGAACTCGAAGCGCGCGGGCACCTCTACCGGACCCGAAGCGATACCGAGACGATCATTCATCTCTACGAAGAAGAAGGCGAGCTCGGCCTG
This sequence comes from Binatia bacterium, assembly GCA_036506735.1. Classification (GTDB taxonomy): domain Bacteria; phylum Desulfobacterota; class Binatia; order UBA9968; family UBA9968; genus JAJPJQ01. Next base: position 7,792 of record DASXRG010000309.1, on the reverse strand, counting down.
GAGAAGCTCCAGGGAATGTTCGCCTTCGCTCTGTGGGACCGCAAGCGGCGGAAGCTCCTGCTGGCGCGCGATCGCCTGGGGATCAAGCCGCTCTATTATGCCGTGGCCGACGATGAGCTGCTGTTCGCTTCCGAGATCAAGGCGATTTTAGCCGCGGGCTCGATCCGCCCGGCTTTCAATGAAGCGATTCTGCCGGAATTTCTCGCCACACGGTACGTCGCCGGGGAAGAAACTTTCTTCCGCGGGATTCGTAAGCTCCTGCCGGGCCGGACCCTGACCTGGTCCATGGATAAGGGTCTGCGCCAGCGGCGCTACTGGGAGCTGCCCGTGGACACGGATGAAGCCGCAGGTTCCCTCCGGCAGGAGGCGGAGGAAATTCGCGAGCGGCTGTCGAGCACGATTCGCAGCCATCTCATGAGCGATGTGCCGTTGGGACTCTTCCTCTCGGGTGGGCTCGATTCGAGCGGGATCGCGGCCCTTATGGCGCCGATGGTGCAAGAACGAATCCATACTTTCTCGGTCGGCTTTGCCGAAGTCGAGGCGAACGAGCTTCCCTATGCGCGGCTCGTGGCCCGCGCGATCGGCGCCGATCACCGGGAGGTCGTGGTTTCGCCTGAGCAGTTCTTTGACGCGCTGCCGCGTCTCATCTGGCATGAGGACGAGCCGATCGCTTTTCCTTCCAGCGTGCCGCTTTATTTTGTCTCGCGCTTGGCGCAGGACCATGTGAAAGTCGTCCTCACCGGCGAAGGCTCCGACGAGCTGTTCCTCGGCTACAACTGGTACCGAGTGACCGCCTGGAATGAGCGCCTGGGAAGACTCTATTACCCCTTGGCGCCCAACGTTCTGCGTGGCAGCGCAAGGCAACTCGTGCGGCGCTTGCCCCGCCCGCTCCGCCGCTATGCCGAGCGGACCTTTGTCGCGCTCGATCCCGGTCCCCGCGGTCTGTTCTACGAGAACTTCGCCGTCTTTCCGGATCGTCTGCGCGACGGCGTCTTGGCCGATGGGCATCTCCGGGCGCAGCGCGATCCTTACGCGGAAGGTCTTCGCTGTTATGAAGAAGCGAACGGCGGCACGCTGGAGCGGATGAGCCGGGCGGATCTTCAGACCTACCTGGTGGAGCTGCTGATGAAGCAGGATCAGATGAGCATGGCCGCATCGATCGAGAGCCGCGTGCCGTTTTTGGACCATGAGTTCGTCGAGCACGTCGTGCGGCTCCCCAGCCGCTTCAAGGTCCGCGGCTGGACGACCAAGGCCGTGCTCCGCGCGGCGCTCAAAGACGCCGTGCCGCAGGAAATTCTCACGCGGCGCAAGATGGGATTCCCGGTTCCCGTCGGCCGCTGGCTGCGCGGGCCGTTCTGGTCGATCGTGGAAGAGTTCATCCTGAGCCCGCGAGCGCAAGAGCGAGGGCTATTCAATCCGGCCATGCTCCGACGCCTGGCGGAGGAGCACCACAGCGGCGCGAGGGAGCACGGCGACCGGCTCTGGCTGCTCGTAAATCTCGAAATGTGGCAACGCATCTTCCTGGAAGGCGAGGACCGCAGCGCGGTTTCGCGCGCGGCGTAACGATGCGCATCCTGTGGGTAAAAATGGGAAACCTCTGGCCGTTGAATACGGGCGGGCGCCTGCGCAGCTTCCATACGATCTCGGAGCTGGCCCGCCGCAATCGGGTTATTCTGCTGACCACGCGAGCGCCGGAGGAGAATCCCAAAGAACTCGATTTGCAACTTTCCCATTGCGAAGAGATCGTCTCGATTCCTTACCAAGCCCCGAAACAGGGCAGCCGCCGCTTCGCGGCCGCCTTGGCGCGCTCGTGGCTCTCCCCTCTTCCCGTGGACATCTGGAAGTGGCGCATCCCGGCGGTCAAGAATGCGGCGGAACGGCTGATCGCGGAAAAAAAGATCGATGTATGCGTAGCGGATTTTTTACTCGCGATGGCCAACGTTCCGCTGGATGGCGCGGTGCCGGTCGTGTTTTTCTCCCACAACGTCGAGCACATGATCTGGAAACGGCTGGGTCAGGTGGAAAAGCGCTGGTGGCGGCGCGTTCCGCTTGAGATCGAATGGCGCAAGATGCGCCGCTACGAGAGCCGGGCGTGCGCCCGGGCGCGCTTCACGGTAGCCGTTTCAGATGCAGACCGCGCGATCCTGGCGGCTCATGCGCCCGGCGCCGCCGTCCAGGCGATCCCGACCGGCGTGGATGTATCTTATTTCTCGCCCAACGGATATCACGAGGCGCCGGCGGAGCTGGTTTTTACCGGCTCGATGGATTGGTACCCCAACGAAGACGCGATCCTCTACTTTATCGACCGCATACTCCCGGAGATCCGACGCGAAGTCTCCGGTGTCGCATTGACGGTCGTCGGCCGTAATCCGAGTCCCCGTTTGCTCGCGGCGGCAGCGCCGGCCGGCGTCCGCGTCACCGGGACCGTCGATGATATCCGTCCCCATGTCGCGGCCGCGGCGGTGTATGTGGTGCCGCTCCGGGTCGGCGGCGGCACTCGGCTCAAGATCTTCGAGGCGTTGGCGATGGCGAAGCCCGTGGTCTCGACTTCGATCGGCGCGGAGGGTCTTCCACTGGTTCCCGGCGAGCACTTCCTCCAGGCCGACGAGCCGGCGGAATTTGCCCGAGCCGTCGTGTCGCTGCTGCGCGATCCCCGGCGGCGCAGAGCGCTCGGCAGCGCGGGGCGGACCTTGGTCGAAGAGCGCTACTCATGGCGGCAGGTAGCGCGCGAATTCGAAACCCGATGCGGGGAGGCATTGAATTATGCGAGTTAGCGCTGCGCCGCAAACATTTTCCGGAGGTCCCGCAGCAGAGATGAATACGTCCACGTTACCGCCGCATCTAGACATCCGGCGCCATCACGGCAGACAGGTCTTGCGCGATATCGTTGCGCCCTTGGCGGCGGTTTTTGCGTCCCCTCCCTTCCCGGGGATGGATCCTGAATATTTGGCCGAAGGCTTTGAGGGAGGCGAGCCGGGAGCCTTCATCGCTTACCGAGACGGGCGGCCCGTCGCGTATATGACCTACGTGCTGCGCGAGCGCGACTTCCGCCCGACGTTCGGGCCTTTTTCCATCGGCTGCTTTCCGTTCCGGCAACTCCGGCTCTTCGGCTATGCGGGAGAGCATCATACTCATATACCGATTCTCGATGCTTTTTTTAAATCGCTGCGCGAAGATCGGTCGTGGCATGTGGCGCAGTTCCTCGATCTGCCTCCCGATAATCCTCTTAGCGACTATGTGAGCCGGGGAGGATTTGGCGGCTGCTCCTTGACCGCCAAGTCGTACGAAACGATCCAACTTAAAATCGAGAACAATTTCGAAACTTACCTGAGAAATCGCTTCACAAAAAAAACCCGTTATAACCTCAAGCGCGAAGTCCGCCTCCTCGAGGACGCTTCCGGGGGCCAAGCGGTCATGCAGGTCTACCATTCGCCCGAGCAGGTGATCGATTTTCTGACCGACGTGGAACGCGTGGCGCGCTGCACCCATCAGTGGCAGAAGGGCTTTACTCCCCTGCGCGTCGATCCGCTCGTGATCCGGAAGCTGTCCTATCTCGCCCAACGTAAAAGGCTGCGCGGCTATATCCTTTTCATCCGCGGCACACCGGCCGCCTTCTGTCATGGCACGATTCGATGGGGAGAGTTAGTCTGCGAGGTCGTCGGTTACGATCCCCGGTTCGCCAAACTCAATCCCGGCAAAGTATTGTTGTTCAAAATCATCGAAGATCTGCACCGGTGCCATGTCGTCGATGGTCTCAACCTGCAGGGCGGCACCGCCGCATTCAGACAAGTGTTCGCCACGACGACCGGCGCCACCGTCGATGCGAGCCTCTATCGGCACGAGCCGTATCCGCAATTTTTGCGCTTGCTCGCCGTCGCGGCCGAGGCCGCTTATCGATGCTTGCGCCCTCTGGTTCGGCCGTGGCTGCCGCATATGAGACGAATCTTTCTCCGCCGAGTGGCCGCGTCCGCTCCGGACGTGTCGCTCGTTTTTGCTTATCTCTCTTGGATTCAGGACGCGTTTCTGCTGGAGAGCTAGCGACATGACGGAAAATGGTTCGACGAGCCGTTGTTCCCGGCTTCGCCTGGCGTGGGTCGAGGAGTGGATGAGCATGCTCGCGGCCGAGGTGTTGCCGTATTTAGCGCAGCGGCACGAAATCACCTACGTCACCGCGGGCGACGAGATTCCCAAGGCCGATTTCGCGCGGGTGATCCGAGGCAAACGGTGGCGTTACATCAACGTCGCCGGCTTCGAATTGTCGGAACGGGTGAACCGGCTTTATCGGGAAGGTTCCATCGACATGGCGTTGGTGTGGGCCAGCATCGGCTTCGGCTTGCGCGGCGTTCCGTTCATCAATTTCGAGGGCACATCGGTCTATGCGGAGATCGGCCTGTTCGCGTCGATGACCCCGGTGCACAAACGAATCAAATACCTGACCGGCCTCGCGCATTTCGCGCTCCCCGAGATGCTGTGCAACCGCCGCGCCGCTCGGGTCGTCGCTCCATCGCAAGCGCTGAAGAACGACATCATGCGATTGCACAATCTCACGGACAATACCGTCGCCGTCGTTCCGCACGGCGTTGAAGCCAAGCACCTGGCCCTCTTCGACAAAAAGCCGCCGGGCTTGCCGCCGGCCATTTTGTTTGTCGGCCGCCTTCACTTCCGCAAGGGAATCGCGGCCTTACTCAAAGAGTTCGTGAAGCGGCGGGATATCGACGCTGAATTCTTCATCGCCGGCGACGGCCCCGACCGTTTGGAAATGGAGCAGCAGGTCACCGGTGATCCGCGAGTGAAAATTCTCGGTAACGTCGCCAGGACGGAGCTCGAATCTTTGCTGACGAACACGAACGTGTTCGTATTTCCAACCTATTACGAAGGCTTTGGACTCGCTCTCACCGAGGCGATGGCGAGCGGTCACGCCTGCGTGTGCTACGACATTCCGATCGTGCGCGAAGTGCTGAGCGACACCGGAGTGTTGGTGCCTCCGGGCAAGGCGGCGGCTCTCATCGAACAAGTCGCCCGGCTGGTGCGGAACCCCGAGCGGATCGCGGCTTATTCCGCGCTTGCGCATAACGCGGCGGCTCGGTTTTCCTGGGACGACGCGCGAGAGACGATCGATCTGATTATTCGTGACGCGGCGGCCACCGTGGAGACTCAGTCGCTGAAGGACCGCCAACTAAAATCCGTGGCATGAGGCCTCTAGGCCGATGAGAACAAGGAATTGGGCCGATTTTTCCCGGTTCACCGCAGCGTCTTGGAAAAGAGCCGGCTTCATACTGGCGTTCGTCGTCTTCAGCCTTGCATGCCGGACGGCCGCTGCGCAGCCGAAAACCGTCCTTCCAGAGCTGCCGCGTGCATATTTGGATACAACTTACGTCAAGCCCGCGGGACGAACGATCTCGCTGGCCGCAGGCGGCAATCTTCAGAAGGCGATTAACAACGCCCAACCGGGAGACATCATTAGTCTGGAGGCCGGCGCGACGTTTACCGGTAATTTTACACTGCCCAACAAAGGCAACAGGGGCCAGTGGATCGTCATTCGCTCATCGACGCCCGACGACAGCCTGCCGCCGCAGGGAACCCGCATCAAGCCGTCCGACGCCAACCTCTTGCCCAAAATCGTAACGACCAACGACTCGCCGGCGATCAAGACCGATGCCGCGGCCAACCACTACCGCTTTATCGGCGTCGAGATCACCACCACCCATACAGGCAGGGCTTCGACGGTGTGGAATCTTGTCTGGCTGGAATATCCGGGACAAACTTCATTGAGCCAGGTGCCGAGCGACATCATCTTCGATCGCTGCTACATTCACGGCACTCCCACCGGGAACGTGCTCCGGGGCATCGCGCTCAACAGCGCGCGCACCGCCATCATCGATTCTCACTTCTCGGACTTTCATGACGTGAGCGGGGACGCTCAGGCGGTTTTGGGCTGGAACGGCCCGGGCCCCTTCAAAGTCGTCAACAACTACCTGGAAGCGTCGACGGAAAACCTTCAGTGGGGCGTCGGCGACCCGTCGATCGTCAATTTAGTGCCTTCGGATATCGAGGTGCGGGGGAACTACTTTTACAAGCCGCTGTCGTGGAAAGTCGGCCATCCGAGTTACGCCGGGATCCACTGGACGGTGAAAAACTTCTTCGAGCTCAAGAGCGCGCAGCGGGTTTTGATCGAGAACAACATTTTTGAGAACAACTGGGCGGACGCGCAGAACGGATTTGCGATTTTGTTCACGCCGCGAAACGGGGGCGGGACGGCGCCGTGGAACGTGGTCCAGGACATCACCTTTCGCAGAAACATCGTGCGCCACAGCAGCTCGGGCGTGAACATTCTGGGGATGGACTACAACCACCCCACCCTGCAGACCAAGCGCATCTTGATCCAGGACAATCTTTTTGAGGACATCAGCAACGCCAACTGGGGCGGCCAGTACGGCAGCCTATTTCAGTTGCTCGACGGAACCGCCGACGTGACCATCGATCACAACACCGGAATCCACCAGAACTATGTGATCTTCGGCGGATCCGGTCCGGCCCACACGGGCTTTGTCTATACGAACAACATCGCCCCTCATAACCAGGAAGGCGTTACCGGAGGCGGCACAGGCACCGGCAATTCTACCCTGAACACCTATTTCCCGGGGGCGACATTCGTTAAAAACGTTCTCGCGGGCGGGAACTCATCCAACTACCCCGCCAATAATTTCTTTCCCTCGTCATTAGCCGACGTCGGCTTCGTAAATCTTGCCGGGGGCGACTATCGTCTGGCCGCTTCCAGCCCGTACAATAACGCAGCCACGGATGGGACGGACGTGGGCGCCGACCTGGATGGTCTGCTCGCAGCGACCGCCAGCGTCGTGAACGGCATCACGACCGTTAATTCGTCCGCGCCGCCGCCGCCCTCCGACAGTACCGCGCCGACGATCTCGGCCGTTTCGGTTCCATTGGTCAGCACCTCCACCGCTACAGTTACGTGGAGCACCAACGAATCGAGCGACTCACAGGTCGAATATGGAACCACGACCAGCTACGGCGCCTCGACATCTTTGATCGCGACCATGGTGACTTCCCACATGCAAAATCTAAGCGGTCTCAGTCCGAACCGGTCGTACCACTACCGTGTCAAGTCGAAAGACGGCGCGGGGAACATGGCGGTTTCAAGCGACGGCATGTTCACAACCCCGGCAACATCCGGAACATCGTCGCCTTTTAGCGGCGTTCCTATCGCGGTTCCGTCAGTGTTCCAAGCCGAAGACTTTGATAATGGCGGAGAAGGCGTCGCCTATCACGATGCGGTCCCGGGCAACGCCGGAGGCGCCTACCGCTCCGAGGACGTCGACATCGTAGCGGGCGGCACGGGATACGTGGTCAACAATATCCAGACCGGGGAATGGCTTTCCTACTCGATCAACGTCGCGCAAACAGGGACCTACCGGATCGAGGCGTCGGTCACCAGCGCGATGACCGCGAGCGGCTTCCACATCGAAATCGACGGCGTGAACAAAACGGGGTCGGTTACGGTGCCGAATAGCGGATCGTGGAGCGCCTTTCAGTGGATCGGCGTCGGCGGCGTGAGCCTGAGCGCGGGAGCGCACACCCTCAAGATCGTCTCCGAGCAGGAATACTTCGATCTTGACGCAATTCAAATCTCGACGGACACCGTGACATCTCCACCGCCGCCTGCTCCAGCTCCGGTTACGGACACGACGGCGCCGGTGATTTCGCTGGTTTCCGTATCCGCTCTCTCAGCTTCCGGCGCCACCATCTCCTGGAAGACCGACGAGCTGTCGGA
>DASXRG010000308.1:0-5973 GCA_036506735.1 Binatia bacterium | reverse complement strand
GCGGGATTTCGACGGCGCCGATGTCGAGCACCACCAGACCGAAGCCGCCCGAGCGCAACAGCTTTTCTCCGGCGCGCGAGATAGCCCCGGGTTCCGCCAAGCGGACGACGACCAAAGCGTCGATGTCAACGCCGCCTTTAGCGACGTCCGGCGGATAGAAAAAATTTTTGCCCGCCATGACCCACCCGACCGGCTCGCCCCGTCTCTGTGCTTCGAGCACCAGGCCGAAGGCGACCGTGAGCGAAGCGTCGGCCCATGAGCCGGAGATCTCCACCAATCGGCCGGCGACCTCCGTAAGAGTCCACGGGGATGGTAGCTGCAGATTGTCTCGTTTAAGCTCTGCCGCGGTGAAGTGAGACATACGATTGATCGTTCAAATCGTTCCAGTCGTTCAAATCGTTCAAATCGTTTCGGAGGTTTAAAGGGAACGTTTAAGTTGTTTCGGAGCGGCTCGAACGATTTGAACTATTTGAACCGTCTTAAAACTTGCGCATGAGCCCGACAATTTTGCCTACAATGCGCAGCTCTCCTTTAGAGACCGTGATGGGCGCGTAGCTTGGATTCTCGGGCTTCAGGGTCACGCTGTGGCCTTTTTTATGGAATCGCTTTACGGTAGCCTCTCCGTTGATAAACGCGCAGACGATCTCTCCCTCTTCCGCGCTTTCCTGGCAGCGGACGATCACGTAGTCTCCGTCGAGAATGCCGGCGTCGATCATGCTGTCTCCCTTGACCTTCAAAGCGAAAACTTTGCCGTGCGTGATCTCGCCCGCCATCGTGAGGTAGCCTTCGACGTTTTCCTCGACCATCAGCGGCCCGCCCGCGGGCACTCGTCCCAAAATCGGAATCTCTTTAGCATCGGCCAGAAACGGCTTCCCCAAGGAGCCGAGCAGCTCGATCGCCCTTTTTCCGACGCGGCGAATGTAGCCTTTCTTCTCCAGGGCCTTGAGATGATCCGATACGCCGTTGGTGGAGGCGATTTTGAAGCGTTGTCCGATCTCGTGAATGGATGGCGCGTAGCCTTTTTCCCGAATGTTCTTTAAGAGAAAATCGTAAATCTGCTTTTGCCGCGCGGTTAGGGATGAAGGCATAAAGCCTATATACTGAAATTATTTTCAGGTGTCAAGCTTTCTAGCGAATTTTACTTTTCTCAAGGATATTCCGCGCCGATTTAGGTATTTTTCTGATTTGTCCTCGCTGCTGCCCGATCTATTTTTATAAAGAAGAGAGGGAAGGGGGGATATGCCATGAGTATTCTCGGATGGATCGTTTTTGGCTTGATCGTCGGTATCGTCGCCAAGCTCCTGACGCCGGGAAGAGACCCGGGCGGGTTTATCGTCACGATCCTTATCGGTATCGCGGGGGCGTTGATCGGCGGCTTCGTGGGGCGAGCGATAGGATTGTATCGCGAAGGCGATCCGGTCGGCTTTCTGATGGCCGTGGTCGGATCGATTATTTTGCTGCTGCTCTATCGGATGTTTACCGGCCGCCGGTCGTGGGCGTGAAATTCTCCACGCTTTAAGCCCAGCGTTTTCGGTCTGCCCCGATAAGAGCTCCGATATTTGCGGCCACTTCGTCCCGCAGCCGCTCCTGCGCAGGAGCGGCTGCGGGATGGATGACGCCGAGATTTTTTTCAAAATTGTTCAATATTGGACGTAAAATTCCTTTGGATAAGCGTATCCTTACCTTCAAAGTATTCTGGTGAATTTGGGGTTCGACACTCGTCGGTAGCTCTTCCAACATGCGAAGAGAGACGACGAATCGGGTTTTTCAATGTCGGTCGACGTATGATTAAAACACCCCCAATGGGTACTCGGCATCGAACCGATTTCATCTCGTCAAGCCGTAGGCCTGTAGGAATGAAGGCTGTTGTCCACAAGGCCAAAACAATCGCCAAGTTAAACCAGTCGCGAGGGAAAGTACGGACTTCCGAAATTCGCTACCGGCGGCTGTTTGAAAGCGCACGGGACGGGATACTTATTCTCGATGCCGCGACGCGAAAGATCACGGACGTGAATCCGTTTATGGTGAAGTTGCTGGGTTACTCGCGCGGCGAATTTCTCGGGAAGGAACTCTGGGAGATCGGTTTGCTCAAGGACGCGAAGTCCAGCCGGGAGGCTTTTCGAGAATTGAAGCAGAGGGGCCATATCCGTTACGAAGACTTGCCGCTCAAAACCAAAGAGGGAAAGCGCCGGGAAGTGGAATTTGTCAGCAACGTCTACGATGAAGACGGCCATCGAGTCATTCAATGTAACATACGCGACATCACCAAGCGCAAGCAAAGGGAGGGAGGACTCAAGCAACTCATGGTCCGGGAGCAAGCGGCGCGCGCCGAAGCCGAAGCGGCCAGCCATATCAGGGACGAGTTTCTTGCAACGGTTTCTCATGAGCTCCGCACGCCCCTCACTGCGATACTCGGCTTCTCCACCCTGCTGCGCAACGACAGTCTGGATGAGGCGGCCTCTATCCGCGCTCTGGAAATTATCGACCGCAACGCGAAGACGCAGGCGCAGCTCATCGAGGATCTTCTGGACTTCTCACGCGTCATTAACGGTAAGTTCCAGCTTCAGGTTCGGCCCCTCGGACTCGCGGAGATCATCAACGCTACGATTGAATCTCTCCGTCCCGCGGCGGATGCCAAGAACATTCAAATCCAACCGCAGCTTGATCCTGGCGTAGGCTTGATTTCAGGCGACCCGAATCGTTTGCAACAAGTCGTTTCCAACCTGCTGGCAAACGCTATCAAGTTCACCCCCGACGGAGGGCGCGTAGAGGTAAAGCTGGAGCGCGTGGAGTCCCACGCCCGGCTCATCGTAAGCGACACCGGCGTAGGCATCAGCCCGGACTTTCTGCCGTATGTTTTTGACCGCTTCCGGCAATCCGATAGCGCAAGCACAAGAAAATATGGCGGACTGGGTCTGGGGCTCGCGATCGTGCGCCAGATTGTCGAGATGCACGGCGGAACCGTGCGCGCCGAGAGCTACGGAGAAACGCAGGGGGCGTCCTTCACAGTCGAAATCCCGCTCCTGGCTCTAGGCTCCCAAGCGAATGAATCGAAGCGTACGGACCCGATGGACGAAAAGAACGCCCCGTTGGACTGTCCACGTGAAATATACGGCTTGCGGGTCCTATTAGTCGATGACAACACCGGCACGCTTGAAATGGTCACGACAGTATTGAAATATTGCGGCGCAGAGGTAAGAAACACCCCCTCTGCCGCCGATGCGCTTGAAATGTTACAGCAATGGAAACCCGATCTATTACTGAGTGACGTCGCGATGCCGGACAAAGACGGCTATTGGCTTATCGCCAAGGTGAGAGAGCTTGAGAAAGAGCGCGGCGGACGAATTCCGGCGGTGGCGCTTACCGCCTACGCTAGAGTCGAGGATCGCGCGCGCGTCCTTACTGCAGGTTTTGATATGTTCGTGCCCAAACCGCTGCAACTGCCCGAGTTGCTGGCGACACTCGCGAGCCTCGTGAGCACGGAGTCTCAATATTCATAGTGCAGCACTTCGCGCTCGTGAAAGAGCATGATGTTTTTGGCCGCCTTGGATCAATCCGCAACGCAGAGAAGAAGATGATTGGCCAACTTCTAATTGGTCCGTAGCCTCGGAAAACTTGAAGGCAATTTAATCGAGAAGCGAGGTATCTTAATCCCGACCGTCTGTTATAGTTATTGAGATGTAACCACTCGCGGACCCAAGGTCTAAATAGCAAACACTCGGTCACAATTTGTCCGAGCATCGTGGAGGCGGTTCCTAGGGTAACCGCCTCTTTGCGTTTTTGGGCCGGCAAGTAAGCAGCTAGCAAGGAGAGCGTCATGGAACACAGCTCAACCAATTCAACGATCAATCGCCTGGGATTCATCGGCAACTACTTGCCGCGCCAGTGCGGTATCGCCACGTTCACGACCGACCTGTGCGAAGCCATCGCCGCCGAATACCCCGACACGACATGCATTGCGTTGCCCGTCAATGACGTCGAAGCGGGATACGACTACCCGGATCGCGTTCGCTTCGAGCTGACAGAAAAAGATATCGAGTCTTACCGGCGGGCCGCCGATTTCTTGAATACCAACAACGTGGATCTGGTCTCCCTGCAACACGAGTACGGTATTTACGGCGGGCGCGCGGGCGGTCATATCCTAGCGCTCTTGCGAGAGTTGCGCATGCCGGTCGTCACGACCCTCCATACCATTCTGCGCGAGCCCGATCCCGATCAGCGCCGGGTGCTGGAAGAGGTCGCGGCGCTGTCGGATCGGCTGGTGGTCATGAGCAAGCGTGGAGCGGAATTCCTGCAAGAAGTGTATCGCGTGCGGCCGGACAAGATCGATCTGATACCGCACGGCATCCCCGATCTGCCGTTTGTCGACCCGAGCTTCCACAAAGACCTGTTCGGCGTCGAGGGTAAAATCGTCTTGCTGAGCTTCGGGCTTCTGTCGGCGAACAAAGGAATCGAAAACGTCATCGCCGCGCTGCCCGCCATTCTCGCCCGCTACCCGAACGTCGTGTACATGATCGTCGGCGCGACTCACCCCCACGTGAAGCGTACCGCCGGCGAAACGTATCGGCTGTCGCTGCAATGGATGGCGCAAGAAAAAGGCGTGGAAGGCCAGGTGATCTTCTACAACCGGTTTGTCAGTTTGGAGGAGCTCGTCAAGTTTATCGGCGCGGCGGATATCTACATCACGCCCTATCTCAACCCGGCGCAGATCGTCTCAGGCACGCTCGCCTACACGTTGGGCGCGGGCAAGGCGGTGATCTCGACGCCGTATTGGTACGCCGAGGAGATGCTCGCCGAAGAACGGGGAGCGCTGGTGCCTTTCCGTGACCCGGCGGAGCTTGCGAAGCAGGTGATCGACTTGCTGGATAACGATGCCAAGCGTCACGCGATGCGCAAGCGCGCTTATCTGTACGGGCGGCAAATGGTCTGGCCGCAGGTGGCGCAGCGCTACATGGAGAATTTCGAGCGCGCCCGGGCGGAACGCCGCCATTTCACTCCGCCGGGCTTCGCGGTCAAGGCGCTGGACAAGCGGCCGGCCGAGCTGCCGCCGCTGAAGCTCGATCACCTGCGCCACATGGCGGACGAGACCGGCATGTTGCAGCACGCGATTTTTACCGTGCCCAACTATCACGAGGGCTACAGCACCGACGACAACGCGCGCGCTCTGATGGTAAGCACGCTGCTCGAGGAATTGGGCAGCGGTGAGGCTTTAGAGCTCGCCTCCCGCTATCTCGCGTTCGTCTGGTACGCCTTCAACGCCGAGACCGGACGCTTTCGCAATTTTATGAATTACCAGCGCCGCTGGCTCGAAGACAGCGGCTCGGACGATTGCCATGGCCGCACGCTGTGCGCGCTCGGCACCGTGTTGGGCCGCTCCAACACGCCGGCTCTCCATAGTATGGCCGGCTGGTTGTTCGAGCAGGCCTTGCCCGGCATTCTTCCCACGACGAGCCCGCGAGCCTGGGCTTTCGCGCTCATCGGCATCCACGAGTATCTACGTCGGTTTGGCGGCGACCGCATGGCGAGCCAGGTTCGGGAAGGATTGGCCGGACGGCTGCTGTCATCGTATCGAAGCCAGCGCTCGGAGGAATGGCGCTGGTACGAAGACCGGCTGACGTATTGCAACGCCTCGTTGCCGCATGCCTTGCTCATCTGCGGGCAGTCGATGTTGAGTGACGCCATGATCGAGGTGGGACTGGAATCGCTCGGTTGGCTGGCCGACTTGCAACGGGCCGATGCGGCGGGCGGCCATTTTGTTCCGATCGGGTCCAATGGATTTTATCAACGGGGCGGCGCGCGTGCACGGTTCGATCAACAGCCGGTGGAGGCGCAGGCCATGGTATCCGCCTGTCTCGAAGCGGAGCGGATCACCGGCGACAAGCGCTGGCGCAAGGAAGCGCGGCGCGCGTTCGAGTGGTTCCTCGGGCGCAACGACTTGAACCTTCCTATTTACGACCCGACGACGGGCGGCTG
>DASXRG010000307.1:0-1721 GCA_036506735.1 Binatia bacterium | reverse complement strand
GCCGCGATAGAAAGCGCTGGTACTCGCTCACATAGGCACTCGGGTTGAAAATCGCCCCCGTGCGGGGTTCCCGGAATATCTCATCGACCCGTTGCCGGATCGGCTCGCTTCTCAGGTAATCGAATATCGGCGCGTTGAAGGCGTCCTTGCTTCTGCGAAACAGTATTTCGTCCGGCACCAGGCCCCGCATCGCTTCGCGCAGGGGAAACTTGCGCCAGCCGTTGACCATAAGCTCCGTCGTTTCCATCGAGAACGCCAGATCGACAAACTCATGATCAAGGAACGGGGCGCGGCCTTCGACGGAGTTCGCCATGCTCATCTTGTCGTTGCACAAAAGGAGTCTTGTCAGACTATAGCCGCGAACTTGCGCATCAAGAAAATCCTTGATGTCGCCATATCGGGTGGACTTTTCCTCGACGCACTCGACCCGGATCCCGAACTTGCGCTGAAACTCCGTTGCCTTCGCGCTAGCCTCGTCCCGACGCGACTTTGCCGGCGACAGGACGCCTTGCAGCTCGCGAACGATCCTCTTGCGCTCGGGATGGAGCAGCGTCGCATAGAGCTCCCTGCCGAGCCGGAGCAAGTGACCCTTCTTCAGCAATTCGACGATAAAGCGTGGGGCAAACGAGACGTATCCGCCGAGGACCTCGTCGGCGCCCTCGCCGTTTAGGAGCACCTTGCGGTGATTCTGTTTGGTCAAATTGGCGATTTCCCATCGTACGTAGGCGCTTTGTCGCGCGAAAGGTTCGTCCATGTGATAAATGGCTTCACGATAATGCTCACAGAAGCTCGCCTCGGAGAGGCTCGATCTTTCGAGCTCGAACTGCGGATATAGAGTCAGGAAGTGCGCAATGAGCGCGGTCTCGTCGCCAACCTGCTGATCGGTCGCAGTCGTAAAAGCCTTGATGCCGGTACTGCCCAATTGCGCAGTGAGCGCCGCCACCGATGTGCTGTCGGTCCCGCTGCTGAGGGAGATGCTGACCGGAACATCCGCGATGAGGCGCCGTTCAACGGCTTTCTTGAGCGTCGCGCGAAATTCGTCGGGTGTCACGCGGCGGCTGTCTCGGCGCGGTTCATAATACTTGTCGAGGCTCAGCCGTTTGGTGTGGAGATCGAATACGGCGTTGTGCGCCGGAGGGAGCATCAGGATGCCTTCGAAGAACGACTCGAGCCTTCCCTGTGCCTCGCCTTTGTACAGATAGCCCGAGACCACCTCGCGGTTTGCACGTCTGCGAATGGGGTGAGCCATGATCGCCTTGATCTCGCTGGCAAAGATGAGTTTTCCGCCGTCGAGGTAGTAGTGCAGCGGCTTCTCGCCGAAGCGGTCTCGCGACAGAAACAGTTGACTCGCTGCTTCGTCGTACAGCGCAAATGCCCACATGCCGTTGAATCGGTGCACGCACTCGGACCCCCATTCGATATACGACGCCAGTATGATTTCAGTGTCGGATTCGGATCGGAAACGATATCCCTTGGCCTCCAGTGCCTGGCGGACCTCGCGGTAATTGAAGATTTCTCCGTTGAACGTCACGATGACCCGGCGACCGCCGTGCTCGTAGACCATTGGCTGGTGCCCCATGTCGCTGAGGTCCACAATGGACAGCCGCCGGTGGCCAAGACTTACCTCGTCGTTGACGTGGAAGCCTTCATCGTCCGGCCCACGATGCCGCAGGGTGTCCATCATCGTCTTCACCATGCGTTGATCGGGCCAATTGAATCCG
>DASXRG010000306.1:0-8451 GCA_036506735.1 Binatia bacterium | reverse complement strand
CCGGTTCCTTTGCCTGCTCCTTTGGTGGTAAAGAACGGTTCGAAAATACGGCTCCTGGTCTCTTCTTCCATTCCAGAGCCGGTATCGGCCACGCTAATCGAAACGTATCGCTCTGCCTTGACGTCGTTAAAACGAGCGCGCAGCTCCGCCCCGGATATCGTCCGGGTCCGTAAAATAAGATTTCCGCCGTCCGGCATCGCGTCCCTCGCATTAATGCAGAGATTCAGCAAGGCTTGGTTTATCTGATTGGCGTCGGCCATGATGTTTGGCATCTTCGCGTCGAGATCCAGGGCGATTGTTACTGTCTTTGGAAAAGTCCCGATCAGCAGGCTCGTCAGCCGTTGAAGCAAACCATTAACTTCCGTCGGTTCGAGCTTCGGTTCGCTCGGTCGCGCAACGGCGAGCAATTGCCGCACAAGCGCTGCGCCCTGCTCTACCGCCCGGACGATGGCTTGGCCAACTTTGACAACCTTCTCCGGCTCGGCCGGGCGTTCCACTATGACCGAGGCGTATCCCTGGATAATACTAAGAAAATTATTGAAGTCGTGAGCTAATCCACCCGCCAGCGCGCCGATGCTCTCCATCTTCTGCGACTGCCGTAGCTGGCCCCGCAGCTCCTTGCCCTCTTCACGCACGCGCAAAAGATCGGCCGTTAGCCTTGCCAGATCCCCGGTCGTATCCCTGACGGGGCTGCCTCGATCCTCCCCGTTCCGTTGAAGCTGCTCTTGCGCGTTTGCCTTCGCCGATTTGGAACTGCCGTCCGGCCGCCGGCCAAGGTCGGGCCCCATGGCCGTAGGGTCTTTAAAGGTCGGCTTGTCCGTAGTCGTTCTATTCTTCGTCTCGAACGTTTTCATTTTATGAAGTCTGCCCCGTGATGCCGCGCTTACTATAGTATATTCTCGACAATACCCGGACCCCGAGTAGAGTTCTGTCTAATTTTGTACGAATTTCGAAAAAATGCGGCGAGGACGGTAGACCGTGCTAGGCGATCTGGGCCAGGTAAGCGGTGAGTTTATTTTCCTTGATGATGAGGAAGTGTTCTTTGTTCGTCTCGATCAGCCCGAGGTTTTTAAACCTCTGCATGAACATGCTGATCCGCGGGCGGGTCGTTCCCACCATCTCGGAGAGTTCTTCGTGCGATATCTTGAGCTCGATGCGAATGCTGCGCGGGTCTTTCTTGCCCATCGTGCGTCCGAGCTGCAGCAGCGTCTGGCCCAGCCGCTGCTCGCTGTCGACCGTCACCAGATTGGCGATGACCTGCTGCTGGTCGGCCACGCGGACCGCCAGGTAGCGAATAAAGCCTTCGAAGAGCGAGTCGCGACCCAAACGCGCGAAGAACTTGTCGCGCGGCACCCGTTTTAAGCTCGTCGCTTTCATCGCGGTCGCCGTTTCGACACGCGCGCCCAAGCCGGACAAACACAGCTCGCCAAAAACGTCTCCCGGGCTATGGATGGCAAGCAGACATTCTTTGCCTTCGGGTGAGTCCATGAGCAGTTTGACCTGTCCGCTTTCGATATAATAGACCATGTCGTCTTGATCGCCGCACGTGTAGACGTTTTCATGCCGCGCGAACTTGACGGCGCGAGAATTCTGGGTCTCACGCAGCAGCGACTCGCCCAGTTGTTTTTTGAAGAGATCTGCTTGAGGAGTCTGTTGAATCATGGTCGTGCCTTCCGTCGCCCGACCATGAAACAGGGATGTTCACTCGCTAAGAGCTTGGTCGGTGGTTCTTTACTCGGCGGTATACCTCGACTGGCAACTCAGTATTCTATATCTTTGCCGGCACTATGTCCAGGCGGGCTCGCTTGCGCAGCTTAAGTTTCTTTCGTATGAACTCCGGCTCCAGTCCGAGCGCCGTACAGATAGAAAGGAAGGAAAAGAGCTCCCGCGAGTCATCGTCAAAAAACCATTTTTCGGCCGCCTTGGCCGCGCGCTGGGCATAGAGATTC
Organism: Binatia bacterium; assembly: GCA_036506735.1. GTDB lineage: Bacteria > Desulfobacterota > Binatia > UBA9968 > UBA9968 > JAJPJQ01. The sequence continues at coordinate 6,502 of DASXRG010000306.1, read as the reverse complement.
TTGATCTCAAACCGCTTCTGAAAACAGACGAAAGCGTCTTCGAGCACCGCATACAACAACGCGGTCTCCGGGCATACCCTGGCGAGACTGACCCCAAAGTCGAAGAAGTGTTCGGGAAGCGCCGTGACATCGGCCGGCTGATCATACAAGTGAACCCAGCCGGCCGACACGGACTGCGCCGGCCGGCCCTGGGCAGCGGGCGTGGGTTCGCTGTTCATTTTATCGTTCTCTCGCATTCCGCCGCCAGCAGAGCGGAAATACCGCGGCGCCTTGGTGACGCCCGATCTAACTCTGCTTTCCTGTTTCATCTTTTAGAGAAACATCGATCAAGGAAGGCCCCGACCGGTCCGCGCGACGCTCTTTTCAAAATGAGTTCCAACTGCCCTTTATTCAGCCAGATCCCTTCACACCTCTTACAGCGATCCAGGACAAAGTCCATCAACCCGTAGCGCTCGAACTTTCCCGAACACTTTGGACAGGTCTGCGCGCGTTCTTCCCGGGCCGCCGCTTCAACCTTTCGCGCATCGGCTTTCGTCTCTTCAATCAGCTCGCGGTCTTTGACGGCGAAATAGAAATCTTCCGCGCCGCGCTCGGCGAATTCGTTTTCCCCCGGGCGATTATTTTGGTTTTCCATAGTTTCCCTGTCGTCCAAGGAGAGCACCATCTCACTCACCGATTTCAAGAGCTGTAGGGTCATCCGTTCTGAAGCCGACTTTGATCCTCACCTGCCAAGAGTTCTCCATCCCTGGCTCGATATTTTCTCGGGTCTCAATGACCCGTAGCCAATGCAGATTGGGAATATTCTTGGATGCCCTTGTAATTGCGTTCCGAAAGGCGTCGGTCGCTCCGGTTGTAGATGAACCTGTCAGCTCGACCTGTTGATAAACCTGTTCGCTCATAAAACCTCCCCGTAATGTTCTACTCCAGGCCAATCTCTCTCCGCTTTCTTTCCGATGTCTTTATTTCCTTTTCGCAGCCCGAGAGCTTCGTCTATCCTCTGCTCGGCCGCGCCCTTGGTCTCTCCCATCACTTCAGAGACCTCGCACGCCAATAGCTTTTTCGCCCGGTCCAGCGTCTGCCGGTCGCTCGGCTGTAATCGTTTAGTCTCTGCCAACTCACTCAATGCCCCGACGATCTCAGCCAGATCAAATGCCGATCCGGAGGTTAATAGTATCAAGTTTTCCCGCGCGCGCTGGTTCCATCTCTCGGCCGAAGCGGAGGCCTTATTGAGCCGGTCCAGCAGCTTCGGGATCTCAGACTTGTTCACGAGCTTTCGGATCCCTCTGGCAGCGGCCTTGTCTATCGGCACAAGCAGCTCGCCGCCTCCCTGGTCCAGGACCATCAAGCGGTGAAATTCGGTCAGCTTGCCATCCACGACCCTCTTGACGACCGGGGCCACAAGACAGGGACCCTGACATGGATAACTCACCTTTTTCCCGACGTTCAATAGCACTCGAATCTCCTTTTCCATCGGATGCGAAGCGACCATAAAGGCGGCGTCGAACGGCAATGCTATGCAGCCGCCCCTACTCTCGGCCGCCAGAGATCGAAGCGCCGCTCCACCTTATTCAGCACTTCGGTTAAGATCATGCCGGTTATCGCAAAAATCAGGACGCCGACAAAAACCTTGTCGGTCTGGAACGTCGCGCCTGCAACCGTGATCATGAAACCGATGCCGGCCGTCGCCGCATAGAGCTCTCCGACCATGACGCCGACCAGGCCCCTGCCGACCCCAAGCCTCAGACCGGTAAGGAGAAAGGGAACGGTTGAAGGCAGCACGACGGCGCCGAAGATCTGCCACTCCGAAGCGCCGAAGCTCTTCGCGGCATTGAGAAGCGTTTTGGGCGTCGTCTTTACGCCGTCGCGCGCGTTGATGAGGATCGGAAAAACCGCGCCCAGAAAGATGATGCCGACCTTGGAGAGAATGCCGATGCCCAACCAGATGATGACGAGCGGCAAAAGGGCGACCCGAGGCGTGGCATTCATCGCGTTGATAAACGGATCGAAGATGTGGCTCATCTTTTTGTACCAGCCTACCGCGATGCCGAAGGGAACTCCGACGGCCACCGAAAGGAGATAGCCCCATAAGAATTCGATCCCGCTCACGTAGAGATCGTTGTAGATGTCTCCCGAGTAAAATAGATCGAAAGCGGCCTTCCAAACGTACGACGGAGCGCTCATGAACATCGGATTGACACGCAAAATGGGAATCGGGTTATAGATGCTCCACGCCCCGCCCATAAATTCCCATACGATGAGAAAAACGCTGACCGAAAGGAGGCCTAAGAGCTTTTTTTCCTGGTTGAGATAAAATTTATAGAGCCAGGAAGCGTCGGCTACCTTGACATCCAATAAGACTTCTTCGCCCGCCACGTCCGCCATAGACTAGCCTCCCATACCGTGATTGCGTTTGCCCCGTCTCAGATTTCTTTTACGCGACTGGTTTTGCGGCTGCGCCTTTTTAATACGCATATGCGATCGCTCCTTCCTTTGATTTCACCTCAGCGAGCTCGAAGTACAATCTAAAATCTCTCGACCAAGTCCGCATATCTTGCTTCGAATAAGGCGGCTTGCCTGGAAAGTCTTTCGGCTGAACACCGATCAGAGCTACCGCGGTGACTGCCGGCTCTATGTAATTCCAATTCAACGATGCCGTTTCCTTTCCTAGTCCTCCCTCTTTGGCTTCCATCCTGGCGTAGCCGGTCGAGCTATACCCTTGCAGAGCGGTGATCGGCGTCGTGAGTTGAACTTGAGTCAAGACGTCGGTTGCGGATTGAAGGCCTCGGTTACGGGTCATCACCACAATCCATAAGTGAGATGCAAATTCCTTTTTGAACTTGTCCATTCCCGCCTTGTCTTCGGAGCCCGCGTACTGTCCTGCGACGGTGGTAAGGATAGGCTCTAAATTCGCGGGCGTAAGGGCAAAGACCTGGGTATCGAAGGCGACTCGCGTGATATTAGGCACCTGCACATCCAAAATCCGTAAGGCCTGCCGCGAGTTCACGTGGGCGCGATAACCAAAAAACAAGATCAGAACCGCGCCTGTCACCATCAAGGCGGTCATTTTTCCGCTAATGTCCTTGGGAATTTCCATGGTGCTTGCTCCCATCTATAAAAAACGACTTGGAAACGCGACAGTCTCTCCGTTCCGGACAGGATAACTCGGTCGGGTAGAATTGCTGTCTAATATTGAACGTTTTGAAAAGAATACCCAAGGCCGCAGACTCATTCAGCTCTTTAACTAACTTATCAAGGTATCTGAAAAGCCTGTAGATTTAGTCAGCTGATGGAACCGGGAGGTCGCGGTCGAGGGCTATTCGCTTCTCGGGTCACAACGCTGCGACTGTATCTTGCGTGAACGCTCGTTTCAGTTGACGCAAGATTCCGTCGGGCTCGCGTAGCCCAAGCGCGACGATTTGATCGGCGCGCGCTTGCGAATCGCTGTTGGCATAGATGCGCAACTGAGGCGCGTTGCCCGACGGCCGGATGTGCGCGACGTCGCCATTGTGGAAATAAACGCGCACGCCGTCGAGCGCGTTGATGCGCACGATATCGTCGAATCCAAGCGCGCGCGTGAAAAAACGCGACAACATAGCTTTACATTGTCGCCATTCTTCGGCCGGCCCTGCAAGCATGGCAATAGCATCCGCGCGACTACGGTCGACGACACGATCTCCGCCATCGAACTCAACATCGATCGCCTCACCGGGTGGAATCAGATGTGCAAGAATGGTCCGGCTAACCGCGACCGGTACGTTGTCGATCAAGCCGGCCCGGCCGAAACGCGCGGGCAACCGGTCCCACAAAACCGACAGGCTAATGCCCTGAGTCGCCGCAGCGAACAAATTAGCCAAGATCGGCAGCGTCGCATCGCGCGTGGGCAGCGCAATCATGGTCCCGGCGGCGAGCGCAATATCGCTGCCGGTTAAAAATCCGCCGTTGGCCTCCCAGCCGACGATCCGTGCGTGTGTTCCGGCGCGGCGCAGCTCGTCGAGGGCGGAGATGACGTAGGGCGATCCGATCTTGGTTTTCTCGAGAAAAATCCCGCGCTCGCGCATGCGTCGCTCGACGGCATCGTTGGCGTTGATGGGAACCGCGGCCGCATCCGCGCGCAAGTACTCGGCGACGACGATGCCAAGTAGATCGCCGGGCAAAAAACGTATGCGCTGGCGCCGTGGGTGCGCCTCGTCTACGGGCAACACCGCCGTCACGAGCGGCCGATCGGAGTCGCCGTCGGTGGACACGATGGCGTGAAGCGGCCGTCCGCTCGCTTCGGCGGCGACGGCAAGCTCCTCCAGACGACCCAACTGCTCGTCGGTGATGTTCTCTGTGTCGATGGGAACGAACGTCTCGCTGCGCCCGGCGGTGACCACCTCCGCGCCCAGCTCGCCGAGGATGTGCGGCAAGATGTCGCGGCCCACCGCAGAGTGCTGATACACAAGAATGCGCAGACCGGAGAGACCATCGGCGGTGAAGCTCTGCAGGTAACGCCGGATGTAGGCTGTTTCGGCCGCGCGAGCAATCGCCGGTAGGTCCGGCGGCCGCTTGAGCATTCCCGCGGCGTCGAACTCTGACGTCGTCGCGGACCGGCTATACTCCTCGACGCGCACACGCTCGACCTCGCGCGTGATGCCGGCTTCATCGGGCTTCAGCACCTCGCCGACGCTTTTGTTGATTTTTATTCCGTTACGATCGAATGGAATGTGGCTGCCGGTCACCATCACCCCGGCGCGTCCGGCGGAGATGGCATGAGAGATCAACGCGGGCGTCGGGATCTTGCCCGCGTTCTCCACCCGGCAATCCGAATCGACGATCGCTTGGGCTGAGGCGTGCATGATGCGATCGGTGCTCGGCCGGAGGTCGCCGGCGATGACCACTGCGCTCGTCGCGCGAATATCGCCGATGCTCAACAAATACCGCAGCGCGCCTTTGACGTTGATATACGCTTCGAGGTCGGTGATGTCCTTAACCAGGCCGCGCAGTCCACTGGTGCCGAAGGCCAACGAAACCGGCAGGTAATTGAGGAACGAAGCACTGGGACACATTTCCCATTGCTCCCTCGTTCATCCCCTACCGACCCGGATCGTCTGGAGATTCCCGATAAGTCCGAAGACCTGAAGCAGCCAGACCACGACGCAAATCATCACGACGACATTGAGGATATTTTTAATCTTCCCGTCCATCGGGATGTAGTTGTTCACAAGCCAGAGGCCTATTCCGACTACGACCAGCACAATGACAAGATTCATAAGCGGCATATTGCACCCCTCCCTACTCCGATGAGTTTGAATTTAAGCCCTGCCGAATTCAGCCGTCCGGACTACATTTTTCTCTGCACGGCGTCCGCAGCGTCCTGAGTCTTTTCGCCGCCGCGCTCGATGTCTCGCCCCAGGCCGTGGACCGTGTTGCAACCCGCGGCCAGCAGCGTACCGAATGCAAGTGCCAACAATAATATTTTCATTTCAACCTCCTTGGTTGGACTGATGACCCATCTCTAACTCCACTGAGATTACTCGGACTCTGGAGGGATTGCTGTCTAATACTGGACTGGCTTGAAAAGAATTACCGCAAGGAAGAGAAAGCTGCTAGCGAACCGCACCCTTTTGTCACGCCTGCCTTCCGCCTTCGGCAACGCCGAGAAAAGCGGGCAAGTCGTAATCGACCAGATCGCCGATGCGCTCGACCGTAATGTCAGCCGGCGGATATGCGGCGATAGCTTCGGCATCGAGCGCGTAATGGCCTTGGCGCGGGAAAACGGTGGTCAGCCGGTCCCGCTGAATCTTTTTCATCGCCGCCAGAATGCGCAGCTTGTCGTCGACCATCACGTAATGACGGGCCGGGTAGCGCCGCTCGACATCGTCCAGCATCTGCTCTTTGTGAATGTAGATGAGCACCCGGCCCTCGACCGCTTCCCAGAGTCCCGAGCGTTGAACTTTGCGCGGCTGAAAGACCACATCGCCGTCGGACAGAATGATCGTCGGGCCCCAACGGCGAAGACGTTCGAGAACGTCGAGGGAGCCTGGATAAAGCCGGTTGGCGAAGGGATAGTCCAGCAGGAATGAGGACATCATCAGCAGTCGAGGATCGCACGTAGCTTCGAGCCGATAGCGCTGCAGCGCGCCGAGGTAGTCGGCATAGCCGAGCTCGGCGCGCAACTCCTCGAAGATCGCCAAGTATCGTTCCCGCCGTGCAGCCCCGAACTCGCTCTCGATGTGGAGCAGAAGGTCCTCCAGCACGCGGTCGTTGTTGAGCAAGGTGTTGTCGACGTCCAACAAAAATACGACTTCGTTCGGCGCTGTCATGCTTTCACCTCCGATTATGCCCCGGGCTTTCTTTGCCTCATTCCACCTTCGACCATCTTGTACTCGAACAGCCGGCATTCGAGGGGGCCGTTGAAAAGCGGCGTGCGCTTCGACGCGGCGAGCCGGATGAGTTTCGGCAGGCGCATGTCGGCGCTGAGAATATAGGCGCGCCAGCCGCTGAAATTTTTCTTCAGCGCGTC
>DASXRG010000305.1:0-1798 GCA_036506735.1 Binatia bacterium | reverse complement strand
GCGGCTCGTGACTGAAGCGCTCTGCGCTTATCCGTCGCTTCAGCCAATCGAAGTTCCCGCCGTCGTTCCATCGGCGCACCGGCTCGGCTACCGTGCGCGGGTGAAGCTGGTTGTGCGAAAAGGCAAAGGCGAGATTCTCGCCGGACTGTATTTGCCCCAAAGCCACGACGTCGTGGACATCTCTTCGTGTCCGGTTCATCCGGAGTCGGTCAATCGGGTCATCCAGCAGCTCAAGAAAGAAATCCAAAGACTCGGCGTTGTTCCTTACGACGAGGACAGCGGCAGCGGCGATCTGCGGTATATCGATATTCGCTACAGCTTCTGGTCGCGCGAGATCGTGCTGACCTTCGTCACGCGCCATGCGGCGTTCCCCAAAGGCGGCGAGCTGGCGCGCGTCCTCAAAAAACGCTTTGGGTTCATCACCGGAATCGTGCAGAACATCAATGAAGATCCCGGCAACGTGATCTGGGGAAAAAAATCGCGCGCGCTCGCCGGACGCGACACGGTCATCGAACGGATCGGCTCGTGGAAGATCCGGCTTCCGGTCGGCGTCTTTTCGCAGGCGAATCCGCTCGTCGCGTCGAAGCTCTACGAGAAAGTCGAATCAATGGCCGCTTTGACCGGAAAGGAGGCCGTTCTCGATCTCTATTGCGGCGTGGGTCCCATTTCTCTTTACCTGGCGCCGGCGGCGCGGCTCATTTGGGGCGTGGATGAAAGCCCGCTGGCGATTGCGACGGCGAAGCAAAACGCCCGAATGAACGGCGTTGCCAACTGCCGCTTCTTCGAAGGCAACGCCGCGGAAAAAATCGCTGAGGCGAAACAGCAGTTTCAGCAAGTCGATCTCGTGGTCGTCAATCCGCCGCGCAAAGGTCTTCAACCCGACGCCATGGCCGGTCTTTTTGCTTTGCTACCGCCGCGGATCATCTACGTCTCGTGCGAGCCCGGGACGCTCGCGCGCGATCTAGCCAAGCTTGGCGAAAGCGGTTATCGCGTGATCGCCCTCCAGTCCTTCGACATGTTTCCCCAAACCGCCGATGTAGAAACCGCTGTCCTGGTAGCTCGGGTATAGACCCGAATTGAAATAACCACACCCCTTGCTAGCCTGGGAGGGAGGCAAGTAGGCAATAAAAATAACGGGGAGGGTGGAACATGAAAAATAAGCGGACAATTGCCCTATTCTTTTTTGTCATACTGGCTGTTGTTTTAGTCGCACGGCCGGGAAAATCGGCGGAAACTAAGAGCGCACCCGAAGTACAGATTCAAGTTCAAGGCGACAAAGCTCCCGCCCGAGAAGGGGCCCCGGGAAGACCTGGTCCGGAAGGCGCTCCAGGCGCTCCGGGACCTCAAGGCGCACCCGGCGCTCCCGGCCCGCAAGGACCGCCGGCTTCATCCGGCTCGTCGGGAGGCGGCAGCACGACGATTTTAGGCATGGATTCTACGGTTGCAATGGTGATCGGCGGCATTCTCCTCCTGGTGATAATTCTTTCGATCGTCGCGGTTTCGCGGGGCGGCGGAAGCAGTAGAGCGTAAAATTCTCTCGGTTATGCGACGCTCAGGGCCGGGGCGAACAATGATTCGCCCCGGCCCCGTTTTTTTATTTTAGCTGGCCGCCCGGCATGTGAGGAAACGCGCTCATCTCGTGCGCCGGGCCCACCGATTCGGCTTTGCAGAGAAACGATGAGTTCAACTGATCGAGGCGCTTCACGCCGAGAAGTCCCATCGTCACGGTGATCTCACTTTCCAATAATTGAAGCACGCGCACGAGTCCTGCTTGGCCCGCCGCGCCCAAACCCCATCC
>DASXRG010000304.1:0-7232 GCA_036506735.1 Binatia bacterium | reverse complement strand
GGAAGCCATCGCGTCCTTGAACAGAGGACTCAGACGATCATAGCTGTCGAACAGATGCTGCGGAATGACGCGCGTCTCGCCGACCACCGGCATAAAATTCGTGTCCCCGTCCCAGCGCGGGACCACGTGCCAATGCAGATGATCCTCGACGCCGGCACCGGCCGAGCGGCCGAGATTCATTCCCAGATTGAACCCTCCCGGCCGATAGACACGTTGAAGGATGTCGACCGACCGTCGCACCGCCTCGGAGAGGTCCTGATATTCTTCTCCACGCAGGGATGAGAGCCGGTTTTCATGCCGCTTCGGCGCCAACAGGACGTGAGCGTTATTATACGGGTATTTATTCAACATGACCACCGTGTGAGGGGTCCGCGCCAACACCAAACGGGCGCGGTCGTCTTGGTCGTCGAGCCGGTCGCAGAATATGCACCCTGGAGATTTTCCCTCTTCGATATAGGCCATTCTCCAGGGCGCCCAGAGCGGCTTCATTCTTCGATATCTTTCGGCACCGGCTTGCCGTCTACTCTGAGGCGCAGCTCTTTGCCGACTTTGAAAAACGGCACGCGCTTGGCGGCGACCGAGACGATTTCGCCGCTCTTGGGATTTCTGCCTTCACGCGCGCGCCGGTGCTTCACGACAAAGCTGCCGAAGCCGCGGATCTCGATCCGGTCGCCCTGCCCCATGGCGTCGACCATCGATTCGAAGATGGCGTTGATGATCACTTCGGAGTCGCGATGCGACAGATGAGGGAATCTCTTGTTGATTTCGTCGATCAAGTCACGCTTGGTCATAAACTCCTCCCGCACAACCTGAAATTCCTGCATTCGAGCGCACGGCAAAGCTACCGCCGGCGGTTTCGAGTCAGGGTAATAAAGAAGGCGACCACTCGTAACGCAAGCCGGCGCTTTCGCGCCTGCCCAATCCGCGGAGGAAAGTGGAAGAGAAAAGCCTTTCCCACCAGCTCTTCTCGTCGCTTCGCGAATAGACGACCTGCGGCTTTCCCTTGATGCCCACTCGTGTGGCGGCCCGCTCCACCGCATCTTCCATATTACCCAAATGATCCACCAATCCCAATGCCTTGGCCTGTTCACCCGAGTAAACCCGGCCATCCGCCAACGGCTTGACTTGCTCTTCCGTCATGCGTCGGCCTTTGGCGACCGCGGCGACAAACTGACCGTGCACGTTATTCACCAAGGTCTGGAGAATCTGCTTGCCCTCGGGGCTGAGCGGCCGCAGCGGCGATCCGACGTCTTTATTCGCGCCGCTCTTGATGCTGTAGCCCTGCACCCCGATCTTCTTCATCAGCTCCTCGACGTTGCCGAGCTCCATGATCACGCCGATCGAGCCGGTGAGGGTGCCCGGATTGGAGACGACTTCATCACAGGCGCTGGCGATGTAATAACCCCCCGAAGCCGCGACGCTGCCGAGCGAGGCGATCACCGGTTTTTTCTTGCGCAGCTTTTCGACCTCCTCGTAGATCTCCTGCGTCGGGGCGACCGCGCCGCCGGGAGAATCGATTCGCAGGACCAGCGCTTTGATTCCGCTGGACTCGCCGAACCGTTTCAGGTTCTCGATCGTATCGCGCGAATCGTTGATCGTGCCCTCGATCTGCACGACGCCGACCGAGTCTCCGCCCAAAGCGGTGAGAACGCCGGCCTCGCCGCCGGTAAAATAGGCGTAGAAGAAGATCCCCACGAAAAAGATCAGAACGAAAAGGAAGAGGATACCGAGCCCCTTCAGCAACGAACGTCCCCGCGCCATCCGCCCGCAACCCGCCTACTGCGGATTGCCTCCTTTCGCTTTGTCGCCCGCCGGCGCCGGCTGCGATTCTTCGTCCCGGTCCAGACGCAGCTCTTCGTTGAGAATCGCCTCGAAGGAGAACCGGCCTCCTTCCTTCTCCCGCTTCAAATAGTTTTCCATTTCCTGGCGCTCCTCGGTTTTTTTGAGCGCGCGGATGCTGAGGCCGAGCTTTCGTTCATGCGGCTCGGCGTTGATCACCTCGGCCTCGACGGAGTCGCCCACTTTGAAAAGGCTCGACGGCTTATCGACCCGCTCCGTGCTCAACTGAGACACGTGGATCAATCCCTCGACTCCTTCTTCCAAGCGGACAAACACGCCGAAATCCGGCACGCTCGCAACCTCGCCCTTCACTTTGGAGCCGATCGGATACTTCTGCGCGATCAACTGCCATGGATCGGTCGTGAGCTGCTTGATCCCGAGAGAGAAGCGCTCGTTCTGAACGTCCACGCCCAATACCTTGGCCTCGACGACGTCGCCTTTCTTATACAGCTCCGATGGATGCTTCACCTTTTTCGTCCAATGAAGATCCGAGACGTGCACCAGCCCGTCGATCCCTTCGTCGACGCCGACGAAGATGCCGAAATCGGTGACGTTGCGCACGGGGCCTTTGATCACGGTTCCTACCGGGTACTTTTCTTTCGCCTGCTCCCACGGATTCGGCATCACCTGCTTGAGCCCCAAAGAGATCCGGCGGTGATTCGGATCGACGTTCAGCACGACCACCTCGACGATCTCGCCGACCTGGACCACCTTGGAAGGGTGCGCGACTTTTTTGGTCCAGGACATTTCCGAGATGTGGATCAGCCCCTCGACGCCCTTTTCCAGCTCGACAAACGCGCCGTAGTCCACCAGGCTCACGACTTTTCCTTTAATGCGGCTGCCGACGGCATAGGTTTCGGCGACGGCGTTCCACGGATCGGGCATGATCTGCTTCATGCCGAGCGAGATCCGCTCGCGCTCGGCGTCGAATTTGAGCACCACGACTTTGATCCGATCGCCGACGCGCACCAACTCCGATGGATGGCCGATGCGCCCCCACGACATGTCGCTGATGTGGAGGATGCCGTCGATGCCCCCCAAGTCGACGAACGCGCCGTAGCTGGTGATGTTTTTGACCGTGCCCTCCAGAATCACCCCTTCTTCGAGAACTTTGAGGATTTCTTTCTTCAACCCGTCCCGCTCTTTTTCGAGCAGCGCCCGGCGGGAGACCACGACGTTGCCGCGCGGCCGGTTGTATTTCAGGACCGCGAATCGGTCCTTCTGCCCGACGAACTTATCGAGATTGCGCGTCGGCCGGATGTCCACGTGGGACCCGGGAAGAAACGCCGGAACGCCCAGCTCGACTTTAAATCCGCCGCGGACTTTTGCCACGATCGTTCCCTCGACCCCGGTGCCCTCGCGAAAGGCCTTCTCGATATCCTCCCATACCTTCATGTTCTCCGCCCGCTGGCGCGACAGAACGATTCCGCCGCCTTCGCCTTCGGACGAATCGAAGAAGACGTCGATCTCATCGCCGACTTTCACTTGCGGCTTACCCTGGCGATCCAAAAATTCCTGCAACGGGATCTGCCCCTCGGACTTGTAGCCCACGTCGACCATCACGTGGGTCGAGGTGATGCCGACGACCCTTCCTCTGACGACCCCGCCTGGCTTGACCGTGCGCAGGCTTTCTTCAAATAAAGTCCGAAAGTCTTCGCCGCCCGCGGGTGAGGTTTGGTTGAACTCTTGTTTTTCGGCCATTAGATTTGTTTCCCTTTCCTATATAGACGTCTTCTTTTTGATCTCTTGCATGATTCGCTCCAATACTTCCTCGATGCTGCGGTGGGTCGAATCGACCGCGACCGCATCCTCCGCCTGGCGCAAGGGCGCCAGGGCGCGTTGTTGATCCCGCCGGTCCCGCTCCTCCATCTCACCCAAGGTCTCGTCGAGGGTGACCCGCTTTCCCTGGCCCTCCAGCTCGGCGAAGCGCCGCCGCGCGCGCTCCTCCGAATCCGCCGTGAGAAAAATTTTTACTTCGGCCTGGGGAAAAACCACCGTGCCGATGTCTCTCCCCTCCACGACCACCCCACCCTTCGCACCCATTGCCCGCTGCAACTCCACCATTCTCTCGCGCACCGGCCTCAGCGCCGATATCTTCGACGCCCACTGGCTGAGCTCGGGTGTGCGAATCTTATCGGTTACATCCTCGCCGTCAAGGAAAACCTTGGCATTTCCGTCGCGGTCCGACAGCTCGACGTTCGTCTGTGCGAGAGCCGCGCCGAGTTTTTGTTCGTCTTCCAGATCGATAGCTTTTTGCCGCGCCTTCCACGCGAAAGCCCGGTACATGGCGCCGGTATCCATATAGGTATAGCCTAACTCTTTTGCCAGCCGTTTTGCTACCGTACTCTTACCCGCTCCCGCCGGCCCGTCGATCGCGACGATCAGCCGCTTCACCCCTGCGCCTCTTCCTTCGTGTGCTTCGTGACCTTCGTGGTCAAAAAATTTATCACCACGAAGAGCACGAAGGTCACGAAGTTTGTAAATCGATGAACAATCCAGCCTAGTCTCTTCATCTGCACACGCTCTCCAGCAGCTCGAAAAACCCTGGAAACGAGATGTCCGCGCAAGCGGTATCATCGATCTCCACTCCGCCGCGGGACGATAATCCCGCCACGGCGAGCGCCATCGCGACCCGGTGATCTCCATAGCTCTTGACCGAACCCCCTGCAAGCCCGCGCCGACCTTCGATCCGCATGCCGTCCTCCCGCTCCTCGACCTTCACGCCCAGCCGGCGCAACTGCTCCGTCATCACCGCGATACGGTCCGACTCCTTATAGCGCAACTCTTTGGCGCCGGAAATAGTCGTCGCCCCCTCCGCCAACGCCGCCGCGACCGACAAGATCGGATATTCGTCGATGGTCCGGGCCACCATCTCAGGCGCGATCTCCACGCCCTTGAGCGTGCCGCCGATGACTCTCAAGTCTGCCACGGCCTCGCCGGCTTCCTTTCTCGGCCGGAGAAATTCGATCGAAGCGCCCATCTGTCTGAGCACGTCGATCACCCCGGCGCGGGTCGGGTTGCACCCGACATCGCGGATCAAAACGTCGGAGCCCGGCACCGTCGCAGCGGCGACCATAAAGAACGCCGCCGAAGAAAGATCTCCCGGAACGTGAACATCGGCGGCGGACAGCTCGCGTCCTCCCGCCACCGAAACCGTCCGGCCGCGCGTGACTTCCAACTCGGCGCCGAAAGCGCGCGCCATGATCTCCGTGTGGTCTCTCGACTGCTGCGGCTCGGTGATAATGGTCACGCCGTCCGCCTGAAGCCCGGCCAGAACCATCGCCGACTTGACCTGGGCGCTGGCGACCGGCGTCGCATAGCGAATCCCTTTCAGCCGCCCGCCGTGAATCTCCAGCGGCGCGCAGCTCTGGTTGCCGCTCTGGATCCGGGCGCCCATCAGGTTGAGCGGATCGATCACTCGCTGCATCGGACGCTGACGCAGCGAAGGATCGCCGTCTAATGTCGCCGCGAACGGCCGGCCCGCCAGCACGCCGGAAAGCAGACGCATGGTCGTGCCGGAGTTGCCGCAATCGATAACTCTTTGGGGCGGACGGAGTCCTTCCCAACCGTTTCCCTCGATGGACAAAACCCCGCCATCGTCGGAGATTTTCACGCCGAGATTTTTGAACGCTTCGACGGTGGTGCGATTATCCTCTCCGGCGGAAAGGTTGTAAATCCGGCTCTTACCGCGCGCGATGCTCGCGAAGATCACCGCCCGGTGGCCGATGGACTTATCGCCGGGGACAGTAATCGCTCCGTGGAGCGGACGCTTCACTTGCTCCATTTTCCGCGAGCCGTTTTGTTTTTTGGCGCTTAAGATATCTGCCTCCTCGCTTCGTTCGCCAGGGCAAACTCGCGCTCCACCGCCGCGCCTTGCTCATTGTCGATCATCCGTTTCAGCCGCTCCAGGCTCCGGATGTAATCCGACAACCCCTTGCTCACGGCGCGCCGGTTCTGCAAACAGATGTCGCGCCACAGCTCGGGCCGGCTGGAGGCGATGCGGGTAAAATCTTTAAAGCCGCCGCCGCAGTACTCGATTACTTTTGTCGAATCCACCTTGGCGCGGCTCATCAAGTTGACCAAAGCATAAACCAGCACATGGGGCAGATGACTTACGAAGCCGAGCACTCGGTCGTGCGTCCCCGGGTCCATCTCCTCGACTTTCGCGCCGACTTTGCGCCAGAGTGCCGAAACCTTTTTCAACGCGGCCGGGTCGGTGTTGCGCGTCGGCGTGATAATGCAGCGCTGCCCGACAAACAAATTAGCCCGCGCCGCCTCGGCGCCCCATTGCTCGCCGCCGGCGATCGGATGTGCGCCGACAAACGGCAACGTTTCGGGCAGCAACTTTTCCATCTCGCGCACGATCTCGGCTTTGACGCTCCCGACGTCGCTCACGATGCAGCCCCGGCGCAGGTGCGGCAGAAATTCCTCCACCAGCGGAACGGTAGTTCGAACCGGCGTGCCGAGAACGAGAAAATCGGTTCCCCATGGAATTTCGTTAGCACGTAGAAAATAGCTGTGGATCATCCCCTTCTTGAGCGCCGTGCGCAGATTTTTCTCGCTCCGCCCGTAGCCGACAATTTCTTCGACCAGGCCCCGCTCGCGCGCCGCCAGCGCCAGCGAGCCGCCGATAAGGCCGACACCCGCGATCACCATTTTGCGGAACATCGGCGCCATTAGATCTCTCTCCCGATGGCGGCCGCGACTTTTTTGAGATCCTCCATCAGCGCGGCGAATTTTTTCGGCTTCAAAGACTGCGGGCCGTCGCTCAAGGCGACCTCGGGCTGCGAATGAACCTCGATCAAAAGCCCGTCCGCGCCGGCGGCGATTCCCGCCAGCGCCATCGGCGCGACCAGATCCCAGCGGCCGGTCCCGTGGCTGGGGTCAATGAAGACCGGCAGGTGGGAAAGCTGCTTCAACACCGGCACCGCGCTGATGTCGAGCGTGTTCCGGGTTTCCGTCTCGTAGGTGCGGATGCCGCGCTCGCACAGGATGATTTTTCGATTGCCCTCGGCGGCGATGTATTCGGCCGAGAGCAGAAACTCTTGAATCGTCGCGCTCAAGCCGCGCTTCAGCATCACCGGCTTCTTGAGCTTGCCGACCTCGGTCAGGAGCTTGAAGTTCTGCATGTTGCGCGCGCCGATCTGGAGCACGTCGGTGTAGCGCGCGACGAGATCGAGATCGCGCGGATCTAAAACCTCCGTGATGATCGGCAGACCGGTCACTTTCCGCGCGTGCAGCAGGTAATCCAAGCCTTCTTCGCCGAGTCCCTGGAAGCTGTAGGGAGACGTGCGCGGCTTGAAAGCGCCGCCGCGCAGAAACGTCGCGCCGGCTTCTTTCACTGGCAGAGCGGATTCCAGCACCTGATCGCGCGATTCGACCGAACACGGCCC
>DASXRG010000303.1:0-1995 GCA_036506735.1 Binatia bacterium | reverse complement strand
ATCGTCACGATTATTCACATCCTCGTCAGCATCGGCCTCATCCTGGTCGTGCTGCTGCAAACCGGAAAGGGCGCGGACATGGGCGCCGTCTTCGGCGGCTCGAGCTCGACCATCTTCGGCAGCAGCGGCGCGGGGAATTTTCTCACGCGGCTCACCACCGGCATGGCGATCGTCTTCATGATCACCTCGCTGACCCTGGGATATTTTTCCGGCAAAAGGGCGTCGTCGAGCGTCTTCGATTCGCGCACGGGCCAGACGGAGCCAGCCGCGCCGCGCGGCCCGGCGACGTCCGGCGCAGCGCCGCAACCCGCGGCGCCTTCGGCCACCCCTCAACCGCAGCCGAACGCGCCGCAAAAATAATTGAGGTGATGACGTTGGCTCGTGCCTGTTTCAGCCGGATCCCCCTGAGGCGGACCCGCCGTGCATTGTGGGGGGGCTGATCCGCCAGTCGCTTTGGCGGAGCCTTTTTCCTGAGTGCGAGGATGGCGGAACTGGTAGACGCGCTAGTTTGAGGGGCTAGTGCCAGAAATGGCGTAGGGGTTCAAATCCCCTTCCTCGCACCAAATCCTCGCTTCGCGAGGAATTTCAAATTGCAAATTTCAGATCTCAGATTTTGAGAGTTCGGTCAACGGTCTTCTCCTTCTCTATCCCATCCCATCGATGCGCGCTTTCTCGTTGACAAACCGGGCGAGGCTGTGTCTGTAATCGCTTAAACATGGAGCGCCGCGCACTTTTTCCCCGGGTCATGATGGCGATCGATGCCGTCGTCGTGATACTGGCCTTCGTGCTGTCTTATCATCTGCATCGCTTCCTGCCGACTTGGACCGGCGTCCTGCGGCTCGGTCCCATCGACCATTACCTCTGGATTCTTCTGGCGACGATCCCCATCTGGTGGCTGCTGCTGTTTTTGCACGGCGCCTACCAGCCCAAGGTCGAAAGCCCGGCCGCGATCGTCCGCCTCGCGCTCAAGGTTGGCGCCGGCGGTTTGTTGATTCTCGCGTTCCTCTTGTTCCTGATCAAATTCGAAACCTTCAACCGCAGTCTCCTCATCCTTTTCGTTTTTATGGAAACCGCAATGCTCGTCGTCACGCGCATCGGACTTTCGTCGTGGGTCGCACTGCAAAGGCGGGCCGGCAAATCGACGCGCCACGCGCTCATCGTCACCGCCGACGGCTCCGACTCGCAGCTCCAGACCTCGCTGCTCCTCGACCGCATGCGGCGCAATCCGGCGGAGGGAGTCGTGCCAATCGGCTTTTTGTCGCTCGGCACCGGCGGGCCGCGCTCGCTGTCCCACGGTTTGCCGTTCAAGGGCACGGTCGAAGAGCTGCCCGATCTGCTGCATCAAGAAGTCGTGGACGAGGTCTACTTCGTTCTGCCGCCTTCCAAGCTGGATCAGATCAGCGACTATCTCAAAGTCTGCGAAGAGATGGGCGTGGAAGGAAAAGTCCTCGCGCAGCTCTACCGGCCGGCGTTGGCCCGGCCTTACCTGGAAGAGTCTTTCGACCTTCCTTTCTTTTCTTTTTCGCCGACGCCGCTTTACGTCGGCAAGCGCTACATCAAGGAGGTGATCGATGTCGCCGGCGCGGCCGCGCTGCTCGGGCTTTTCGCCGCGCCGATGGCGCTGATCGCTATCCTTATAAAGCTTGGCTCCAACGGCCCGGTCTTGTTCCGCCAGGAGCGCGGCGGCCTGCACGGCCGGCGCTTCGTCATGCACAAATTTCGCACCATGGTGCCGGACGCCGACCGCCTGCGAACGGATTTGGCCGCGCGCAACCAGATGTCCGGACCGGTCTTCAAGCTGGCGAACGATCCGCGCATTACCCATTGGGGCCGATGGCTCCGGCGCGCCAGCCTCGACGAGCTGCCGCAATTATTCAACGTCCTCAAGGGCGACATGAGCCTGGTCGGCCCGCGTCCGCTGCCGCTGAGCGAGACGGCGCAAATCAAGGGACCGCTCAGGCGGCGCTTCTCGATGAAGCCGGGCATGACCGGCCT
>DASXRG010000302.1:0-40466 GCA_036506735.1 Binatia bacterium | reverse complement strand
GCATGGCTAGCTCCTTTCTCAGGCGGATAGAAACTAGCGTTAACCGCGGCCGAAGGCAAGAGCATTTGCTCGATTGACAGCGCGCCCGATCTGGCCTAGATCGGTTGAGAGGAGGATTTTTTATGAACGTTCTGGTGACCGGCGGCGGACTCATCGGCTGCCATTTCGCGAAGCGGACGGCGGACGGCGGAAACAAAGTCGTGGTCTATGATTTATCTCCCAACCGGGAATACATCGACAAAATCGCCGGCAAAAATCGGGTGGAGATTGTCGCCGCGGACATACGCGATTTGCCGGCGCTGCTGAACGCGCTGAAGCAATTCAACGTCGATACGATCGTCCACACCGCGGGGCTGATCGGCAAGCGGGTTCAGGAAAACTCGTATACCGGTTCCACTAACAATATTCTCGGCGCCATCAACGTTCTCGAGGCGGCGCGGCTTGAGGGATTGCGGCGCGTGGTGTATGTCAGCACCTTCGGCGTGTACGATCGCGCGAAGATCAAAGAAGGGCCGGTTCGCGAGGACGCGCCGATCGGCGGCCACAACCTTTACACGACGACCAAGGCCTGTTCCGAGCATCTCATCCACGCTTACGCGCACCTGTACAATTTAGACACGGTGATCATCCGCCCGGCCGGCGTGTTCGGCCGCGGCCACTACGTCGGCGGATCGACCGTCGGCCAGGTCATGCGCGACCTTGCGCTGAAAATTATCAAGGGCGCGCCCTTCTCGATCGACGCGAAAACTTATTTTTCGAACGAGTATGTCTACGCCAAAGACGTCGCGCTGGCGGTCGATCTCGCCTGCATGGCCAAAGAACCGAAGCAGAGAATTTACAACGCCGGCAGCGGCGTCGTGACCCGCGCGGGCGATCTCGCCCAAGCCGCGCGCGAATTGTTGCCGCAGATTGATATCAACGTCGCCGGCGACGAAGCCGGCAAAGGTCACGGCGACTTACCGCTCGACTTGAGCGCCAGCAAAGCCGAATTGGGATACGTGCCGCAGTTTCCGCTAAAAGACGCGCTGAGGGATTATATGGAAGAACTTTGGGCTGAGGGCGTGAGAGGATGACACCGGAAGTAAAATGGGCGTGATAGCAATAGTCCTTGAGCACGAGCACGGTAAGCCGATCTGCCGGACTCCCACTCCTAGTCTTTGAACCAATACCTGATCAAACAGTACAGCGCCGCCACGCCGTCTTTCCAGGTGATCTTCTTTCCTTCGGCGTAGGTTCGGCCGTGGTAGGAGATCGGAACTTCGTACACGCGGCATCCCCTCTTCGCGACCTTCATCGTGATCTCCGGCTCGAAGCCGAAGCGGTTGGACTCCAACTTTAGCCCTTTGATGACTTCGGCGCGAAAAACTTTGTACCCGACTTCCATATCGGTGAGATTCAGATTGGTGAGAGCGTTGGAGAAGAGGGTCAAAATTCGATTGCCGATGGAATGCCAGAAAAAAAGCACACGGTGCGGGCCGCCGCCGGAAAAGCGCGTGCCATAGACGACGTCGGCGTGGCCCGCCAGAATCGGCTCCAACAGAATCGTATAATCCCGGGGATCGTATTCCAGATCCGCGTCCTGAATGATCACCACGTCGCCGCTGACGTGGCCCAGCCCGCTGCGTATCGCGGCGCCTTTGCCTTGATTGACCGGCTGGAAGATGACTTTGAAGTCGCCGTCCTGCCCGGCCTCGTGCTCCAACCGTTTGAGGATCTCGCGGCTGCCGTCGCTGGAGCCGTCGTCTATGGCGATGATCTCTTTGGGGAACCGGATGCTCCGGACGCGCCGGATCGCCTGCTCGAGAGTGCTCGCCTCGTTATAGACGGGCATCAAGACCGACAACTTCACTGCTCGAACTCGCGCTTCTTGAGCTCGCGGATGAACGCCGAGAGATTCGGGTCGTTGTTGACGACCTCATTGATCTTGTTCTGAAACTCGGCGGACGCCCGCTCCAGGGGTCCGGTATCCATGCGCAAGCCGAGCCATTGCGTCAGCCGCAGCACCAGCGCGAGCGCGCCGCGCGGGTTCGGAGAAGCGGAAAGATAATGCGGCAAGGTTGCCCATAAACTCATATTCGGCACGGTGTTTTTCCGGCAAGCGTCCGCCAGGACTCCGACGATGCCGGTCGGCCCTTGGTAGCGCGACGGCAAAAGGTCCAACTCCGTCATCAACTTCGAGTCGGAAGAAAAGCCCGTCAGCGGCACCGGGCGCGTATAGAGAACCTCGTCAAGATACGCGCCCAGGGTAACGACCATTTCGATCTTGCACTCGCGCACGAGCCGGAGAACGGTCTCGGAGAAGCCGCGCCAGCGCAAATGCGGCTCGGCGCCGATTCCGAAAACGAAATCGCGCTCGATGCCGATGCCGCCGCCGCAGTGGAAATCGTAGGACGGCCAGTGGATCTCCCGCTGCAGTCCTTCTGCCAGCCGGACCTGCGGCCGCTGGATGGAAAAATCGTAAAACTCTTCGGGGTCGATGCCGGCGAATTTTGTCGCGAGCAGTTGCTCGCTCAGGTAGCGCACCGCGGTCGTCGCCGACGCGCCCGCGTCGCTCCAGCCGCCGAAAGCGAGTATCAATATCGGGTGGCGGAGCGCCGGCCTATTATCGAAGATAAGCGGGTCGGTGCTCATCCTATGTTTTTACCACAATCCACCCTACGGACTCCAGCGAATGCAAGGATGAAAGCTCATCCTTTCCCCTTGTAGCTGATCTTATAGATGAACCCCGCGGAATCGTCCGATAGGTAGAGGCTGCCATCCGGGCCGACGACGAGATCGACCGGTCTGCCCCAGACAACGTCCGCGCCTTTTTCCTGCATCAACCAACCGGTGGCGAAATCTTCCACCTGCTTTACCTGGCCCTTGTCCAGCTTGATGCGAACGACTTTGTACCCGGTTTTTTTGCTCCGGTTCCACGAGCCGTGCAGCGCGACGAAGAGATCGTCCTGATACTCCTGCGGAAACTGCTTGCCGGTATAAAAAGCGAGACCGAGAGGCGCCGAGTGCGCCTGCAGTTTGATCGCCGGCGGCTCGGTCTTCTGGCAGATCTCGGCCGTGCCGAAATCCGGATCGGGCACGCGGTCGGCGATGCAGTTGGGCCAACCGTAAACTTTGCCCTGGCGGATGATGTTGATCTCATCCGGCGGCGAATCGTCGCCCAGCCAGTCCCGACCGTTGTCCGTGCCCCATAGCTCTTTGGTGAGCGGATGCCAGGCGATGCCGACGGAATTTCTCAGGCCGGTGGCGAAAATTTCCTCGCCGCTGCCGTCGGAATTGTATCTCACGATCCCCGCGCGCCTGGGATCTTTTTCCTTGCAGACGTTGCAGGACGAGCCGACGGACAGATAGAGCTTACCGTCGGGACCGAATAGGATGGTGCGCGTCCAGTGGCCGCCGTCGGAAAGATTGGACACGATCGTGGTGGTTTGACCGGGCTGACCGTCGCCGCGGAAGCGGTCGACGCGCCAAACTTTCTGCGTTCCGGCGACATAGAGCTTGCCGTCGTGAAAAGCCAGGCCGTGCGGACGATCGAGATCCTGGATCACGCGATCGATGCGCTCCACCTTGCCGTCGCCGTCGTCGTCTCTGAGCCGCCCCACCCAGCCCATGCTCGGCATCGAGACGTAAATCAGATTGTCCGGTCCAACGGTCATGAACCGCGGCGCCATGAGCCCGCGCGCGAAGATGCGGATCTCAAAGCCGGCGGGCAGTCGAATTCGTTGCGCCAACTCCGCGTCGGTCAGGTGGGAGATCTCTGCCGCGGGCAGCGGCGCAAAGGTCAGCAGCAACAGCGCAAAGGAGATGAGCAGTCGCATAGTCCCCTCCTATGACTCCGATGATCCGTTTGGTATATTGGCAGCGCTCCTGCCAAACGGCAAGAGCGTAAAAAACAGTGAGCAGTGAGTCAGTGAGAAAGTGAGCAGATTTTCCCGTTTATCTTTCTGACTCACTTACTCACTGCTCACGACTCACTGCTTACTCGACCGGAGGCGAAGCATGGCTGAACGAGTGGCGCTGATCACCGGCGGCGCGAGAGGAATCGGGCGCGCCGCGGCGCTGGATTTGGGCGGCCGTGGCTGGAACGTCGCGATCTGCTACCGGAAGAGCGCGGCGGAAGCGGCGGAGGTGACCGACGCCATCGCGAAAAAAGGCTCCCAGGCGGTGGCGATCGAATGCGACGTTTCGGATCCGAGCGCCGCGGTAGAGATGATCGCGCGCGTCGAAAAAGAATGGGGACGGATCGACGCCTTGATCCACGGCGCCGGGCCTTACCACCGGGTCGATTTGCTGAAGGAAACCGTCGAGGGATGGCGCTCGATGTTCGACCACAACCTGCATCCGGTTTTTTATCTCAGCCAGGCCGCCGTGCCGGGGATGATCGAGCGCAAGTGGGGCAGAATTATTTGCTTCAGCATGGCCAACGCCGACCAGTTGATCGCGCAGTCGCAATTGACCGCGCACTACATCGCGAAGGTCGGCGTCCTCGTGCTCACGCGCAGTCTGGCCCGCATCGGCGCGCCGCACGGAATCACCGCCAACACCATTTCGCCCGGGTTCATCGACTCGGGCAGCGCGCCGAAAGAGGAGCTGGCGACGATGGCGAAGCGGATTCCGGCGGGGTATGTCGGGTCGGTGGATGACGCCGTGTCCGTCGTACGGTTTTTACTGTCGGAAGAGGCGCGCTACGTGAACGGGACGAATATTCATTTGAGCGGGGCTTGGGGAATTTAAAGCAAATGTAGGGGCGGTTCCCGAACCGCCCCTACGAAGATCTCGTGTCGCCATTTACGTTTTTAGCGCGGCCGCAAAAATCTCCACCGCAACGTCAACTTCACTCTTGGTCACGATCAGCGGCGGGCAGAAGCGGATCGTGCTCTCGCCGCAGCCGAGCAGCAGCAGGCCGTTTTCGAAAGCGTTGCGCACAACCCGATTACGCACGTCGGCGGCGGACGTCCCCTGCGCGCCCGCAAGCTCGACGCCGACCATCAATCCCATTCCTCTCACGTCCCTGATCCCCGGTTGAGTCGCTTTAAGCTTGCATAATTTTTCCTTCAAGTAGCTCCCCACCTCGGCGGCATTCGCCATCAGCCCATTTTCGATCAGCTCGATCGTCGCCAGCGCAGCGGCGCACGCCACCGGATTCCCGCCGAAGGTCGAGCCGTGATTGCCGTGCTGCCAGGTGCTGATGTCGCTGCCCGCGATCATGGCGCCGAGCGGCAGTCCGCTGGCGATGCCTTTGGCGACGCAGAGGACGTCCGGCTCGACGCCCCAGTGCTCGCAGGCGAACATTTTTCCCGTCCGGCCAAAACCGGATTGAATCTCGTCCGCGATCAGGAGAATTTTATGGCGTCGGCAAATTTCCCCTAGCTTGCGGAGGAACTCCGGCGGCGGCACGATGTAACCGCCTTCGCCCTGAATCGGCTCGAAAAAAATCGCGGCGACTTCATCCGGCGCCACCTCGTGCCGGAACAATTCGTTTTCCAAAGTTTGCAGCCCTTCCATTCCGTAGGCAACGTGATGAACATCCGGCAGCAGCGGGCCGAAATGAGCCCGATGTGACGAGCGGCTCGCGGTCAACGACAGCGCGCCGAGCGTTCGGCCGTGAAACGCCCCCAAGAACGCAACGAGATGCGTCCGCTTGGTCGCGTAGCGGGCAAGCTTGATGGCCGCCTCGACGGCTTCGGTGCCCGAATTGGTCAAAAAAACTTTCTTGGGCGCGGCGCCCGGCGCGAGCCGGGCGAGCTTTTCCGCCAGCCGCGCCATCGGCTCATAGTAAAAATCGCTGCCGCAAATGTGCAGAAATTTCCCCGCTTGTTCCTGGATCGCCTTGACGACTTCCGGATGCGAGTGGCCGGTGGAAGCGACGGCGATCCCGGCGGTGAAATCCAAAAAAAGATTCCCATCGACATCTTCGATCGCCACCCCTTTCCCTTGCTTGACGACCAACGGATAAACGCGGCCGTACGCAGGCGCCGCGTATTGCTCGTCGCGCTCGATGACCTCCTTGGCCTTCGGTCCGGGCGGCTTGATCTTGATGGATGGGACTTTCATTGTTTTTATTCCGCGTTGTCGATCTGCGCCTTCTGCAATTTTCCCGAATAGTCGACGTAGACCGATTTCCACTCGGTGAATATGTCGTACACGGCGGTCCCGGCCTCGCGGTGGCCGTTCCCTGTTTCTTTCACGCCGCCGAACGGAAGCTGCACTTCGGCGCCGATAGTCGGGCCGTTGATGTAAGTGATGCCGGCCTCGAAGTCGCGCAGCGCGCGAAATGCCCGGTCGACGTCCCGCGTGTAGATCGAGCTCGAAAGCCCGTAAGGCGTGCCGTTGAGAATTTCGACCGCCTCGTCGAAGCTTTTGACGTCGATGATCGAAAGAACCGGGCCGAAGATTTCCTCCTGCGCGATGCGCATCGAGGGCTTGACCCGATCGAAAATCGTCGGAAGGTAAAAATATCCGCCGATCCATTTGCCTTCTTCATAGATCGCGCCGCCGGTCAAAAGCCGGGCGCCCTCGTCTTTGCCGATCTGGACGTAGCGGTGCACTTTCTCGCGCGCCGCTTCGTTGATGAGGGGCCCCATCTCGACGGTTTCATCGAGGCCGTCGCCGATCTTGATTTTTTCCGCACGCCCGACGAGCATGTCGGTGAGCTGTTTCTTGATGTCGCGATGGAGAATCAGACGGCTGGTCGCGGTGCAGCGCTGTCCGGTCGTGCCGAAGGCGCCCCAGAGCGCGCCCTCCAGGGCCAGATTCAAATCCGCATCCTCCATGACGACTTGCGCATTTTTGCCGCCCATCTCGAGCGCAACCCGCTTTAGATTTCGCCCGCACGACGCCGCGATCTCCCGCCCGACGGTCGACGATCCCGTAAAAGAAATCAGCCGGACATCGGGGTGGCTGACGAGCGCCGCGCCGGCTTGCTCGCCGCTGCCATGGACGAGATTGGCGACCCCCGGCGGAACTCCGGCTTCGGCAAGAATCTCGAAGAGCTTGACGGCCGTGAGCGGCGTATCCTCCGCCGGCTTGAGCACGACGGTGTTGCCGCAAAGCAGCGCGGGAAAAAGTTTCCAGGTCGGAATCGCCAGCGGAAAATTCCACGGCGTGATCAGCCCGCAAACTCCGACCGGCGCCCGGACCGACATGGCGAACTTGTCCGGCAGCTCGGCGGGAACGGTCGCGCCGAAGAGTCTCCTCCCCTCGCCCGCCGCGTAGTAGGCCGTGTCGATGCCCTCCTGAACGTCGCCCCGGGTCTCCTTGAGAATTTTCCCCATCTCGCGCGTCATCGCGCGCGCGATCTCCTCTTTGCGCCGGCGCAAGATTTCCCCGACCCGGTAGAGAATCTCGCCGCGCTTGGGCGCGGGAACCAGCCGCCACTGCGGCAGGGCTCTTTTGGCGGCGCCGACCGCCTCGTCGATGTCTGCGCCGTTCGAGTCCGGGAACTGTCCGATCAGTTCGCACCGATCGGCCGGATTACGATTCTCGAACGTCTTGCCGGATTTCGCCGCGACCCATCTGCCCGCGATGTAGTTCTTATATATTTCCGCCATAGAATCGTCGCCGGTGAGTTTGCAACCGCGCCATCTATTCTAGTAATCTGGCCGGGCAAAGACAAACACCCCGGCTTGAGCTATATCGCGCTGCCTCCGCACCGAGCCGGAGACCTATGGAGCTTGCAAGCGAACCCATCGCGGCCGCGCGCCCTTCGGCGGCGCTTCAAGGGCGGAGCGGGCGTGTCGCCGTTTTTCTCGGCATCTCCGCCGCGCTCGGCTTGATCGAGCCACTTCTGGCAATTTTCTTGTCCGAGCATAAGCTGATCTCCGTTCCGTGGTTCGTTCCCGCGGTCGTCGCGTTCTATTTCGGCGCGACGGTCAGCATCTCCCTGCTGAGTTTCGGCCGCTTCCTCTTTAGAAAAGAGCCGTACGCCTTCTGGGTCGGTGCAGCTTTTTGGACTTCGTCCCTGTTTGTCCTCGCTTATCTCGTGTCGCTGGAGAGCCCGCGCGTTTCGGCTCACGCCTATTTCTTCTACCTCTCATATTTGACTCTCCTCTCGCCCGCTTTCTATTTGCTCGCGAAAACCGACGGCCCAAAGCTTGCGTCCTGGCGCCCGCTCATCGGGCGCCTAGCCTGGCTCTCGCTTTTTTGCGTCGCGCTCGCGTGGGCCGTCTTTCTCATGGCGGATCGTCTCCCGCCGCTTTCGCTGGGGCCGCGAACAACCACGCTGTCGCAGGTCATGCCCTATGCCTTTTTTGCCCTCTATTTGGGTGGACTGCTCATCCTATGGCGCGCCTTCAAACGGACCCAAGATCCGATGGTGGGCTACGTTTTCGCCTTCCTGATACTTTGCCTCTGGGCTTTCGTCGGTCTCATGCGATCCCAAGAACCGTACGACTTTGCCTGGTTTTCCGCTTATCTCTTCCCGACGTTGGGGTGCCTGCTTTTTTACCTGGCCCTGCTGCTCGAATATCTGGACCTTTATCGGGAGTTGGACGCCACCGTCGACCACCTGCGGGTCACTCATCACCTCAACACTCTGGTCAGCAGCTCGCTCAGTCTGGAGGAGATTTGCCGCCAACTGAGCCAACAGATTCGTAAGCTCGTGGCTTACGACCGCCTGGCGGTCAACCTGCTCCAGAAGGATCAAAAATACCTCAGAGTATATTCGGAAGAGTCGGCGCTGGCCGCGCCCGCCGTACCGGAAGGACTGTCACCCAAAGAAGGAACCGCCACGGGCTGGGTCGTCGATAACAAACAACCCCTGATTTGCAGCGACGTGGCGCGCGAGGAGCGATTTACTCTAACCCGCGGCAGATATGACACGATCGGGATCCGCTCTTTCATCATCCTGCCGCTCATCGCCAAGGGCCAGGTGCTCGGCGCGCTGAACCTGGGCAGCCTTAGAATCAATCGATACAACTGGAAAGACGTCGATACGCTCACACCCGTGGCGGAGATCCTTTCCATCGCGGCTGAAAACGCCAACCTTTATGAAGAATCGCAGAGACGCGCGGAGATCCAGAGGCTACTCAAAGAAGTGATGCAGGATATCACGTCGCTGGAGCTCAACAGCCTGCTCGAAAAGCTCACGAAGAAAGTGCGCGAAGTTTTGAAGGCCGACGTTTCCGACGTACGGCTCATCGTCGGCGGCGACTGGCGTTCGTTGGGCGTATCGGGCACGGAGCCCGGCCGGCTGCAGCCCGGCAGCACCGGCGCCCGTCATGGAATATCGAGGTTGGTTCTGCGGGATCGTAAACCGGTCGCGGTCGCGGACATGATGGCGGAAATCTCGTCGCGCGAGCCGCACGCCAGTCGGCACGGTTTTCGCGGCTATCTCGGAGCGCCTCTCCTTTCGCGGCACGGAGACGTCATAGGCGTCCTTAGAGCTTTAACGTATCAGCCGAGGAATTTTACCGAGGACGAGGTGGATCTGCTGCAGCAGTTGGCAGGCGGCGCCGCTATCGCTCTGGAAAATTCGCGGCTGTTCGAAGATGTCCGGCAAAAGTCGAGGGACCTCGAAGCGATCAATCAACGCCTCGACCGGCTCTTGCGGGAACAGAGCGCGATGCGGGAAATTTTTTCGCAGATCAATCTTCTCGATCTCGATCAACTGCTCCGCCAGTTGACCGAGCAAGCGCTGGACCTCCTCCGGGTCGACCACGTGCGTGTCTTGCTGCTCGGCGACGGCGCCGCGCTCCAGACCGTCTCCGCTTTGGGCAAAGGTGTAGAGGGCGAGCACGGCCGCGTGCGACCGCTGGGCCGTGGCCGCGCCGGTTGGGTAATGGAAAACCGCAAACCTCTCGCGATCAGGGACCTCACGCGGGAGCCGGACTTCAGCCGCGGCGACCTGATTCGGCGGCTCGGCATCAAGGGCTACCTGGGAATTCCGTTGATCTCGCGCCGGCAGAAATCGATCGGCGTCCTCGTCGCGACCACGGTGACAGAAAGAGAATTCAGCCAGGAGGAGATCGCCGTGGCGCAACAATTCGCCGCCGGCGCGGCGATCGCCATTGAAAACGCCTACCTGCTCGAAGAGGCCAAACAAAAATCGCTCCACCTGGAAGCGCTCATCAAAGTCAATCGTGACGTCGCGTCGCTGCTCAAGCGCGACTTCCTGCTGCCGCGCATCGCCAACGAAGCGAGAAAGTTTCTCAACGTAGACGGCGCCAGCTTTCGCCTGGTCGAAGGCGACTTTCTGGTGCGGGCGGGCTACGCCGGAGAGCAGGACCTGCTGGCGCTCACCCCGGCGATGCCTTTGGGCGAAAGCATCACGGGAAAGATCGTGCGCGAAAATCGCGTGATCGCCGTCAGGAACGTGGCGGATGACGCGATGATCGTCGAAAAGCACCGTAAGATCCTGAGCCGTTCCGGCTGCCGCTCGTTTCTCGGAGTTCCATTGCGTCTTGGGCGGCGGGTGATCGGCACGATCAACCTCTATTCAAAACAGGAAAGAGAGTTTCGGCCGGAGGAGATCAACCTGATCACCGCCTTCGCCGATCAGACCGCCATCGCCTTGGAAAACGCCCGGCTGTTCGAAGAGGTGCAGAAAAAATCCGCCGAGCTGGAAGACGCGTTCAGGACCAAAACCGATTTTCTCAACACCATGGCGCACGAGCTGAGGACTCCTCTGAACGTGGTGATCGGCACCCAGCAGCTCTTGATCGAAGGCTCGTACGGCGGTCTCACGAGCGAGCAAAGCAGGGCGCTGGAGCGCATCGGCCGTTACGCCGAAGATCTGCTCGATCTGATCAATGAAATTCTCGATCTCGTGCGGCTCGACGCCAGAAAAGTTCCGGTGCGAACCGCGGAATTTTCCGTCCGTGAGATCACCGACGATTTGGAACTTTCCTTCGCTCCGCTGGCGCGGGAAAAAGGGCTGGAGCTCAGGTTCGCCATCGGCGACGGCATGCCGCGCCTCACGAGCGACCGCTCCAAGATCCGCGAGATCCTGGAAAACCTGCTCGCCAATGCGGTGAAATACACCGAGCGCGGGGAAGTCGAGCTGCGGGTTTCGCTGCAAGCCGCCGGCGGCAACGGCCAAGGGAGGCTGATCTCGTGGTCCGTGCGCGACACCGGAATCGGCATCGGCCACTCGGACATGCCGCACCTTTTTGAGCCCTTCTACATGGCCGACGGCGTGGACCGCAGGAAATATCCGGGAACCGGTTTGGGGTTGAGTATCGTCAAGCGTCTTGTCGAGCTGCTCGACGGCGAAATAAAGATCGAGAGCAAAGTAGGCGAGGGCTCGACCTTTACGGTCGCGTTTCCGGTGGCCGCTCGCGCCGAACCCAATCCCAGAGGATAGAGATTGAGGACCTAATACCGGTCCGCCGTACTTCGTGTGTGATTCTCCCGGCTCCATGTTGTAGCGCTCGGCCGCCGGAGATAAAATGAATTTTTCATGGCACGCACCGTAGTCCAGCTCTCGGGCCATATCATCGATTCTCTCATTTTGCCCAAGGTCCTAGACCTGATCATTGGTCTGGGGGCGGAGTTTCAAATCCTCGACATTCAGGTGGGGCACCGGCGGCCGGATCGAAGCGACGCCAAGATCCTCATCGAAGCGCCTTCCGCGGAGATGCTCGAGCAGGTGTTGGCCAAGATCAAAGAGCACGGAGCGGTGCCCCTGGACGAAGGCGAGCCCGCTCGCTTCCAACCCGCGCCGGCCGATGGAATCTTTCCGGAGAACTTCTATGCCACGACCAACTTACGTACATGGGTGCGGATCCAAGAAAACTGGCTTGAAGTCCAGCCCGTGGAGATGGATTGCGGCGTAAGAGTGGACACGGCCGGAATGCGCGCAGAAGCTCTTCCCATCCACAAAGCGCGCAAGGGAGACCTCATCGTAACCGGGCAGCACGGGATCAAGATCGCGCCCATCGAGAGGCAAATGCCCCACGAGACCTTTGAGTTCATGTCGAGCCCGGTTTCGGCCGAACAGCCTAAGGGATTGTTGGTCCGAGAAATTGCCGAATCCATGAAGAACGTGCGCCGCGAGAAAGGCAAGATTCTCGTCGTGGCAGGTCCTGGCCTGGTGCATACGGGCGCCTCTGCCTATCTGGTGGAGATGATCGAAAAGAATTTTGTCCAGACGTTGTTCGCCGGCAATGGACTCGCGGTCCATGATATCGAGTCCGCTCTTTACGGCACCTCCCTCGGCGTCTATTTGGACAAGAAACTCCGCGCCAGCGAAGGCCACGAGCACCACCTTTGGGCGATCAACAAGATTCGCGGGGCTGGTGGAATTCGGCAAGCGGTGGAACAGGGATTGCTGACCAAGGGGATCTTCCACGCATGTGTCAAAAATGGGGTCGATTTCCTGTTGGCCGGCTCGATCCGGGATGACGGTCCTCTGCCTGATGTGATTACGGATACTCTCCGGGCGCAGGATCTGATGCGCGAGAAGATTCGCAGCGTGGGGCTAGTTCTGATGATGGCGACAACTCTTCATGCAATCGCCACTGGGAACCTCCTTCCAGCCAGCGTCAAAACGGTTTGCGTTGACATCAACCCGGCGGTTGTCACCAAGCTGACGGACCGTGGCACGTTTCAGGCCGTGGGACTGGTCACCGACGTCGAGCCGTTTCTGAGAGAGCTATGCGGCTACCTCTAATCGAGGCCGCCGGCGGGGTCGCAACTCGGAACTCGAAACGCGAAAAGACGATGATACTCCTGATGTGTCCGCCTCTGTATTACGGGATCGAATACGAGATCAATCCCTGGATGAGCCGCAGCCGACAGACTGATCCCCAAGTCGCTCAGCAGCAATGGCGCAGCTTGTACCGGCTGCTGCAAGACGATCTACAGGTGGAAATAGCCCTGGTGGAGCCGCGTCCGGGTCTGCCGGACATGGTCTTTACCGCCAACGCCGGGCTGGCATGGAACAACAAGTTCATTTCCAGCAACTTCCGTCATGAGGTTAGGCGGGGAGAATCGATTCACTTCGACAACTGGTTTCAAGCGAGAGGCTATGAAATCCTTCATTTTCCCGAGCAGAGCTACTTCGAAGGAGAGGGCGACATGCTCATGTGTGGCGATCTGTGGTTCGCTGGATATCACATCCGCTCGGACATTCACTCCCATCAAAGAGTTTCCGAGATCGTCCAGGGCGAGGTCCTCTCACTGGAGCTCACCGATGATTGGTTCTACCACCTCGATACCTGCTTTTGTCCGCTGAGCAATAACCAGGCAATTTATTATCCTCCGGCGTTTGACGGCTATGCCCTAAATGTCTTGGAGCACCACATCGGCACCCTCATCGCAGTTACCGAAGATGAGGCCCGGCGATTTGCCTGTAACGCGATCGTAGTGGAGAAGAACGTGGTCATCAATGACGGCTGCCCCGAGATTCGCGCCCAGTTGGAGGCCATCGGATTCTCTGTCTTTGAAATCCCCCTCAGTGAATTTATCAAGGCCGGCGGGAGCGCCAAATGTTTAGCCTTGAAAGTTCCTCGCGCTTAGAATCCCTGCCCTATCGGCCTTGACACAGCCTGCCTGAATGAATTAAGAGACGCCTCATCCTGCTGCGCCTAGGAGGTGGGCATGGAACTCAGGTATCTTCCGGGTACGTTCGAGAGTTCCCGGGTTGGAAGAATGCAACGCTTAGCGCTTTTAACCCTTTTAACTCTTTTCTCTAACGCTTTGACGGTGACTCCTGCCTCCGCCCAGGAACTCTTTTTCAAGGGAAAAAATATCCGCATCATCGTCGGCTTCGCTCCCGGAGGGGGTTACGATCTCTATTCCCGGAGCATCGCGAGACATTTGGGGAAGTACATTCCGGGAAATCCCACAGTGTCGGTGGAGAATATGGATGGCGCCGGCAGCCTGATCGCCGCCAACCATGTCTATAAGATCGCCAAACCCGACGGGCTCACCATCGGCAATTTCATCGGCGGACTTTTCATCCAGCAGCTCATCGGCAGGCCTGGGGTCGAGTTTGACGCCGGAAAATTTGAATACATCGGAGTCCCGACACAGGACAATTACATGATAGCCATCTCTAAAAGGACGGGGATCAAGAATGTCGAGGAATGGATGGCGTCGAAAAAAGTGGTGAAGCTCGGCGGTGTAGCTCCGGGTACCGCGACGGATGATATCCCCAAAATCTTAGTCGCCGCAATCAATCTCCCGCTTCAGCTTGTCTCCGGCTACAAAGGGACGGGCCCGGTTCGGATCGCTTTTGATAGTGGCGAGGTCAACGGTGTCTGTAACTCCTGGGAGTCGTTGAGGTCGACCTGGCGCCCACAGCTCGAATCGGGGGAACTGATCGTGGTGCTGCAAAATGTGGCGAAAAGACATCCCGAGCTTGCTAACGTTCCATTGGCGATCGAATTTGCCAAAACGGAAGAGGCGCAAAAGCTCATCCGATCGCTCGTCCATCCCATCGGGCCGACGGCCCGTCCCTACGTGCTTCCTCCGGCGACGCCGAGCGATCGGGTCCAGCTCCTGCGCAAGGCTTTTACGGATACAATGAAGGATGCCGAGTTCCTGGCCGAGACGAAAAAAGCCAACTTGGACATCACCCCGTTGGACGGCCCTACGCTCGAGCGCGGCGTAAAAGAAGTCTTTACCCTCGATCCTCTTCTGATTCCCAAGGCCCGGGAGATCCTCAAATAATCGGGAACCGCCCGCTCCCGACAAATCATCTGCGGTCATGAAGCCATAGAGGAACAGCCGTATGGACATGGTTGCAACTTTTTTCCTGAGCCTCTATCAGATCTTCAATCCGACAACCTTCGGTTTGATGCTCGTCGGGATTGTTATCGGCTTCTGGGTGGGAATCCTGCCGGGACTCGGCGGGCCCACGGCGCTCGCCCTGATGCTCCCCTTCGTCATCAAGATGGACGCGATTCAGGCCTTCGCGTTTCTGCTCGGCATGACGGCGGTCACGGCTACGACGGGCGACATCACCTCCGTTCTCTTCGGCGTGCCCGGCGAACCGACGACCGCCTCTACGATCATCGATGGGCATGCGATGGCGAAAAAGGGCGAAGCCGGGAGGGCCCTGGGGGCGGTGTTGATGAGCTCGCTGGTGGGCGCGATCTTCGGCGCCATCTGCATCGCTCTTGCAGTGCCGGTGGTCCGGCCCCTGGTGCTAACCTTGGGCTCGCCGGAGTTCTTCATGCTCGCGCTCTTGGGCGTTACGTTTGTCGCCGCCCTCAGCGGCGAGAACGCCATGAAAGGAATCATCACGGGCGGTCTCGGCCTGATGCTCGCAACCATCGGGCTCGATCCCATCTCGGGAATTCAACGCTACACTTTCGGCCAGTTATTTTTATGGGACGGAGTCGGTCTGGTGCCGGTCACGGTAGGCTTCTATGCGATCCCCGAGATCATCGAGCTGGCGGTTATCGGGACGAGCATCGCGCGCGACAACGTCGCCCAGCTCGGCGGCGTCATGCAGGGCGTCAGGGATACCTTCCGTCACTGGTGGCTGATCCTGCGCTGCAGCGCCATCGGCACTTTCATCGCGATCATCCCCGGCATGGGCGCAGCGACGACCCAGTGGCTGGCGTACGCCCACTCCGTTCAGAGTTCGCCCGACAAGCAGCGCTTCGGCAAAGGCGCAGTGGAAGGAGTGTTGGGCCCCGGCGCCGCGAACAACTCCACCCTGGGCGGGAGCATGATCACCACGGTCGCTTTCGGGGTGCCTGCGAGCGTCACCATGGCGATTCTACTGGGCGCTTTCATCATTCAGGGCATCGTGCCGGGGCCCGACATGCTGACCTTGCCGCCCAAAGGGAAATTGGATCTCACCTTTTCGTTTGTTTGGGTGATCATCGTGTCCAACATCATCACGGTCGCGGCTTGTTTTCTATTTTTGAGTCCACTCGCGAAAATCACCCAGGTCCGGGGGAGCCTGATCATTCCGTTCATTCTCCTCCTGGTCTACCTCGGCGCCTTCGCCGAAAAGAACGCCTTCGAAGATATGATCGTCGTGCTCTTCTTCGGCGCGCTGGGATGGATCCTGGAGAAGCTCAAGTGGCCGCGGCCGCCTCTGCTGCTCGGCCTGGTGCTCGGTCCCTTGGCCGAAAACAGGCTGTTCCTCTCGACCGATAATTACGGCGTTGGCTGGATACGGCGGCCGGGAGTTCTGATCATTCTCGCCATCATGCTATTCGGCATTCTGTATCCGGTGATCAAAGAGTGGAGTAAACGGACGCCCAAAGACAACGAACCCACCGCGGCGACCCCGGAGGAACAGACGATAGACCGAAGCCGCGCGCGGCGGAGCGCGCTGTTCGGTTTTTTTATCATCGCGATTTTGGCCATGGCTTTATGGCAAAGCAGAAATTTTGGTTTTCGCGCCGGGCTCTTTCCCTGGGCGATCGGATTCCCGGTCGTGATTCTAGCCGTCATACAGTTCTTTTTCGATCTGACCGGAAGGACCAAATCGAAGGACGAAGGACTTGTCTTTGGGCCGGAAGTCCCAAAAGACGTGGCTTACAGCCGGACGGTGAATATTTGCGCGTGGACGATCGGATATTTCATCGCGATATGGCTGCTGGGGTTTTCTTTGGCCGTGCCGGCGACCACACTGCTTTACCTGAAGTTCGCCGGGAAGGAAAAGTGGCCGATCACACTAGCCCTGAGCGCCATCGGCTGGCTTTTCTTCTATGGCTTGTTCGTTTATTTTCTTAACGTGCCGTTTCCCGAAGGGGCCATCTTCGCATGGCTCGGAATGACGGTGTGAACGCCGTTTTGCAGGGTTTCCGCTTTCAGCTTTTCCTTGAGCGCCCGCCACACTTTCTCCGGCGTGAGCGGCAAGTCGTAAAGCCTCACGCCGACGGCGTTGTAAACCGCGTTGCCGACGGCCGGCGCCACCGGCAGGAGTCCGCCTTCGCCCATTCCTTTCGACCCGAACGGACCGGGACCGTTCTGGTTTTCCATCAGCACCGTTTCGAATTCTTCCGGTAGGTCTGAGAAATTAGGCACGCGGTAATCGATCAGATTGGGATTCAAGAGCTGGCCGTCCTTGTAGACCATCTCCTCGCTCAAGGTGTGGCCGACGGCAAACATCACCGCGCCTTCGTCCTGGCCCTCGCATTGGATCGGATGGATCGCCCGTCCGACGTCGGCGACGGAGATGTATTTCAAAATCTTGATTTTTCCGGTGTCGCGATCCACTTTGACTTCGGCGCCGCCCCAGCTGATTTCCCAAAACGTCGTCGGCGAGCCGAGCGCCGCTTTGTCGCTCTTAACGTCCTGATAGGAGCCCTTGCCGATAATTTCTCCGGCATTCGCGCCGAAATATTTGGCGATGACCGCGTTGTAAGAAATTTTCTTGCCTCTGCGGCTATGAACATGGCCGCCTTTTACGGATAGATTGGCGACTTTCTCGCCCAACGCTTTTCCAGCCGCTTGTAAAAGCTGCCGCTTCAGATCCTGCGCCGCGCGCTGTACGCAGAGGCCCATGACGACCATCGAGCTGCTGGCGTTGGTGCCGGGGTCGTACGGAGTGGAATCGGTATCGAGCTGCGCCACCACAACGCGATCCAAAGCCAGGCCGAGCTCCTCCGCGACCACCTGGCTCAGCGCTGTGCGCGCGCCCTGGCCCAGCTCGACCGTGCCGGTGAGCAACACCACGCTGCCGTCGGAGATCATCTTGGCCACGGCCGAGGCGAACTTATAGGTTCCGCCGCCGTCCTTCATGCAGCAGCTGAGCCCTTTGCCGGTACTGCCGTTGGCGCTTTTTATCTTCCAACCGATCGCCCCCGCCGCGCGCAGCAAACCTTCTCTCAAGTCGGAATCGACCGGCGTGTCGCCGGGCGTGTAGAGGTCGCCTTTCTTGAGCAGGTTCTTGAGGCGAAACTCGAGCGCGTCGATGCCGAGCTTCTCCGCGATGATGTCCATCTGCGACTCGTAGGCCCAGGTCACCTGCAAGGTGCCGAAGCCGCGGAAGGCGCCCGCCGGCGCGGTATTGGTGTAGACCGTGTAGGCGTCGGACTTGACGTGCGCAATGCGATACGGGCCGAGCGCCCGGTAGCCCGCCTTTTGCGTGACCCGCGGTCCGGCGTCGGCGTAGGCGCCGGTATCCATGTAGATCTCGCACTCGCGCGCGATCAAATGGCCGTCGCGGCTGACGCCGGTCTTGATGCGAAAGCGCGCCGGATGGCGCGTGACCGTCTTGAAGCTCTCCTCCACCGAGAGAATAACTTTGACCGGCCGGCGCGCCTTCCATGACAAGGCGGCGGCCAGCGGCTCCGTCTTGACCGACAGCTTGCCGCCGTAGCCGCCGCCGACGTACGGCACGATGACCCGGACACGGTTGAGCGGCAGGCGAAAGATTTCCGCGACGTGCTCGCGCAAAGTGAACGGGTCCTGGCTCGACGCCCAGAGCGTGATCCGGTCGCTTTCGACGTGCGCGATGATCGCATGGGGCTCCATCGAGTAATGCTGCACGCGCGGGAACGTAAAGGTATCTTCGAAGATGTAGGCCGATTTCTTGAATCCTTCGGCGACGTTTCCTCGGGCATAGCTGAACTGGTAGCAGATGTTGGTGCCTTTGAATTTCTCCGGCGCCTGATAGTGGTAACCGTGGAGCTCTCCGCCTTTGGCGGAGCTTTCGTGGACTAACGGCGGATTGGTTTTCAGCGCTTCCTCGAGATCGTTCACGACCGGAAGCTCCTCGTATTCCACCTCGATGAGCCCCAGCGCCTCTTCCGCAGTTGCAGCATCGACGGCGGCGACGCCCGCGACCGGATCGCCGACGTATCTCACCTTGTCCACCGCTACGATCGGCTGGTCTTTATAAGCCGCGCCGTAGTAAAAATCGAGCGCGCCGAGATCATCGCGGGTAATGACCGATACGACGCCGGGAAGCTTCTCGGCTTTGCGCGCGTCTATTTCAACCAGTCTGGCATGGGGATAGGGACTGCGCAGAATTTTGCCGAAAGCCATGTTCGGCAGCTCGATATCGACCGTATAGAGCGCCTTTCCGGACGCCTTGTCGCTGCCGTCGACGCGGGGCAAGGTTTTTCCCACGACCTTCAGATCATTCGTTCGCTTCATGTGGCCCTCGTTGTCGAATCGAGCAGGCAGTAGGCGGTAGGCAGATTCGGAGCTTCTCCTTTCTGACTACGATTTTTTGTTTTTTGCTGCCTTCTGCTTACTGCTTACCGTAGTTTTTCCGTACCCACTCGACCGCCTGTTCTTTGGTGCGAATCTCGCCTTCGAGCTGCGCGTCATTGATACGTTCCAAAATCTCGTGGAACAGCGGGCCGGGCGCGAAGCCCGAAGCGATCAAATCCCTGCCCGTGAGCAACGGCCGGGGATGAATTTCCTCGTGCTTGAGCTCCTCCAATTTACGCCGGCAGAAATCATAGTAGCGCAGGTCGCCGTTCGACGCCAAGGCATCGAGCCGCGTGAGTTCGAGCAGCTCGCGGATCCCCTCCTCGCCGAGAAAGCGCTTCAGCGTGCTGACGCGCATCTTCGGCGCCTGCGTGTGGCGCAGGTGATTCTTGACCAGATAGGCGACCCGTTCCCAGGTGGCGCGGCCGCGCTTGAGCCGCTTGAGGATCTCGACCGCGATCTCGGCGCCCTTTTCGGTATGGCCGTAGAAGGTAATCCGCTCTCCCTGCTTCTCGATGCAAACCGGTTTGCCGACGTCGTGGAGGAGCGCTCCGTACGCCAAGGTTTCTGAAATTTGAGATTTGAGATTTGAGATTTGCTCCAATATGAGCAGCGTGTGAGCGAATACGTCGCCCTCGGGATGATAGTCCGGAGTCTGCTCGGCGCCTTTCATCCGCGCGACTTCGGGGAAAATTTCCGGAAGAAGTCCGGTCTCGTCCAGGATTTCAAAACCGCGCCGCGCGCCCCCCTCGGTCAAGATGCGCGTGACCTCTTCGCCGATCCGCTCCCACGATACCTGAGTGATCGCGGCGGCCTCCGCCTGGATCGCTCTCAAAGTATCCTCTTCGATGGTAAAGCCGAGACCGGCGGCGAAGCGCGCGGCGCGCACCATGCGCAAGCGGTCTTCCTGGAAGCGCTCGCGCGGATCGCCGATGGCGCGGATCAAACGGCGATCGAGGTCCTCCTTGCCGCCGACGAGATCGATGACCTGGTCTTCGACCGGGTCGTACATCATTCCGTTGATCGTGAAGTCGCGCCGCAGAATATCTTCCTTCATGCCGGCGAAGCGGACGTGGCTGGGACGGCGCCCGTCGAGATACGGACCGTCGTGGCGGAAAGTGGCAACTTCGAAGGAGTCGCCGTCGATCAGTACCAGAATGACGCCGAACTGGGCCCCCACTTCGATCGTCTTGGGAAAAATTTTCTGGATTTCTTCGGGCTTCGCGGCCGTGGCGATGTCGTAGTCCTGCGGCGATTTCCCGAGCAGCATGTCGCGCACGCAGCCGCCGGCCAGATAGGCCTCGCCAGCCGCTTCTCTCAAGCGCTTGACGATGGCAATGGATTTTTCCCGTCGCGTCACGGGTGGCCTCGGAATTGATCGAACGGAAAAGAAAGCGGAAGCGGTCGCCGGGACTAATGAACAGGCGGGGTCGAGCCGGGGCCGGACAAAAATTCCTGGACTTTTCCCTGCAACTCCTGGAAGGTGAACGGCTTGACGATATAATCGTTGCACCCAGCGTCGATGCAGGTCTTGAGATCGGCGTCCCTGAACAGAGCGGTGGCAGCCAGAATCGGAATATCCTGCGTCTCGGGATGGGAGCGCAGCAGCCGTGTGGCTTCCCGACCGTCCATGCCGGGCATCATTATGTCCATCAGTATGAGTTGGGGCTTTTCCTGCACCGCCTTCTCAACTCCTTCTTTACCGTGCTTGGCTGGAATGGCTGAAAACCCCATCAATTCCATTTGCCAGATGAGGAGCTCTCGCATGTCCGGGTGGTCTTCTACGACAAGGACCTTTTTCATGCCGCGAACAGCCTTTCCTAAGAGAAAAACCGATGCAGATTCTTAGCCCAGGTTTCTACTATAGCCCCTTACCGGTGTCAAGCGAAGTTTTGACGGCGGCTTTAGCCTGGTCGGCCACGACGACCATGATGAGCTTTTCGGGCTGAAGATAGCGCTTGGCGACGCGGAGCACGTCGTCCCGGGTAACCTTGCGGATAATATCCGGATAACGATCCGGATAGTCGAGGCCCAGGCCAAAAAACTCGATCTGGGCGAGAAGACTCGCCACCTTTCGATTGGTGTCGAACCTTATGGGAAAGTTTCCGATGAGATAGTCCTTGGCTTCCTGGATCTCCGGCTCGGTGGCCCCTTGCTCGCGCATCTTGCGAATCTCGTCGACCGCGACGCGAATCGCCTCTCCCGCGCTCTCGTTTTTGGTCTGCATCGTGACCTGAAAACTGCCGGCGTATTTCTCCGGCTCGAAGGCGCTGTAAATGGAGTAGGCCAGCCCGCGCTGGTTGCGAATCGACTCCATCATCCGGGAAGAAAAGCCGCCGCCGCCCAGAATATAATTCATAACTTGAATCGCGTAATAATCGGGATGAGTTCTCGGGATCCCTTCGTGGCCGGCGATGATATTGGCCTGTGTCAAGTCTTTATTCACCAGGATCAGGGTCGGCTGGCCCGCCGGGGGAGGAGCGACGGGCGCCACCGCGGCTCCCTTTTCCCACGTGCGAAAAACCTGCGCGAGTTTTTTATTGACTTCTTCGGGAGAAACGTCCCCGACCACGGCGAGGATGGCGTGATTCGGCCGGTAGTAATTCTGATAGAATTCCAGCAGGCCGGCGCGCTCGATGCGGCGCACGGATTCCTCGGTCCCCTCGACCGGCCGCCCGTACGGGCTCTTGGGAAAAAGCGCCTCCTTAAACTTCAGCTCCGCAATCTCGCCCGGCTGTTCTTCTTTGGCCCGGATCGAAGCGATGATCGCCTGTTTCTGCCGCTCGATTTCTTCCGGGGGAAAAGCCGACAGGGTCAGCACTTCCGCGAGCAATTGCAGCCCGATGTCGAGATCTTTCTTGAGCAAGGTCAGGCTCACGGCGGCGGTCTCTTCGCTGCATCCGGTCGACAGCGTCGCGCCGATGAAATCGAGCTCGTCGCTGATCTGCGGCGCCGTCCGGTTCTTGGTGCCGTAGGTCAGGAGCCGCGAGGTCAGGTTGGCGAGGCCCGCGCGCTCCGCGGGCTCGAAGCGGGAGCCCGCCTCGATCAGCAGATTCAAAGTGACCATCGGCAGCGCCTTCTGCTCCGAAGTCAGAACCACGAGGCCGTTGCCGAGAACCGACCGGCGCACCGCCAAGCGGGCCTCCGCATGGGGAGACATCGACAAGGCCGCAAGGAGTTGTATAGACATGGCGATCAGCTTTCTCATTGGCCGCTTTCCTTGACCGGAATCAATCTTCCGACCGTCCGCTGGTCCGGGTCGAGATATTTTTTTGCCACTCTCTGAACGTCCGCGGCGGTGACCGAACGTATGCCGGATAAATAGCTGTCGATCAATTGCCACTTGACCACGGACTCGTACTGGCCGATTCTCATCGCGTGGCCGAAAATCGAGTCTTGGCCGAAGACAAACGACGCCTCGACCTGATTCTTGGCCTTCTCGAGCTCCCGGTCGCTCACCGTCTCCGCTTGGACCTGCGTGACCAACGCGTTGATCTCTCGCTCGATCTCGGCCGGATCTTTGTCGGGCATGACTTGGGCGTTGATTAAGAACACCGACGGGTCCACGGAAAGGCCGTCATAGTCCGCATCGACGCTCGTGACCAGTTGCTTTTGATAGACCAGGTCCCGATACAAGCGCGAGCTGCGTCCGCTGGCGAGAACCACCGAGAGGACGTCGAGCGCGTAAGCGTCGGCGCTCTTTATATTCGGCACATGATAATACATCGTCAACATCGGCAGCTCGGCTTCCTTCTTGAGCGCGGCCCTCCGCTCGCCTTTTTGCGGCAGCTCTTCGAGCGTCACTTTCGGCGGCTCGGCGCCGCGCGGAATCTTGCCGAACTCCTGCTTGATCTTGGCGAGGATTTCCTCGGTGGCGAAGTCTCCCACCACGACGACGTAGGCGTTGTTGGGAATGTAATAGGTCTTATAATGCCTGCGCAGATCTTCGCGCGTAAGATTTAAAATGTCCGGCATCCAGCCGATCACCGGCCGGCGGTATGGATGGATCATGAAGGCGACCGCGCTGACCATTTCGCCGAGCGCGGTGCCGGGGTTGTCGTCGGTGCGCAAGCGACGCTCTTCCATGACGACCATTTTCTCCGCTTCGAAAGTGTCGCCGTCGAGCCTTGCGTTGACCATCCGGTCGGCCTCGAGCTCGATCTCGATGCCGATTTTGTCGCGGCTCATCGTGGCGAAATAAGTCGTGTAGTCGGTGGTTGTAAACGCGTTCGAGTTGCCGCCGTTTTTCGCGATAATGCGCGCGTACTCCTCCGGTCCGACCTTGTCGGTCCCTTTGAACATCATGTGCTCGAGGAAGTGGGACAAACCGCTCTTGCCGTCCAGCTCGTTCCGCGACCCGACGCGGTACCACACCTGAAACGTCACCGCGGCGCTTTTGTGGTCCTCCAGAAGGAGAACTTTGAGGCCGTTGTCGAGCACAACCTCTTGAACGCGGGAAGTTTGAGCTTGCACCGGTTTGATCCAGGACAGGAGCAACGCCAAAGAAAGAAACAAGACGCGCATTTTTCTACACGAATAGAGGAAGGAAGCGGAAAGTGCAAGGGAACAACGGCGCCGAGTTGACACTGTAGGTACGGGGAAATACTATGCCTGCATGGAGAATCCTACGCACGACGTGACCGACATGCGCGGCTTCATTCGGCGCCTCGAAGAGATGGACGAGATCCGCACGATCGAGGGCGCGAACCTGAATCTCGAAGTCGGCGCGCTCACCGAGCGCGCCGCGGAAAAAGAAGGGCAGGCGCTTCTCTTTAGCGGCTTCAAAGATTTTCCGCCCGGTTTTCGCATCATCACCAACGTCTTTCGGACTTGCCGCCGCACCGCGCCCGCGATGGGGTTGCCCGCCGATTTGAAGGGCATCGATTTCCTCTACGCGTGGAGAAAGAAACTCGCGGCCTTCAAGCCCGTTCCTGTGCAGCAGGTCGAAGGCGGTCCGGTCTCAGAAAATCAGATGGAGGGAGATCAGGTCGATCTCTACAAATTTCCCACACCGAGCTGGCACGAGCTCGACGGCGGTCCTTATATCGGCACCGGCTGCGGCGTCATTACGAAAGACCCCGAGACCGGCAAGATCAATATCGGCACCTATCGGGTGATGGTCCAGAACAAGAACACCGTCTCGGTCAAAATGAACATGGGGAAGCACGGCCGGCTCGCCTTCGAGCGCAGCCGCGCCGCCGGCAAGCCGCTGCCGGTCGCGATCACCTTGGGCCAGGCGCCGAGCATTTTTCTCGCCGCGCAGATGCCGTTGCCGCCCGACGTGAACGAGTTCGAATTCGCGGGCTTCCTGCAGGGCGCGCCGGTGGCCGTGGTGCGCGGCGCCGCGACCGGC
This sequence comes from Binatia bacterium, assembly GCA_036506735.1. GTDB lineage: Bacteria > Desulfobacterota > Binatia > UBA9968 > UBA9968 > JAJPJQ01. The sequence continues at coordinate 16,048 of DASXRG010000302.1, read as the reverse complement.
TTGCCGATACCCGCGAATGCCGAGGTCGTGCTCGAAGGCGAGATGCCGCCGATGAAGGACGAGGAGATGCCGCGCGAGGGGCCGTTCGGCGAATGGCCGGGCTATTTCACCGAAGCGAACGTCGGCGAGACGCCGGTGATGATCGTGAAGCGGGTTTACTACAGAAACGATCCGATCCTTTTGGGCGCGCCGCCGCTGAAGCCGCCGGCGAGCTATCTGCCGATCTCTCTCGGCGCCGCGACGTTGTGGGAGCAATTGGAAAAAGCCGGCATTCCGGAGGTGAAAGGCGTGTGGGGCTTCGTCTACGGCGGCCAGCCGGGACCGTTCACGGTGATCTCGATCAAGCAGCGCTACGCCGGCCATTCGAAACAGGCGCTTCTCGTCGCGGCCGGAGCGCGCGCGGGCGCCTACGGCGGAAAATTCGTCGTCGTCGTGGACGACGACATCGACATCACCAACCCGCACGACGTGATCTGGGCGATCGCGACGCGCTGCTACGTGCGCGACGGCATCGACGTCGTGAAAAGCGTCTGGGCGTCGGTGTGCGAGCCGGCAATGCCGCCGGAGGAGCGTTCGCCCAAAGGCTACGTTTCGGATCGCGTGTTGATCGACGCCTGCCGCCCGTACCGCTGGATGGATGAATTCCCGGCGGTGAACGCGTTCGAGAAAGAAATCAAAGACGAAGTGGAAAAAAAGTGGAAGATCTGACGGCGAATTGAGCAAACTTAGATGGACGCGCTGCACACATTGAGCCTGGCGATGGGAACTGCCTGGACCTCCGGCATCAATCTCTACGCCACGGTCGCCGTTCTCGGCATTGCCGGGAGAGCCGAGATGATTCAGTTGCCGTCCGGCCTCCACGTCCTGATGGATCCGCTGGTGATCGCGGTCGCTTGCATCATGTACGTCATCGAGTTCTTCGCCGACAAAGTGCCGTACGTCGATAGCGCGTGGGATACGGTCCATACTTTCATTCGTGTTCCCGCGGGGGCGATCCTCGCCGCGCGCGCTCTCGGCCCGACGAATCCGGCGCTCGAATTGGCGGCGATTCTCGCCGGCGGAACGGTCGCGCTGGCCGCGCACGGGACCAAAGCGACCACGCGATTGGCGATCAATTTGAGCCCGGAGCCGTTTACGAATTGGACAGCCAGCATCGCTGAGGATCTGACCGTCCTCGGCGGATTGTGGCTGACGTTCAATCACCCCTTGATCATGCTGTTGTTGATCGCGATCTTTCTCGCCCTGGTCGTCTGGCTGGCTCCCAAGTTGTTCCGCCTGGCCAAGCGCGGATTCCAGGCGCTGCGAGCGCGGCTCGGCGGCAAACCGGCAACCGCCCCACCTAGACCTACTCAATGAAAGACGAAAAAAGCACTAGCCCACCGCCCGTCCCTCTTACTCTCGAAGGTTCATACATCCTTCATCAGATGTTCCGCGTCCGCTGGCCCGCATGGAAGGCTCTCGACGAAGCCACGAGAAAAAATGTCGCCGAAGGAGCACTCGGCGCGTTGGCCACCATGGAGCAAGGGAAAGAGGAGCAGAGCGCGCTCTTTTCCATGCTCGGCCACAAAGGCGACCTTTTAATCATTCACTTCCGCCGGACGCTCGAAGCGCTGAACAGTGCCGAGCTGAGCGTGGCGAATTTGAAGCTCGCGGAGTTTTTGGAGCCGACTACGTCTTATCTCTCCGTCGTGGAGCTGGGATTGTATGAAGCGACCGTGCGTTTGTATGAGAGCCTGAAGGAAAAAGGCGCGCAGCCGGGCTCGCCGGAGTGGACGCAGGCGGTGGATGCCGAGACGGCCAACCAAAGAAAGATGGTCGCGCCGCGGCTCTGGCCGCCGATCCCCGCGCGGCGCTACGTCTGCTTCTACCCGATGAACAAGCTGCGCGGCGAGAGCAAGAACTGGTACTCGGCGCCGATCACCGAGCGGCAGAAGATGATGGCCGATCACGGCGTCATCGGCAGAAAGTACGCGGGCCAAGTGACGCAGATTATCTCGGGCTCGATCGGCTTCGACGATTGGGAATGGGGCGTGGATCTTTTCGCCGACGAGCCTCTGGTGTTTAAAAAATTGGTCTACGAGATGCGCTTCGACGAGGCCAGCGCCGTCTACGGCCAGTTCGGCGCGTTTTTTGTTGGGATTCGGTTTCCCGCGGAGAAGCTTGGGCTCTTATTGGAAGGTAAAAACCCCGCCACACCCGGCTCCTAGCAGGCTGCTGAAAAAAAATTCCGTCCGCAAAGACGCGGGGGCTCACCCTCTCTCTGTCTCCCCCTTGCCAAGGGGGAGATTAAGAGGGGGTCGCTCTCTCCAGCCAGTCCTCGTGCAAGTCGACACGCAGCTTGTCTGGACTCGTCCCGCCGAATACTTCTTTGCAGTCGAAGACGACAGTGTAGAGCGGCGGATAAAGGCCGCGGTGGTCGCGCCCGTTTTCAATCACGCCGTGGACGTCGGTGACGATCCCCTTCTGACCCCGGATATATTTCGGCGTGCGCGGATTGCCGCCGGGATTTTCTTTTTTCACGCTGACTCTGTCGCCGATCTTGAAGCTGCCCGTTTCAGTATCCATCAGTAGTCCCGCGGCCGCGGCTTCGCGTGCGCCCATTGAGTTTCTTTTTGCTTGCCGACTTGCGCCGGACTCGTCGCCTCGCCCGCGCCGATCAAGCTGTCCACGGTGACTAACTTTGCCAACTGCTCCTCTTCCATTCCTTCGGTTCCCTTCGGTCTTCTAGGAATCACCATGTAGCGCACGTCGGACGTGCTGTCGTACACTCTCACTTCCATCTTTGAAGGAAGCGTCAGCTCGAACATCTCTGCGAGAATCTTCCGCGGGTCGGCGACGATTCTTTTTTTGTAGATGTCCTGCTTATACCACCACGGCGTATCGCCCAGGAGATCGTACGGATAACAGGAGCAGAGCGTGCAGACGATGACGTTATGCACCGAATCCGTGTTCTCCAAGACGCCGAGTTTGCCGACGCGGCCGGGGGGAATTCCCAACTCACGAAGCGCGGGGCGGCCCTCCGATACCAATTTCTTTTTGAAGTCCGAGTCAGTCCAGCACCGGGCGACGATTTTTCCGCCGTGCCACGGTCCGGCAGACTTCAATGCCTCGCGATTTTTGTTCAGCCGCTCCTCGCTCAGTATTCCCCGCTGAATCAGCGCGCGGGCGAGGACATCGAGGACTCTTCGGTTTTTCGCCACGTCTTCGGTCAGGCTCCGCACGCGCTCGTCAAGCGTACCCTTGTACTCTCTGTGCGTCAGCCGGAAAAACTCGTTGTAATCGCCGCGCTCGACCCGGCTGTCCTCCGTGACCACGTCGATCGCGCCGCCGATCGAGGACGTGAGCAACCCGATCTCCCTTACGTAATCGTCAAGACCGTCTTCCAGCGCGCGGACCCGTTTCTCCAGATCTTGCTCTTGGCCGTTGCCGCCGTCCGAAGCACCTTCTTTTTTTGAAGTTGGACCTGTGGCCGCGTTGAAAAGATCGGTAAATTCTATGAACCCTCTGCGCAGCAAAGTGAAGATGCGCGGCTCGATACGCTTGGCCCGGTAGTATTCCAGGTCTTCCTCCACGGCCCGTACGTGCGCCTCGAAATCGTGCATGTGGCTATCGGACATGAGCAACTCTCCTTTGGTGATTTTGAGCAAGAATAATCCGCAAGCGCGGACGATTTCAACCCCTATGGCAGCTCAATGAGTTTTCTTCTCGCCTTTTCCCCCCGCACGATCCGGATCGACGACTTCGGGACCGAGAAATAATCCGCCAGCAGCTCGATCAGCGCCTCGTTCGCTTTTCCTTCGCGCGCCGGCGCGTGAACGGAGGCCGCGAACTCGCCGTCGGAAATTTTCTTTACCGCGGATTTCTTTACTTGAGGTTTGACGGTGACCCAGATCTTGGATGGCATGCGGTTGGAAAAATCGGCGAGACGTTACGCGGCGAACATGCGGAAAAGGCGCCATCTTTTACCCGCGTCATCGGTCCAATGGACGAGCGCGACTAGATTTTGCTGCGGATCCAAGAGCCGCATCATCCTCTCCGCTTCCTTCGGCGTTCCCAATCCGGCCAGAACCTCCTGCCGGCCCATCCTGAGAGCGGAGACGCTCCGGCTGTCGAGCGGAATCGCGCGGACGTGGCTCAGCGCCTGGTTCAGCGCCAGCAGCGGCAGCGCGCCCCTGGCGTTGGCATTTTCGATCTCGTCCAGCGGAATCGCGTCGTCGATGCTGAGATGACCGCAGGCCAGGCGGCGCAGCGTTTTCAGATGCGCGCCGCAGCCGAGAAAGCTTCCCATGTCCGCGGCCAAGGTGCGGATGTACGTGCCTTTCGAGCAGGTGACCTCGAAACTGATCTCGGCGGAGCCGAGGCGGGAAAGGCGCAGCGACTCGACTTTGATTTCGCGCGGCGCGCGATCCACCGTCTGCCCCTTGCGGGCGAGGCGGTAGAGGCGCACGCCGTCCTTTTTGAGCGCGGAGAACATCGGCGGCGTCTGCATCAACGCGCCCGTGAAGGCCTGCCGGAGTTTTTCCATCGCCGCGTCGTCCAGCGAAGGAACCTCGCGCTCCTCGATCACTTTGCCGGTCGAGTCCTGCGTGTCGGTCTCGACGCCGAGTGCGATCACTCCTTGATAACTTTTTTGCGCGGCGAGAAAAATCTCCGCGACTTTGGTCCCATCGTCGATCCCCAGCGGCAGCAGACCCGAAGCGAACGGATCGAGCGTGCCGAGGTGGCCGACTTTTTTCGCGCCGAGAATGCGCTTGACGCGCGCGACGACGTACGCGGAAGTGGGTCCCTCCGGCTTATCGACCAACAGGAGTCCGCTGTTCATATTATTGAGCCGACCATTGATAGCTGCGGCTGTTCTTAGCCTTTTTTGAGCAACTCGTCGATCCTTCGCGCGCGGTCTTCGGTGTCGTCGTAAACGAACTCGATCGTGGGCACGATGCGGAGCTTGAGATCCTTCGCGACCTTGCCCCGGATAAAACCGGTCGCGCTCCTCAGACCGGCGAGCACCTCCGTTTTTTTCTCGCTCCCGGTTAGAAGATTGAAATATATTTTCGCATGCCGCAAATCCTTGCTGACTTCGGCTCCGGTGAGGGTCACCGCCCCGATCCGCGGATCGTTGACCTCTCGCATGAGCAGTTGCGAGACCAGCTCCAGCAAAAGGTCGCCGACGCGATCGGAACGGCTGTACTCCATCTCAAAACGAGAATGTTTAAAAGTAAAAAAACTCGGTGTCGGCTGCGCCTACTTGCGCCAGCCCAAGTCCGTCCACATAGTCCACGACTTTCTGGAGCGTGGCTTCGACGATCTGACGGCTGCTGCCGATGGCGCTGAAGCCCAGGACCGCGCTTTGCCATAGATCCTGGTCGCCGCACTCGGCGACGGAGACGTTGAACTGGTTGGACACCCGCGCCTGAATGCTCTTGAGCACTCCTCGTTTTCCTTTGAGGGTATGGTTCTCGGCGAGCAGCAGGCTGAGTTTGAGAACGCCGACGACGACAGGGGAATTCTGCGCGGAGGGATGCTTTCTTCCTATCGGCTTTCTCCCGCCGAGGCCCGCGAGGCCTCGCGCCCGCCGGGCGTCGGAGTAATGCGCCGGATGACCGCGACGCGCTCGTAGGCTTCGATCACGTCGCCCTTCTTGATATCTTGAAAGTCCTCGAGGCCGAGACCGCATTCGTAGCCCGCGGTCACCTCGCGCACATCGTCCTTGAAGCGCTTCAAGCTGGCCAGCTTTTTTCCTTCGTGGACTACCCGCTGATCGCGGAGCAGTCGCACCAAACTCCCGCGTTGTATTTTGCCGTCGGTGACGTAGCAACCGGCGACCGCGCCGACGCCGCGGATATTGAAGACTTCTCTGACCTCGACCCGCCCCTGAACTTGTTCTCTGTAGGTCGGTTCCAGCAGCCCTTCCATCGCCGCTTTGATGTCGTTCATGACCTCATAAATGATCGTATAGAGCCGGACATCCACGCCGTCTTGGGCGGCGAGATTGGCCGCCTTGACCTCGGGCCGCACGTTGAAGCCGATGACGATCGCATTCGACGCCGATGCCAGAAGTACGTCGCTTTCGGTGATGCCGCCGACCGATCCGTGGAGCACCGTGAGCTTCACCTCGTTGTTTGACATGCGGGTCATCGCTTCGGTCAAAGCTTCCACCGAGCCGTGCACGTCGGCCTTTAACACGACGCGCAGCTCCTTGACGTCGCCGGTTTTGATTTGATTGTAGAGCTCTTCGAGAGACACTTTGCTCGTCTTGTTGAGGTCGGATTCTCTCTGCTTGCTCTGGCGGTACTCGGCGATCTGGCGCGCCTTGGCTTCGTCGGTCAAGGTCACGAAAGTGTCGCCGGCCTGGGGAACGCCCTGCAAGCCGAGGATCTCCACCGGCAGCGCCGGACCGGCCGACTCGATCTTGCCGCCGTGATCGTCGATCATCGCGCGCACTCGTCCGGTGAAAACGCCGCAGACGAAAGCGTCGCCGACCTTGAGCGTTCCTTCTTCGACGAGAACGGTCGCCACCGGTCCCCGGCCGCGATCGAGCTTGGCTTCGATGATCGTGCCGCGCGCGAGCTTGTCGGGATTGGCGCGCAATTCGAGCACGTCCGCCTGCAACAAAATCATTTCCAATAAATGTGGAATGCCCTCTTTAGTCTTGGCCGATACCGGAGCGAAGATCGCGTCGCCGCCCCACTCTTCCGCCACCAGCCCGTGCTCCATCAAGCCGCGCTTCACCCGCTCGAGATTGGCGTCGGGCTTGTCTACTTTGTTGATCGCGACGACCATCGGGACTTCGGCCGCGCGCGCATGGTTGATGGCCTCGACCGTCTGCGGCATCACGCCGTCGTCGGCGGCCACGACCAGGACCACGATGTCGGTCACCTTGGCGCCGCGCGCGCGCATCGCGGTGAATGCTTCGTGGCCGGGCGTATCGAGAAACGTCACGCCCCGGCCGTCGACCTGAACGTGATACGCGCCGATGTGCTGGGTAATGCCGCCGGCCTCGCGGGCCGTCACGTTGGTGCTGCGGATCGCGTCGAGCAACGAAGTCTTGCCGTGATCGACGTGGCCCATGATCGTCACGACCGGCGGCCTGGGCTTCAACGCGCCCTCGGGCTCTTCCACCTGGTGCTCGACTTCCAGCGCCGACTCGGCGTCGAACGCCACGTTTTCGATCTGATGGTCGAATTCGCCGGCAACCAGCGCGGCAGTGTCCGCGTCGAGCATCTGGTTGATCGTGGTCATCATGCCCATCTGCATGAGCTTCTTGATCAGGTCTCCCGCCTTGACTCCCATCTCCCGGGCGAGATCGCCGACGCTGATCACTTCGGAAATTCTGATCAGGCGCTTGCTCGCCTTGGGAACCGTGATCTCGGTTTTCTTTTGTTCTTTTCCCGGCAGGGCCCGTTTCTTTTTCGGGAAGCGGCCCGAGCGCAGCTCGCGCTCGCGCAGCTCCAAAATATCCTGCTTCTTGACGATGCGTTTTTTATGCTTGCCGGGCTTGGCCTTTTCCTCGGTGGTAACGGCGCCGTCTTTTTCCGTCGGCGGAACCGGCCGCGAAACCGGCGCGCCTGGCCGCGCCGCCCCCGCTCCCGCCGGCGGCGTCTGCGGCAAACCGGGCCGGCGCAAGGGTTGGCTGGGCGCGGAAACCGGCCTGGAGACGGCCTTCAAATCGATTCGGCCCAAGACACGCGCGCCCCGCTGCGGCTCCTCGACCACCGGCGCGGGTTTTTCTTCGATTTTTTCCGGATGGGTTTCAGGCGCCGCGGAAATCGCTGCGGGAGCTTCCTCGGCGGCTTCAGCCTCGAGCGGCGCCTCCTCTTGTGCCGGCGGCTCCGGTTCGAGAACGACTTCCGGCGCCGACGCGGGCTCGACCGGCTCGGGAGCAGCGGCTTCTTCGACGGGAGGCTCGACGACTTCCGGCTTCGGCTGCGGCGCTTGAGTAACCACCTCGGTGCGGCTCGTGCGGCGGCGGATGACGTTGGTGCGAACGCGGCGCTCGACGATCTTCTCGTGCGCCTGGATCTCCCCGATGTTTTCGTCCGCCGTCGTCACCATGCGATCGGCGACGATTTTTTCCTCGCCGACGACCACCTGCGGCTTCGCGGGCGGCGCCAGGGCGGCTTTAATTCGAGCAACCTCTTCGTCTTCGAGGGAGCTCTGGGATTTTTTGCCTTTTAGCCCGAGTTTTTCGAGCTGGGCGATGAAGTCTTTGACTTCGATGGCCAGCTCTTTGGCAAGCAGATGAACTCTTGTTTTCACCATCTCTTATTCCCAGCGGTCATTTTACTCTTGTTACTCGTGGCTTCGCCCGCGCAGACTGACGACTAACCTTTCCTTCGCCGGACGCGCAACCTCCGCATGAAAAGCCCGATATACGCTCTTCTTGCGCAAGAACAAATCCCAACAGGTCGCTTGCTTATGTAAGTAGCCGCCTCTCCCTTTTGCCAGTCTTTTTACTTCAAGATCTCCGTTTTCTCCCAGCGCAATGCGCAGCAGCGCCGCCTGATCGTCCACTTTGCCGCAGCCGAGACAAGTCCGCTGCGGCCGCTTACTTGTCATTACCCGCTGACGGCGTCTGACCCGCTGACGGCGTCTGACCCGCTGGCGTCGTCTGTTCCGCCGCGGGCACTTGCCCCTCGCCCTGCGTGCCGGGCTCGGCGGAAGCTGCGCCGGACTCCGCGGCCTCGGCATCCGCTTTGGCCTTCGCCTCCGCCGCCTCCGCGTCGGCCTTCGCCTTGGCCTCCGCTTCCTCCGCCTCGCGCTTCTGCTTTTCAGCTACGTATTCCCGGCTCGACTTGTAGATCGTCTCCGCCTTTTCCTGGCCGATGCCGTCCACGTCCAGAATCGTTTCCAAATCGGCTTCCGCCAATTCTTCGGCGGACTTGAAGCCCGCCTGGTAGAGCAGCTCGGCGACCATGTCGTTGACGCCGGGAATCGCCCCGAGCGAGACCCGCGCGCGTCGGGTCTCTTCTTCCAATTCGGATTCGCTGCGCACGTCGAGCTTCCAACCGCTCAGGCGCGAGGCCAACCGCACATTCTGTCCGCGCTTGCCGATCGCCAGCGAAAGCTGGTCGTCGGGAACGATGACTTCCATGCCGTGCTCGTCGTCGTCGATGATGATCTTCGAGACCTTGGCCGGCGCCAAAGCGCGGCAGACGTACTCCGCCTGGTCCGGCGTCCAGTGGACGATATCGACCTTCTCGCCGCGCAGCTCCTGGACCACCGCCTGGACGCGCGTCCCTTTCATGCCGACGCAAGCGCCGACCGGATCGACGTCGGGATCGTTGGAGACGACCGCGATCTTGGCCCGGCCGCCGGGCTCGCGCGCGGCTCCTTTCACTTCGACGATGCCCTCGTAGATTTCCGGCACTTCCTGCTCGAAGAGCTTGGTCAGCATGCCGGGATGGGTGCGCGACAAAACGATCTGCGGTCCGCGGCTGGTCATCTCGACGCTCACGATGTAGCCGCGAATGCGGTCGCTCTGGCGGTAGCGCTCGCGCGGGACTTGTTCCTTCTCCGGCAAGATCGCGTCGGTCTTGCCGAGGTTGACGATGATGTTTTTCTTCTCGAAGCGCTGCACGATGCCGTTGACCAGCTGGTTCTCGCGGCCCTTGAAGTCATTGTAGATGATTTCGCGCTCGGCATCCCGGACTCGCTGCACGATGTTCTGCTTGGCGGCCTGCGCGGCGATGCGGCCGAACCCGGTGGTATCGAGCTTGCTAAGCAGCTCGTCGCCGACTTGCGCCTCCGGGTCCATGTTCTCTCTGGCATCGTCGAGGGTGATCTCGACGGCCGGGTCCTGCACGGCGTCGACGACGGTCTTGGCCTCGAACAGCTCGACCTCGCCGATCTCCGGATTGAACTGCGCTTCGATCTTGCGCTGGTGGCCGAACTTTTTCTTGGCCGCGGCCACCATCGCGTTTTCCAACGCGCTGATAAGGATGGTCTTATCGATGCCTTTTTCTTTGCTGACCTGCTCTATGACTCGATTGAGATCCTGCTGCATTGTTTACTTACCCCACTCGTGTTCGTAGTTCGCCTTGTCGATCAGGGAAAACGCGATGTGATATTCCCGTCCCTCTTGTGCCACCACGATTTTGTCCGGCGCGACTCCTTTGAGAACGCCCAAAAAGGACCTTCTCCCTTCGATCATCTCGCGCGTCCGCACCCGCACTTTTTTGCCGACGAAGCGGAGAAAATGATCGAGCTTCTTGAGCGCGCGGTTAATGCCCGGCGAGGAAACTTCCAAAGTGTACGGACCGGGCACTTCCGGGCTCTCGTCCAGCAGCTCGCTCAACCGCCGGCTCATGCGCGTCAGATCGTCCAGGTTCGCTCCTCCCTCTTTGTCGAGGTAGAATCGCAGCACCCGGCCCCCTCTGCTGCCTTCGGGCCGGAACTCGATATCGACGATCTCCATCCCCTCGCCCGCCGCCACCGGTTCCGCCATCTCCCACACCCGCGTCGCGATTGGATCGACACTCATCATACCCCCAAAATAAAAAAGCGGGCAAGAGCCCACCTTTGAGTGCTAACCTGAGTGCTAACCCCTAAAGTGTAACTAAATTTTTAGCATACGGAGAGACGCGAATGCAAGGGGGATTGCCGCTCTTAAGTTTTCTTAAATAGCGCGATTCTGATATGCTTTTCGCCGTGTCGCCGGCAATGAGAAACGTCCAGGAAAAAGTCATTCCCGCGGCTCGAATCTCGTGGGAAAACATCCTCACGAGCCTGGAAGACGGCGTCGTCTTGGTCGACCGGCAAGGCAAGGTCTCTTTCTTCAATCAGGCCGCGGAGGTGCTGACCGATCTTCCCGAGTCGTACGCGTTGCGGCAGGATTACGCGACCGTCTTTGGCAAAACGCCGTGGCTCGTCGAGATGGTGAAAAAGAGCGAGCCGCCGGATCAGATCGGCAGCCGAGGCGAGGGGGATTTGGCCAAGCCGCGCGGACGCCGGGTTCCGGTGAGCCTGACCGTCTCGCCGCTGCAGGACCGCTACGGCCGATTTCTCGGCAGCATTCTGCTGCTGCGCGATCTCACGCACCGAAAGGAACTGGAGGAGGACTTGAAGCGCGCCGACCGCCTCGTGCTGCTCGGGACTCTGGCCGCCGGCCTCGCGCACGAGATCAAGAATCCGTTGGGAGGGATCAAGGGCGCCGCTCAACTGCTCAAGCGCGAAGTAAACACCAACCCGTCCTTGCTTCAATACGCCGATATCGTCGTGCGCGAGGTCGATCGGGTGAACCGCTTGATCGAGCAACTTCTCGACCTCTCCCGCCCGGCCACGCTGCACCTCGACGCGCTCAATATCCATGAAATCCTCGACGAGGTCCTGCTCCTGCAATGCGAAGCCGTGGCGAACGGCGGCGTGAACGTGAGGAAGAACTTCGACCCGAGCCTGCCGCCGATCCGCGGCGACCGCGCCCAGCTCACGCAGGTGTTCCTGAACCTGGTGAAGAACGCCATTCAAGCGATGAACGGCCGCGGAACCCTCAGGGTCACGACGCGGATTGAAACCGATTTTCACATCCGCGAGCAGGGAAAAGAGCGCGGCAAGTTCATCTGGGTCGATATCGAGGACGACGGGCCGGGAATCAAAGAGGAAGACCTGCCGCATATTTTCGCGCCGTTCTTTTCGACCAAAAACAACGGCACCGGTCTCGGCCTCTCGATCTGTTACCGTCTCATAAAGGAGCACGGCGGTGTGATTCGCGTCGAGAGCCGGGAGGGCGCGGGGGCGAGCTTCAAAGTGTCGCTCTTGGTGGCGGAATGAATCGCGGGAAAATACTTATCGTCGAAGACGAAGAGTCGCACCGCCGAGTGCTGAAGAAAGCGCTCGAAGACGAAGGCTACTGGGTGCAGACGGTGCCAAACGGCCGTCTGGCGCAGTCGGCGCTCAAGGAAACCGACTTCGACGTCTGCCTGATCGACATCAATCTTCCCGACGTGGACGGGCTCACCCTGCTCAAGGAAGCGAAGGAAAACGGCTCGCGCGCTTCGATCATCATCGTCACCGGGCGCAACACCATGCACAACGCCATCGAGGCGATGAAGAACGGCGCGTTCGATTACGTGACCAAGCCGTGGGACCTGGAGGAGATGTCGCTGCTCGTACAGCGCGCCTTGGAGGGCCGCAAGCTGCTTCAGGATTTCCATGACCTCAAGAAAGAAGTCAGAAAAAGCTACGAGCCGGGGAACATGGTCGGAACGAGCCCGGCGATGCAGAAAGTTTACAAAGTCATCGGCCAGGTGGCGAACACCGACGCGACGATTCTGATGCAGGGCGAGAGCGGCACGGGGAAAGAGCTGGTCGCCAAGACGATTCACTACAACTCGCCGCGCTGGAACAAGCCGTTCACCGCGGTCAACTGCGCCGCCATCCCGCGCGAGCTGTTGGAGAGCGAGCTGTTCGGTCATGAAAAAGGCTCTTTCACCGGCGCGTTGGAGCGCCGCATCGGCAAGTTCGAGCTGGCCGAGGAGGGAACTCTTTTTCTGGACGAAGTCGGCGACATTCCGCTGGAGCTGCAAACGAAACTCCTGCGCGTGCTTCAGGAGCGCGAGTACAGCCGGGTCGGAGGCCGGGACGTGCTCAAGGCGAACGTGCGCATCCTCGCCGCGACGAACCAGGACATGGAAAGGGCGGTGAAGGAAAAAAGATTCCGCGAGGACCTTTACTTCCGGCTGAAGGTAATCCCGATCTTCTTGCCGCCGCTGCGCGAGCGTAAAGGCGACATCCCGCAGTTGGTCGGCTATTTCATCGAGAAAATCAACCGCGAGATGGGCACGCAGGTCTCGGGCGTGTCGCCCGAGGCGCTGAAGCTCCTCGAAGAATACCTGTGGCCGGGCAACGTCCGCGAGCTGGAAAACACGCTCATCCGCGCCAGCGTGCTCTCGCCCGGCTCGGTGCTTTTTCCCAAGGATTTTTCGCTCCACAGCCAGCAGAGCGGCGAAGTCCCGCCCGGCGTGGACCATCTCTCGCTCGAAGAGATCATCCACCACAAGCTCGAAGATTATTTTCAAAGGACCAAAGGGGTGGACGTGGACAACCTCTACAATCTCGTCATCGAAAGAGTCGAGCGGCCGCTGATCGAGCTGACCCTCAGAAAAACCGGCGGCAACCAGATCAAGGCCGCCGAGATTTTGGGGATCAACCGCAATACGTTGCGGAAAAAGATTTCGGATCTCCACATCGTAGTCAAAAAAGATGCTGATTAGAAGGTCGCTCCAACCTTCGTGCGCTTCGTGCTCTTCGTGGTGAGAAGATTTTAACCACGAAAGTCTCGAAGGAGGAATACAAGCCATGCCCGAGCGAATCCTCCCCTCCCCTCTTTACGCAATTCTCGACACGAGCTTTGCCAAAGGACGTCCCCCAACCGAAATTCTGCGCGAATTTCTCCAGGGCGGCGTCAAGCTGATTCAACTCCGCGCCAAAGAATTATCCTCCGGCGACTTCTTCGCCCTGGCGAAAGAGGCGCGACAGCTCACGCGTGAAGCCGGCGCGACCTTCATCGTCAACGACCGCGCCGACGTCGCTCTCGCCTGCGCCGCCGACGGCGTCCATCTGGGTCAGGACGATTTGCCATTGCACGCCGCGCGAAAAATTCTCGGCCCGAAAAAAATTATCGGCATCTCCACCCACGACCTCCCTCAGGCCCGCGCAGCGGAGTTGAATGGCGCTGACTACATCGGCTTCGGCCCGATCTTTGGCAGCACGACCAAAGATACGGGCTACACGGCACGCGGCTTGGAGATGCTGCGGGAAATTCGGAAGGCGGTGAAGATTCCCATCGTCGCGATCGGGGGGGTCAACGAGTGCAATGTCGCCGAAGTGTGGAAGGCGGGAGCAGATGCGGCAGCGATTATAAGCGATTTGATGGGAGCGGAGGATATGACCGGAAAGGTCAAACGGCTTTCACGGATGCATTCGCACAGGTGACTCATGGCAAACAAAGTGAATTATCTTGTCGAATTATCTGAAAAACCCAAAATTGATCCGTCTCGACCTGAAGAAGCAGATCGCGCCATTCAGTCCAAAGGATTCTGGGAAGTTAGGGAAGAGTGGCAAATATCCACAGTGACCGTTTCCCTGTAGACCGGGTGCGGCAAGATGGGAAACTATAGTACCGCGTATGCGTCGAATGTGGCATGGAAATGATGTGTTATTGTCCAACGATTGCAAGAGCTACGGAGTTGGTCGGCATTTATGAACGGTTGATCGAGGATATCTTCTGGACGGTTGGATGGCCTGGTTTTAGAACTAAGGGACCTTGGAAAGAAAAGGATGAAGACGACACATGAAATTAAGGCTGTCCTAATACAAGAGCGGCCCCCAATACATAACACGCGCGACTGGCTCTTCCTCGGTCGGTTCGCAACTGCCGCTGCACTAGTAGCGCTACTAGTGACTGCAGCGCCCGCTGCCGCGGCGGATGAAAATGCATGGAAAGCTAACCTCGACAAAGGGAAAAAATTGGGTACCGCCAGAGATTATCAAGGAGCTGAGCGCAGTCTTCTCGATGCGCTTCGCGAGGCGGAAGGATTTGGTCCGACCGATCTTCGCGTCGGCGAAACGTTGAACTTACTCGGCTTGACCTATATTGCACTGGAACGTTTCAAACAGGCCGAAACAACTTTAACTCGCGCTCTCGCCATCCGTGAGTCGTCCTTAGGTGCGTCGCATCGGGACACCAACTCGACCCGTACAAATTTGGCGATTGCGTTTTCCATGCAAGGCCAGGTATCCAAGGCGGAAGAATTCTATCGACGATCGATCATGGAGCTCGAAAAATCTGTGGGAACTGAAAGTCCGGCACTCGACCATGCCCTCGGGGGTTTAGCGACGCTGTACCTCTTGAATGGTCGCGCCGGGGAAGCGGAACCCCTTGCACGCCGTGTCCTTGCTAGCCGGGAGCGCGAGGAAGGTCCGGAAAGTCCGCGCGTCGGTGAGCGTTTGCATGACCTCGCGACGATCCTAGCGGCCGAGGGAAAATATGGTGAGGCGATTGACGTTGCGGCTCGCGCTGTGACGATCAATCGAAGCGTCCTTGGTTCGCGCCATCCGCAGGTCGGCATCTCGCTGCAGATTCTCGGCCGGATTCAGGGCGCCAAGAAATCGTACGCCGATGCAGAAAAAGTCTTGGCCGAGGCACTCGCAATCTTCGAAGAATCTCTTGGACCGCGCCATCCATTTGTAGGCGATACACTTCGGTACTATGTCGTCGCTTTACGGGGCGCCGGCCGTAACGCCGAAGCAGAAAAAATTGAGCGTCGCATACGGGAGTGGGGTTTTTAGCCCGGCGTTTGGAAGGCTGCGCGGGTCTGGCTTTGATATCTTGACTCTTTTAAGGAGGTCAAAATGTCTTGGTGGACTTACAAGAAAGATAAGGACGGCAAAGTTTATGTGACGTCGATGGACATCACATCTTGGTTCGTTTTGTTCATGGTCGTCGGGCCTATTCTGTTCATGGTCATCGGGCCTCTTTTTGCCGGCCAGTTTTTCGTCAACCCAACGGGCACGATTCGATTTCTTTTGTGGGGCGGGTTTCTCTGCCTTTTGGCCGCTAAGATTTCGTTGTTTCGACGAGGCGTTTGGATTTCCTGGGGACCACGGCACATGACTAAACGCTGGTCGCGCATCTACAAACTTGGTTATGTTCTCATGGGAGTTGGTGCGTTGTTTACCTTGGCAGCTCACCGAGCAACACACTAATAGCCGTCCGTGTGTCTTGCCGCCAAATTCGCCAATTGTCAGCCGATACTGGAGGTGATGTCTAATGACGTGTAGCCAATGCGGAGCGCAAGTTGCCGACGAAGGACAAAGATTCTGCGGAAATTGCGGCGCAAAATTAGGCGGCGCCGGGGCGGGTCCGGCTGCGACGGCGATTTCCGATCCTGCCGCCGCGGCCAAGCCGGAATGGCCCAGCCCGGCGGCGGCCAAGAAGGGTCGCAGAATCAACAAGCCGATCGTCATCGCGGCCATTGCCGCATTGATAGTCATACTTGCCGGCGGCGGTTTCTACTTCGCAATGACGCGGCCATCGGACACCCAGGAAATC
>DASXRG010000301.1:0-5423 GCA_036506735.1 Binatia bacterium | reverse complement strand
TTCGACAAGCAGTATCCGGCGGGCGAAATTATTTTTCGCGAAGGCGATCCCGGCAAAGCGGTCTTCATCGTTCGCGCCGGCAAGATATCCATCAGCCGCACCGGCGACGGAGTCGAAAAGCCGCTCGCGACCCTCGGTCCCGGCGGATATTTCGGCGAGCTCGCGCTGATCGACGACCAGCCGCGCTTTGCCGGCGCGCGCGCGGACGAAGATTCCGTCCTGCTCATTCTGTACAAGAGCCACTTCGACGATTTGATCGAAGGCCACAAGGCGCTGGCGATCCAGGTGATGGAGAATTTACTCAAGACTCTGGCCGGCTATGTCCGCGCCGAGCAGTCCCGCGGCGCGCTTCGCGCCGCCAAAACCGGCGCGGTGTCGATTGCGGATCAAACGGCGCTGCCCGCGGAAAGGACGCGCCGGTGACGGCCGAGACGCCCGCCGGCGCCGACGGAACCGCCTCGCGGCGCTGGTTTCCGCCGCCGCCTTCGATCATCTGGGCTCTGGGAATCGCGACTGTCGCGCTGATCGCCTACGTCGCGAGCGAAGTGGTCGTACTCTTCATCCTTTCCGCCGCGCTCGCTTACGTCCTCAACCCGCTGGTAAAAATGGTCGAGGGCATGGCGATCAGACGCGAGGTGGCGGTCAGAGGAGTTTATCTCGCCATCGCTCTCGTGCTGTTTGCCGCCGTCGCCCTGCTTCTGCCGCGGCTGCGCGCGGAGCTCCAGACGATCGCAACCGGCTCTTTGACCCGACAGCTCGACGACTCCTTCGATACGCTCCAGCGCGAGATCATCGCGCAGTATCCGGCCGCGGTGCAAGTTCTGGGCGAACCGGAGGCGCGCAACGAGCGGATAAACGCCTTTGTCGAACGCCAGGCGGCAAACCTGCCGAATCTTTTCAGCCACATGGCTTCGATCATGGTGGTCATCGTTTTGATCCCGGTCTTTTCCTATTTCCTGCTGCGCGACAGCGGCAGGATCGTGCAGCTCTTCATGAACCGGCTCCCGGCCGTCCACATCGAAACTTCGGTCGCGGTCTGGTGCGAGATCGAACGCATCATCGGCCGCTACATCCGCGGCCTCGCGCTGGACGGCCTCGCGATTGGGACCATCGCCTCGGTCGGCCTATGGGCCTTCGGCGTCAACTATCCGTTGCTGCTCGGCACGTTCTCGGGAATGGCGAACGTCATTCCGTATGTCGGCCCGTTTTTGAGCGGCACCGTGGTCGCGATGATCGCGATGATCCAATTCAAGAGTTTCACGCCGCTCGCCAAAGTCATGTTGCTCTATCTCTGCATCAAGTTTTGCGACCTCAGTTTCATCCATCCGATGACGGTCGGCAGAAGCGTGCACCTTCATCCAATCCTGCTTTTCGCGTCAATTCTCATCGGCGGCCACGCCTTCGGCCTGATCGGCATGATGGTCGCGGTCCCGACCGTGACGACCTTGCAAGAGGTCACACGGCTGCTGATCGAGCACCGGCAACGCCGCGCGCGCGTGCGCGACCCGCATCACGCCAGAAGCCTGCCGCTGCCGTCCTACGTCTGCTGATATGGGCGCACCGGCCGGCACGTCGGCGCCGACTTTAGCCGCGCAATGCGGCATTTGCGGCACCTTGCTGTCGGGCCCGCTGAGTCATGTTTTCCGCGCCGTGGGAATCAAGCGCAGCCGGCGCAACCCCAACATCTGCAGCCGCTGCGACACCCATGTCCAGGAAGGCCTCGTCGTCGAAACGACTGTGGTCTTCGCCGATCTGACTTCCTTCACTGAGTTGACCCACGAGCTGGGACCCGAGCGGACGCACGAAGTGGTGGACGCCTTTTTGCGCATGGCCAGCGGCGTGATCACCGAACACGGCGGCTGCATCGACAAATATATCGGCGACGCCGTGATGGCGCTGTTCAACGTGCCGATCAAACACCCCGATCACGCGCGGCGCACGGTCGCCGCCGCGCTCGAGCTGCAAGGCAACATGGGGAGTCTGACCCAGCGCTTTCAAATGAAATTGCAGGCGGCGGTCGGGATCGCTTCGGGGTGGGCGCGCGTGGGGCGCCTCGGCTCGGAGGACAGCAAGGATTTCACCGCAATCGGCGACGTGGTGAATTTGGCGGCGCGGCTCGAGGGAAAGACCAATCCCGGCGAAGTCCTGATCAGCCAGGAGACTTATAAGATGGTCGCGGCCGACTTTCCCGGAGTTCCGGAAGAGCGGCTCGCGCTCAAGGGCTTTGCCGAGCCGGTCGTCGCCCACCGGTTGCAGGCGCGCACGGATCTTCCGCGCCCGGCGGAAACGCCGCAGCACGAGCACAAGCACGGCGTGAGTTGGGGCGCGGTGATCTTCGGCATCCTGGGCGCGCCGTGCGCGGTCGCGAGTCTCATCGGTCCGCTCGCGGTGGCGCTCGGCGTCGGAACTCTCTTCGGCGTCGGCGGCGCGCTCACGTTTCTCGATCAGAGTCCGATTCGCGTCCCCGTGCTGATCCTGGCGACTCTTGGCGCGCTGGCGAATCTTTATACCGTGTGGCGTGCGCGGCAAATCCGCGCAGAGTCCGCGGGCGAGATGGTCGGCATGACGCGCCTGGAGAAACGACGCACTGCGATGGTCCTAAGCGCGGCGTTTCTGACCCTCGCGATGGTCGTGTTCGAGATGATCGCGCACAGAATCATGCACGGAACGTAGGTCCCATAGACCCATAAAGCTTGACAGAGCTTCCTCGCTGCCATAGTAGTATCCGCAAGCCAGCACGCCCCTGCATGAAAAAGCTATTTCGTGCGTCTAATCCGTCAAGGAGGACCCCCATGAACATTCGCCGCGTCATCAAGGCCGTCACATTGTCGTCGTTGTGCGCCGCCGCTGTTATTTTCATGGTCGGACGGGCCGACGCCCAAAAAATAAAGCTCGGTTCGTCTCTGAGCCCGCCGTCGCTCGACTCTATTTCTCCCTATGTGGCGATCGAAAAAGGCTTCTTCAAGAAGTACGGACTGGACGTCGAGGTCGTGGAGTTTCGCGGCGACGCCGTGCACGTGAAGGCGCTGCTGTCGGGCGACATCGATCTGTCGATCAACATGGGCGCGACTGAAGGAATCGTCAGCGCTTCGAAAAAAGCGCCGATCAAGCTCTGGGTGGTGGCGAATCCGATCACGCCGTATCATTTCATAGCGCGCAAGGAAGCCGGCACGACCTTGCAAGCATTGGTCGGCAAGAGCGTGGCGGTCTCCGGGATCGGCGCGATCTCATATCACATTCCACGCATCGTTCTGGAGCGCAGCGGCATCGACCCGGAGAAATTGAAATACGTCGCCGTCGGCTCTCCCGCCGATCGCTTCAAGGCCATGGTCGCCGGCAAAGTGGACGCGACCATCGTGACCAACACCGAGGCGGCCAAGCTCGACAAATTTCCGGAGATCATCGCTCTCGTCAACGTGCCCAAAGTCGTCCCGGAAATCCCCTACGAGTTCGGCATGGCGAAGGAAGAATATATCCAGAAGAACGCCGACACGGTGCAAAAACTGACCAAGGCCATCATCGAGGCCAACCGCTGGATCGCCACGAACAAGGCCGGCGTCGTCGAAGTCGCCAAGAAAATCCTGCCGGAGGAAACGACCGACGTGCTGAACAAAGCCTACGACATGGCCGACCCGCGGCTGTGGGGCGTCAACGGAGATTTCTCGGAAGCTTCCTACACCTTCACGGTGGAATTTCTCAAAAAGGTCGGCTACCTCGAAAATCCGGTGCCTTACAAGCAGTTCTTCGATCGCCGTTTCGTCGATCAGGCGCTCAAGGATCTCGGCAAAAAGTAAGCCCGCCTTGGTTACTCGTTATTCGTTGAGTAACGAACATGTTGGAGGTCCGGAATCTAAGCAAGGTCTTTTTCGAGCAGAACGATCCACGAAAGCCGGGACTGGTAGCGCTGTATAACGCTTCGTTCTCGGTGCGCAAACATGAATTCGTCTGCCTCCTCGGCCCCAGCGGCTGCGGTAAGACGACCTTGATCCGCATCATCGCCGGGCTGATTCCCGCGGACAAGGGCGAAATCCTCGTCAACGGCGCGCCGGTGACCGACCCCGGGCGCGACCGCTGCATGGTCTTTCAGCAATTCGGCTTGCTTCCCTGGCGCACCGTGCTCGGCAACGTCGAGTTCGGCCTGGAGATCGAAGGCGTGCCGGCGGCCAAGCGCCAGGAGATCTCGCGCCGCTACCTGCAGCTCGTCGGGCTCAACGGCTTCGAGAGTTACTACCCGCACCAGATCTCGGGAGGAATGCAGCAGCGCGTGGGGATCGCGCGCGCGCTTTCGAAAGAGCCCGCGATTCTTCTGATGGACGAGCCTTTCGGCGCGGTCGACGCGCAAACGCGCGAGCAGCTCCAGGAAGAGCTGCTCAAGATCTGGGCCAAGACCGACACTACCGTGCTTTTCGTGACGCACAGCATCGACGAATCGATTTACCTCTCCGACCGGGTGATCATCATGCAATCGCGTCCCGGCCGGATCAAAGAAGAGGTCGCCGTCGATCTGCCGCGCCCGCGCTGGGAAGGAGACGTCAAGGCGGATCCGCGCTTCGCGCAATTGCGCGCGCGCATACGGGACTCGCTCAGAGCTTGACGCCAATGGCCGTGCGCGACGAACAGATCATCGCCGAGTTGGGCCTGCGCCGCGACCGTTCCTGGTCGATTTACGATTATCCCAATTTGATCCGCTGTGCCTCCGTGCTCTGTTTTCTCGTCGCCTGGGAAATTTACGGACGCCGCACCGATCCTCTCCTGCTCACGTATCCGACCGCCGTCGTGGGGGCGGCATTCCAGCTCATTCGGACCGGCGAGCTGCTGCGCCAGCTCTTATCCAGCCTTTCGACCCTCGGCGTCGGCTTCGGCCTGTCGGTCATCTTTGGCGTCGGGTTCGGGCTCGTGATGGGACGTTCTCGAATCGCCGAAGCGGTACTCGACCCGCACATGAACGCGCTCTATGCAACGCCGCAAGTGGCTCTCATACCGCTCTTCATGATGTGGTTCGGCCTCGGCTTCATGGTGAAAGCGGTGGTCGTTTTCCTCTTCGCTTTTTTTCCGATCCTGATCAACACGGCGAGCGGCGTGAGGAACGTGAGCAATTCGACGATCGAAGTCGGCCGCGCCTACATGGCCAACGAGCGCCAGATCCTGCTGAAAGTAGTCTTCCCCGCCACGCTGCCCTTCATCATGGCCGGCGTACGGCTCGCCGTCGGCCGGGCCATCGTCGGCATGGTCGTGGCCGAGCTGTTCACGGCGATCACCGGGCTCGGCGCGATGCTCACCTTGTACGGCAATCTCTTCGAGACCGCCAAAATGTTCGTCGTCATCATCGTATTGGGACTTCTAGGGGTCGGGCTGATCCGCGCCACCCAGGCGTTGGAGAAGCGCATGGCGCGCTGGAAGGAGACGGAAAGGGCAACCCAATA
>DASXRG010000300.1:0-6219 GCA_036506735.1 Binatia bacterium | reverse complement strand
ATCCAACAAATAAGAATCGCCGCTCCGCTTTTTCTCGGTTTTAGGAAGCGCAGGTCTCGATGATTTCAAATTCCCCAGCAATTACCGGCAACACGCATGGCATGGAACCTGCTCTCTCTTCCCGAAAAACCCAAGGAGGCCCCATGGCCAAACTCGCAACCTTCGACGATTGGACCGATCTGTTTCGCAAATGGCAGAAGGACATCGGCTTCGACAGCTCGCTCGTGAAAGACTTCAAATTCGACGCCTTCTACGACGGCGGAACCCATTCCGAGATCGAGTTCGGCGAATTTGCCGGCCGGAGAAAATGGGACAATATTTTGCAGATTCCCACGCAGGACATGCGCGACGCGCTGCTGCACCTCATCGTCTATCAGGGCGACACCGAGTTCGCCTCTTCCGAGCAACAACGCAATCTGTCGAACAGCGCTCCCAGCGCGCACGATCTCCAGTGCCTGCTCCGCGTCATGCGCGAAGAAATGCGCCACGGGTGGCAGATGAGTCATCTGCTGGTGAATCATTTCGGCAGCGAGGGAAAACTCGAAGCGAGAAAGCTCCTGGAACGAAGAGCCTACGAAGGCAGCCGGCTCCTGGGAGCTTTCAACCAGCCGGTCACCCACTGGCTCGATTTCTTCACCTACACCTGCTTCATCGACCGCGACGGCAAATACCAGCTCACCATGCTGCACCACTCCAGCTTCGCGCCGCTGTCGATGAGCATGGGACCGATGTTAAAGGAAGAAGGGTTTCACCTTTTTACCGGCCAGAGCGGCCTCTTGAGAGTGGTCAAGGCCGGAAAGGTCCCGATCGACATCATCCAGAAGTACCTGAACAAATGGCTCTCGACCGGTTATGATTTGTTCGGCAAAGACCGCTCCGGCTCGGCCGCGCGGTTCTATCGCTGGGGCTTCAAGGGAAGATTCGACGAAGCGACGGCCGCGGCGGCGCCGAAAGATCTCGAACGGGTCAACGAGGAGGCGAGAGCGCACTACTACAACGAGGATTGCGAGATCATCAAGGGGCTGAATCAACTGATTCCCGAAGGCCGGCCGAAGCTCCGCGCGCCCGACGTCAAGTTCAACCGGAAGATAGGAGATTATGCCGATCAAATGTTCAGCGTATATGGACAACCGCTTTCAGCGGATGAATACCGGAAGCATCTCGAAGAAGTGTTGCCGGGACCGGGCGACGTTGGCAAACTCGAAGCGATTTTCCGGGAAGGCAATTGGGTCGGCGAAACCGGGAACGCATAGACACTCGAAACCGCAGGAGGCGAAATCAAATGATCGGTAAAAAATTCGTCAAGACGTGGGCGGCCTTTGGACTCGTGGGAGCCGTGCTGGCGGGCTGGTGGATTTCCGCGGCGTCGAAGGAAAAAACGCCGCCCGTGAAAGAGTTCTACATCGACGTGAGCGAATTCGAGCACGAGCTGTATCCGGGCGGTCCAAAAATCATGGCGTGGGGGTTCAACCGGCAAATTCCCGGACCCACCTTGAGAGTCACCGAAGGCGACCGTGTGCGCGTCCACTTCGTCAACCACCACACGTCGAACCATACTTTGCATTTTCACGGTCTCAACGTGCCGAACGAGATGGACGGCGTGGCGTACGGGCATCTGCATCACCTGGAAGTGAAGCCGGGCGAGACTCACACGTACGATTTCATCGCCGATCCCGCCGGCACTCACATGTATCACTGCCACGTCAATTCGCCGCAGCATATCGACATGGGCATGGTTGGAGTTCTGATTGTCGAGCCGAAAGACAAGCGCGGCGAACCCAAGGTGGATAAAGAACAGGTCCTGCTGCTCGACGATTGGTACATCAACGACAAGGGCAACCAGGAGCCGATGGCGCATCCCGCCATGATTCACGACGCGAACTATTTCACCGTAAACGGAAAGTCATTCCCGGCAACCGAGCCGATCAAGCTGGTTCAGGGAGAAAAGGTGCGCGTGCGGATGATTAACGTCGGCTATCAGGCGCATTCCATGCACCTCCACGGCCATAGTTTTGTCGTGACGCACAAGGACGGGCGGCTGCTGAAAAATCCGCAGGAGCAAGACACCGTGCTGGTTGGCCCGGGCGAGCGTTACGATCTGGTTTTCACCGCGGCGAATCCCGGTCTGTGGCTGTTTCACTGCCACGTCGTGCCGCACGTTACGAACGACGGCGCCTACCCGGGCGGGCTCTTGGTTCCGGTGGTGACCGAGGCGAAGAAGCCGGCGAAAGCGCAGACCGCGGCTGCAGCGCCGGCGCCGCATGGACAGCATTGAAATTGCCGCGCTTCAACCGCTGCGGAGGCGCACGTGAAAGCCCTGCTTTTCGAGCGATTCGTGGATTCTGCGGGCGTGATCGTGGCCCGTGGTTTCGAGTATCAGCTCGATCTCCGTCTCTCCAACTGAAATCTCGCCGAAGCCGCGGACGTGCTCGATCTGCAGGATATTGCCTTCCTCTTTGGCGATACATTGGGCCAACGCTGCGAGATATCCCGGCCGATCCGGCACGACGACGGAGAGCCGGATGACCCGGCCGTCCTGAATCAGGCCCTTCTCGATAATTCGGGAAATCAGGTTCATATCGATATTGCCGCCGGAAATAATCAGGGCCACGCTCTTTCCTTTGGATTCGATTTTTCCGTTGACGAGAGCCGCGAGCGAAACCGCGGCGGCGCCCTCGGCGACGGTCTTTTCGATTTCCAGCAGAAGCAGTACCGCGTTGGCGATTTCTCCCTCGCTCACCGTGACGATTTGATCGACATACTTCCCGGCGAGCTGAAGCGGCAGCTCGCCGACCGCGCGCACGGCGATGCCGTCCGCGATGGTTGTGCCCTGAGGCACGCGGACCGGTTTACCCGTCTCCAGCGCCGCTTTCATCGACGGAATTCGCTCCGCCTGGACGCCGACGATTCTCATCTCCGGCTTTCTCTCCTTCAATGCCAATGCGACTCCCGCGATCAGCCCGCCTCCGCCTACGGGAACGGCGACGATATCCAAATCCGGATTCTGTTCATGCAATTCCAGGCCGAGCGTTCCCTGCCCCGCGATGACCCATGGATCGTCGAACGAATGAATTAGGGTCAGGCCCTCTTCGCGGCCGATGCGGCGCGCCTCTGCGAGAGCCGCATCGTAATCCGCTCCGTATAGGATAGTCCGCGCGCCGGAGCCCCGCACGGAAGCCGCCTTGATGAGCGGCGCATGCGTCGGCATCACGATGGTGGCAGGAATCCCGAGGCGCCGGCTGTGAAAAGCTACCGCCATGCCGTGGTTCCCCGCGCTTGCGGCGATGACTCCCCGTCGAGCTTCTTCTGGACTCAGCGCGAGGAGGCGGTTCAGCGCGCCTCTCTCTTTGAACGAGCCGGTGATCTGGAGATTCTCCAGCTTGAAGAAGACGCGATTCTGCGCGATTCGGCTGATCGTTTCCGAATAGACGCACGGCGATAAATAGACCTGCTCCTTGATCTTTGCGCGAGCGGCGGCGATATCCTGAACGGTAATCATCGTAGGTTTCTCAGATACGGGGCCAAGGAGCAGAGACTGCAAGATAAGCGTTAAACCAGCCGGCGCAGACTAAGGTTTTGCGCTCGCCTCGGTCCGTTGCAGTTCCGCCAGCGCCCGTCGCGCCGCTTCCTGCTCCGCCTGTTTTTTGCTCCGGCCTTCTCCGCGGCCGAGAATTCTGCCGCCGACGGCGATCTCCGTGACGAAATATTTTTCGTGATCCGGGCCGGTCTCGGCGACGAGCTTGTAAACCGGCGGCTCGTGGAACAGCATCTGGCTGATCTCTTGAAGGCGCGTCTTGTAATCCTCCTGGCCCAACGTCTTCTCTCCTACGTCGGGGGCAAAATAGCGCTCGACGATACGGCGTGCCGGCTCGTATCCGCCTTCCCAATAGACCGCGCCGAGCAGCGCCTCGAATACGCCGGCGAGGATCGATTTCTTTTTTCTGCCGCCGCTGCGTTCCTCGCCCTTTCCCATGCGCAGCAACTCGCCCAGGCGGAGCTCGGTCGCCTTCTCCGCCAGCGCGGTGGAGTTGACCAAGGCGGCGCGCATCTTCGAGAGATCGCCCTCGCTCTTGTCGGGAAACTTGCGCATGAGGATATCGCTGACGGCGAGGTCGAGCACCGCGTCGCCGAGAAATTCCAGCGTCTCGTTGTGGCCATCCGCTTTGCCGCGGCCGTAGGAAACGTGGGTGAGAGAACGGGTCAGAAGATTGGCGTCGGAGAAAGAGTAACCGAGCTCTTTTTGAAGTCGGTTTAGCGCCGGCTCTCTTTCCACTACCCCTCACAACTTTGAATTCTTAATGTTGAATTTTGAATTCAAAACTAAAAATTCAACATTCAAAATTACGCGTTGAGCGCCCGTCCTACCAATGATCCGTGCTCCAGCGCTTCGATCGCAACGTCCACTTCTTGGTTGACCTGAGCTTCGCCGCGCAGCGAGACCGGCAAATAGTTCTTGCTGTAGCCGCGCAGCCCGCGCGCTGCGTTGAGCGCGCCCTCGACGAGCACGGAAACCCGGCGGCCGAGAAAGCGGCGGTAGAATTCTCTCTTCTTACGCGCTCCCAGCTCGCGCAGCTTTTTTGCCCGCTCCTTCTTGACCGGAGCCGGAACATGGTCCGGCATAGAAGCCGCCACCGTGGTCGAGCGGACCGAGTACGGGAAAACGTGAAAGTACGTCAACGGCAGAGAGTCGAAGAATTCCATCTGACTCTCGAAGCTCGCATCGCTCTCGCCCGGAAAGCCGACGATGATGTCGCTGCCGAGCGCCGCATCCGGAAGCAACTCGCGCGCCCGGGTGACGATTTCCCGGTAATAAGCCGTATCGTAGTTGCGGCGCATCTGTTTCAAAATCCGATCGTCGCCCGCCTGCGCGCACACGTGGAGGTGCGGGCAGAGAGTTTCCGATTGCGCCATGAGCCTCAGCAGCCGGTCCGGCACTTCGCGCGGGTCGAGCGAGCTGAGTCGCAGCCGGCGGATTCGGCTCTTTTCCAGGATCGTCTCCAGCAGGGAAGTCAGGTCCATTTTAGCCGCGAGATCATGGCCGTAGCCGCCGAGATGAATCCCGGTCAGAACGATTTCCACGAAGCCGCGCTCGACGAGCGCGTCCACTTCGCGCAAAACATCTTCGGGCGCCACGCTGCGGCTCCGGCCGCGCGCTGTGGGTATAATGCAATAGGTGCACGAATAGTTGCATCCCTCCTGAATTTTTAAGAACGCCCGCGTATGGCCCGGCAGCGCTCTTGCGCCCAGCACCGTGACGCCGCGTTCGGCGCGCACGTCGCCGACGGCCATTTTCTGCGCATCGGGCAGAACCTCCGTCTGGTCCACGAAGCGCAGCAAGTCATCCACGCGGTTCAGCCCGACGACAAAATCGACGCCGGGAACTCGCGCAACCTCCTGCGGCTTGGTCTGCGCGTAGCAGCCGGTCACCAGCACGCGCGCGGCCGGGCCGCGGCGCTTGGCGCGGCGCACGAGCTGGCGCGCCTCCCAGTCGGCGCGATCGGTTACGGTGCACGCGTTGACGATGTAGAAATCCGCCTCTTCCTCGAATGGAACGAACGAGTGGCGTCCCTCGAGGCGGGATTGGATCACCGCGGAATCATACTGATTGATCTTGCAGCCCAGGGTGGTAATGGCGATGCGCATGGATGGCTTGCCGCGATCGGCAATCAGTTTTCAGCCGAAAATTTTCCTGGCTGACGGCTTCGCTTCTTTGCTGACTGCTTTATATATGCGCCGCCGGACTGAGATGTCAACGCAGGGGAATGACCGATTTATTTTTTCATCGGCGGGATTTCCCGAGGGAATCCACCCGGCGGGAATTGCCAGGGATTGCTCGCCGGAGTTTCCCAGGGACTCCCCGGCGGGATCTCCCACGGCGGCACGCCGGCCCCAGGCGGCGGGATGGAGGTCCCGTAGCCGGGAATCGCCGCCTGAGTTCCGGCGGAAGGCGTGGGTATGCCCGCGGTTTCGGCATCCGCTTTGTCGATCGAGTATTGAAACATGCCTAAGTCCAGGTCTTCGACGATCGAGATCTGCCGCTCGGTGGCGCCACGGATTACTTTGAGCACTTCGTCCGCTTTGATAGAAGCCGTGTTAACCGGCTCCGGCACATTCGAGGTTCGAGGTTCCCATTTCTTGGTGCTCTCGTTGTAGACCTCCGCCGATCGCGTGCCTTTCTTGTCGTCAGCGCCGGCATACCTGTAGCCGATCCTCAGCTGC
>DASXRG010000299.1:0-1768 GCA_036506735.1 Binatia bacterium | reverse complement strand
TGGTAAATCGTTACCAAAACCTTTCGACCGTCGAATTCCCGGACGGTGCCGCCGACGGCCTTTAGCTTCATCGCGGACAGATTGTACGTCATCGGCTCAAAGGCGCCGCCGACGGAACGATAAAGCGTTTCCTTGATTTCCGCGGGGCTCCCGCTTCGAATGAAAGACAGCTCGCCGCCGATGATTTTTTCGTGGACTTCGAGCGCACCCAATGACAGCGGCTTTGCCGCCGGCCACATCAGATATAAAGCAGGGAGCGCCACGAGAACGAGCAGCGCTACGGCGAATGCCGGTCTGAAAAAAACATTCAACCCCCAAGCTCGCCGATTCTCAAAGTCAGGTTGTCGCGGGAAGACGCGTCGATCGTTCAGGATTTTTTCCCTTAACGTGCTGGGAGCTTTAAGATCCGCGGCGGCGCGGCGCAACTCGCTCTTGAGCGCCGACTCTTGCCGGTAGAGACGTTCGCAGTTGGAACAGCCCTTCAGGTGCGCTTCGATGGCGGCGCGCTCCGGTACGGACAATTCATCATCCACTAGGGCGGTAACGAGTTCTTCGACTTCTTTACATTTCATGTTCATTTTGTGTCTTTGGCTCCGACGTAACCTTTCAGCTTCTGGCGGAGAAGTTGACGGCCGCGGGAAACCCGGGAGCGCACGGTGCCCAGGGGACACGAGAGAATCTCGGCCGCTTCGGCGTAGGAAAAATCTCCCATATCGATGAGAATGATGGGCATGCGGAACTCCTCGGGCAGTTTTTTTATCGCCTCGGAGATTTTTGTGTTTAACTCCCCGCGCAGCACTTCGCTCTCCGGCCCGGGATTTTCTCCCGGTATCGTTTGCCAGTAGTCGCCCTCTTCCGCCTTCCCGGTTTTATCTTCTTCGATCGATACCCAGCGCTTTGCCTCGCGGTAACGGTCGAAAAACAAATTATGAAGGATCTTTGTCAGCCACGCTTTCAAATGGGTGCCGGCCACAAACTGTTCGTAAGAGCCGAGGGCGCGCGCGTAAGTCTCCTGCACGAGATCGTGAGCCTGGTCGGGCTCTTTCGCCAAATGGACGGCAACACGGTAAAGATGGTCGAGGTGCGTCATCGCCTCGCGCGCGAACTTTTCTCTCTGTCTCTCCGCCTGGGTCGATGTCTTCCGCCACACAGAGCGGCATTCTAACCAGGGACAATCCGCCTGTCCAACCAATATTCTAACGGCTACACCCTAGGCAAAGTTCCCGTAGGTCGAATCTTTCGGCAGCCGCGCAATTTTACGGGAACCATTTGTCCCATCTCGCGTTATAGCGATGAGGGCACAATAAACCAAAGGAGTTTCACAAAACCAAAAAGGAGGGATAGCCATGCGTTCTGATATCAACGGCGGTATTGTAGCGGGTCTTATGGGGGGAATCGTCTTCGGCATGATGATGCAGATGATGAGCGCTCCGACGCCTCAAGGAGGGCAAATGCCGATGATGACGATGGTCGCTATGGTCCTCGGCTCGATGAGCGTGTTCGTCGGTTGGCTCTACCATCTATTCAACAGCGCAGTCATCGGCGCCATTTTTGGCTGGCTGCTCGGTGGTCGCGCGCAAAGTTTTGTTGCCGGAATCGGATGGGGTGCAGTATACGGCGTTGTATGGTGGATTCTAGGAGCATTGATATTGATGCCGGTATTCCTCGGGATGCCGACTTTTGCCCCGCTCATAATGGAGCCGATGCGCCCGGTCGCGATGGGAAGCCTTGTGGGTCATTTGATATATGGAATCGTCCTCGGCGGCGG
>DASXRG010000298.1:0-5618 GCA_036506735.1 Binatia bacterium | reverse complement strand
TGGCCGATCTAAAGTCCGCTTGCACAAAAGGATCGGTTCGAACCGTCAAGGGCTTCGGGGAAAAATCGGCGACGAAGCTCCTGGCGGCGATCGAGAAGCTCGAAGCGCGCGACGAACGAGTATTGCTCGATCAGGCCCTCGCCGAAGCCGAGCCGCTGCTGCGCTATCTTCGCGCGGCGGCCGCGGTGGCGAAGGCGGACATCGCCGGCGCGCTTAGGCGCCGCAAAGAAACCGTCTCGCGCATCGTGCTCGTCGCCGCGGGCCCAAGCCTTAAAGCGGTGCGCGATCGATTTGTTCGCTATCCCGCGTTCGTTCAGGTCGAGGAACGAAACAGTCGTCGTTGTGTGGCGCGCCTGGCGCGGGGAGTTCGCGCCGAGTTGAACGCGGCGGCGCCGGGCGATTATGCCGCGGCGCTGAGTTACTTTACGGGCTCGAAAAAGCATTATGCCAGGCTCGAAGAGCTGGCCCGCGCCAAAAAAATCACTATCGGTCCGCAGGCGCCGCGCACGGCGGCGGGGAAAAAGGTCGCCGTGAAAGACGAAGCGCAAATTTACCGCCGCCTCGAAATGCAATACGTGCCGCCCGAGCTGCGCGAAGACGAAGGCGAGATCGAAGCCGCGCTCGCGGGCAAGCTTCCGGAGCTGGTCACGATCGACGACATCCGGGGCATGACGCATTGTCACACCGTGTATTCCGACGGCAAAAACACGGTCGAGGAGATGGCGCTCGCGGCCGAGGCGATGGGCATGGAATATCTCACGATCACCGATCATTCACCCAGCGCTTTTTACGCGCGCGGCGTCGAGATCGACCGTTTGAAAGCGCAGTGGGAAGAGATTGAGAAAGCGCAGGAGAAGGTCAAATTAAAATTACTCAGGGGAACCGAATCCGACATTCTCGAAGACGGCGCGCTCGATTATCCGGATAATATCCTCGAGCAGCTCGACGTCGTCATCGCCAGCGTTCATCAACGCTTCAAGATGGACGCCGATCGAATGACCCGCCGTCTGGTGCGGGCGATGAAAGCGCCGGTCTTCAAAGTGTGGGGCCATCCGCTCGGCCGGCTCGTCCAGTCGCGGCCGCCGCTCGCATGCCATATGGAGGAGGTGCTCGATGCCGTGGCGGAGTCCGGCGCCGCCGTCGAAGTCAACGGCGACCCGCGCCGGCTCGATCTCGAACCGCGCTGGATTCGCGCCGCGCGCGGGCGCGGCATTAAATTTTTGATCTCGGCCGACGCCCACTCGACCCAGGGCCTGCAAAATCTGCGCTACGGGGTTTTTATGGCGCGGCGCGGCTGGCTCACGCGCGGCGACGTGCTGAATACTTTGGCCGCCGGCGATTTCATGCGGGCGGTGCACCCGTGAATCGCGTCTTTCTTCTCTCGCCGGCAAATTGTAATGGACAGCGCGCGGGCCGGCTGCTTAAGAAAGCCGCGCGCTCGGAAATCGCGCAACGGCTGCGCAGCGCGGAAGGCGCGCCGCTAGGGGAAGTTTTCACTTTTCTGAGCGCGCTCTATTTTCGCGGCAAGCTCGCCTATGCGCGCGCCTTTGCCCGTCCTCCGGCGGACGGCCGGGGAGTTCTGGTCATCACGCCGAACCGAGGGCTGCTTTCTTATGACGCGGCGATTCGGCTCTCGACCCTGCGCGGTTTTGCCCGGGTTCCGATCGGCAAGAAGAGCCGGCTCTATCGCCGCTCGCTGGGTCGCGCCGTCGAGACGCTCGCCGGGGAGATCGGCGCGGACTGCGAGGTCGTTCTTCTCGGCAGCATCGCGAGCGGAAAGTATCTGGATATCCTGAACCGGGTTCTCGGCGACCGGCTCCGCGTGCCGGCGGAATTTATCGGCCGGGGCGACATGAGCCGCGGCGCGTTGTTGCTGCGCTGCGTGCGGGAGCAACGCGAGCTGGATTATGTCTCGCCGGGACAGATGCGGAAAATAGTTGAACAAGCGATAGCGGACATATTGACTCAGCGGAGTCGAAGGGCTAGAGCGAATTCAGACCACATCGTAAGCCAGTCAATGAAAGGAGAGCCTGCCCATGGCACAACGAGTCAAAGTCGACTGCAGAAAATATCCCAGCGATAAAGGCTGTACCGTAACGATCTCCGGCGCGGTGGAAGAGGTCGTGGAGCTGGGATGGCTGCACGCCAAGGTGCATCACGCGCACAAAGACGAAGAAGAGAAAAGCCTCAAAGACTGGATTCGCGGCAACGCCGAGCCCAGCAACGATTAAACGTCACGAGAGACTCGCGCTCGGCAGCGTTTTCCGGTCGCCTGCCATTCGCCGTCGGTCGACGATCCGACCGGCGGCGCAAAATTGTCTGTAGGGTATTCCTCTCAGGTGCCTCTATTTACCTTCGGACTGACGACAAAGATTCACCCAAGTCTCCGCGGTCTCAAATTCACGGTTGCGCGTTTTCAGCTTGACGCTAAACTCGGGAATGGAAACACGAAACTTTAGCAAATCCCGGCATCCTGCCAAATATTGTTTTTGCGGCAAGGAACGTTTTCCTCGATAAGACCCGATCGGTCCAAACTGCGCAAAACTATCGCTCCCCGCCATTGGCATAGATTCTGCTCCGCTCCCCACCGTCTCAATCGGAGGGAGCGTTATGAAGAACAAAGCATGCGCCATGGGGATCACTGTCGCGCTGGTCGGACTGCTTGCCTGGAAAGCGGCGGCGGACATTCCCGCGTTCTTCGGCGATCCGTTTTCGGGACTGGCGACGGCCTTACTGGACCGCTTCAATGCCGGTAAAGACGAGTTCGAGGAGGAGGACGGCGTGGATGAAGGTCTCGGTCCGGTGTTCAACGATACGTCGTGCGCGGCTTGTCATCTGAACCCTTCGACCGGCGGCGACAGCGACGTCGTCGAGACGCGCTTCGGCACGATCACCGATAATCATTTCGATCCGCTGGCGCAGCTCGGCGGATCGCTCATTCAATCCCAGGGCGTCGGCCCGTTGGGCTCGTGCAATTTCGGCGGTGAGTCGGTGCCGGCGGAGGCCACGATCGTTGCCGGGCGAAAAACCACGCCGCTTTTTGGACTGGGTCTCGTGGATGCGGTGCCGGACAAGGTTTACCAGCTTCTCGCGACGCTGCAGAGAAACGTTTCGCCTTCGACCGCGGG
This sequence comes from Binatia bacterium, assembly GCA_036506735.1. Taxonomy (GTDB): domain Bacteria; phylum Desulfobacterota; class Binatia; order UBA9968; family UBA9968; genus JAJPJQ01. The sequence continues at coordinate 2,490 of DASXRG010000298.1, read as the reverse complement.
CAGAGTCAACATCGTGCAAGACGCGACGACCGGGCGGCCGGCCGTCGGTAAATTCGGCTGGAAGGCGCAGGTTCCTTCGCTCGCCCATTTTTCCGGCGACGCCTATCTCAACGAGATGGGAATTACGAGCCCGTTCTTCCCCAACGAAAATTGTCCTCAAGGGGACTGCGCTCTGATCACGACGTGCGATCCCGCGACCGAGCCCGACAACGACGGCACGGCCGTGCAGGCTTTCACCGACTTCATGACCTTCCTGGCGCCGCCGCCGCGCGGACCGATCACGCGGCAAGTATTGGCGGGCGAGCGGGTGTTCCTGAGGATCGGCTGCGCCAACTGCCACCTGCCGACGTTCGTGACAGGTCCGAATCCCGTCAGGGCGCTCAACAAAGTCACATTCCATCCGTACTCTGATTTTCTGCTTCACGACATGGGCGAATTGGGCGACGGCATCGAACAGAGCAATGCGAAGGGGCGCGATATGCGCACGGCGCCGCTCTGGGGTCTGCGCGTGCGCAACACTTTCTTGCACGACGGATCGCAGGGCACTCCGGAAGGCGCGATCCTGGCGCACGCCGGCCAGGGCCTGGCATCGCGGAACCGCTTCAACACGCTCGGCGCTACGGAAGCCGCCGCGTTGATCGAGTTTCTGAGATCGCTGTAATGATTTCCAGTGACGAGAATCGACGGAGAGAAAAACGTTCGGGGCCGATTACTCTCTTTTGACGTAAACCGACTCCGCGGCGCTCACGCCTGAGCCGCGGACTTTAAAGCCTTCCGCCACCAGGCACTCCTCAAGCGCGGCGAGCAACAGCAACACGTTGTTCGCCGCGCTCCCTCCTCCCATCAAACCGATCCTCCAGATGCGGCCTTTGAGCACGCCGAGCCCGCCGCCGATCTCGATGTTGAATTCATCGAGCAGGCGCTTGCGCACCCGGGCGTCATCCACGCCGTCGGGCACGCGCACCGTGTTGAGCGTCCAGAGACGGTCGTCCGGATCGACGTGCATTTTGAGCCCCATCGCTTCGACGCCCGCCACCAGCGCGCGGTGATTCAGCTCGTGCCGGCGCCGGCGCGCCTCCAACCCTTCCTCAACGATGATGCGCAGCGCCTCGCGCAGCGCGTAGTTCATCGAGATCGGCGCCGTGTGGTGGTACGTGCGCTCGCTACCCCAATAGTTCGCGACCAGGCCCACGTCCAAATACCAACTGCTCGGTTTCGTTTTCCGCTCTTTGATCTTGGTCAACGCGCGCTCGCTGAAGGTCACCGGCGCCAACCCTGGCGGGCAGGAGAGGCCTTTCTGCGTGCCGGAATAGCAGCCGTCGATGCCGTTTTTATCCACGGCGACTTCATGCGCGCCGAGGCTCGTGACCGCGTCGATGAGCAGAAGGCCGTCGCGCTCGTTCGCCATTTCGCGCAGCGGCGCGATCGGCTGCAAGACGCCGGTCGAAGTTTCCGCCTGGACGGCGAAAATTGCGCATGCTTTGGAACCTTTCCACGCCGCGCGGACTTTATCCAAGTCCATCGGCTTGCCCCATTCGGCTTCGACGCGAATACATTTCGCGGCGAGCCGCGTCACCATCTCGCACATCCGCTCGCCGAAATAACCGTTGGCGCAAACGACGATTTCGTCGCCCGGCTCCAGCAGGCTCGCCACTGTCGCTTCCATCCCCGCGCTACCGGTTCCCGACACGGGAATCGTCAAACGGTTTTGCGTCTCGAAGACGTAGCGCAGCAGCACCTGAATGTCGTCCATGCATTTGAGAAACAAAGGATCGAGATGCCCCACGACCGGCGCCGCCATGGCGCGCATGACGCGGTCGTCCACCGGACTCGGACCCGGTCCCAGCAATATTCGCCGCGGCGGATGGAATTCAGGGATGGAAGGTTTGTCTCCGGTGGCCATGCGTGATTTCTCCTTAGCTCGAAGGGCTTGCGACTAGAGAGTATAGCTCCGACCAAAATCCCCCACAATCAGAAATTCAGGCCATTAATCTGTGAGAAGCAGCCATTCTCTCTGTTCTTGCGGGGGTAAATCCCCGGTGATATGAGGATGAGTCGAATCGCCGGGGGAAACCTTATGACGCTCACGCGCCGACAGAAGAAGTGGGGAATCATCATCGCCAGCGTGGTGGTCGTCCTCGCGCTGTTTATCACTTTTTTGCCGATGGTGGTCCGGAAGGTCGCGGTCAGTAATATCAACACGGCGACGCACCGAAACGTCACGATCGAAGACATCGACATCAATCTCTTCACGCGGCGCATCGCGATCAAGAACTTGAAGCTCGCCGATAAGACTCGGCCGGATGCGCTGGTGCAATTCAAGGAGCTGGCGCTCAAATTCTATTATACGCCGCTCTTTCGCGGCCACCTGAAGCTGGCGGAGCTCAATCTCGCGGCGCCTGCCATCGGTCTCGCGCGCACGGAGGCGAATGAGTTCAATTTTTCGGATCTACTTGCCGGCGAAAAGAAAGAAGAAAAAAAAGAGCAGAA
>DASXRG010000297.1:0-5505 GCA_036506735.1 Binatia bacterium | reverse complement strand
ATCGGCATCACCTGCGCGCTGAACCGCCCGCGCGGCGTTCGACTGCACATCCAGCGCGCGCTGACCCTGGGCGCGCGTCCGCGCGAGATCTTGGAGGCGGTCGAGGTTGCGGCGATTCCCGGCGGTCTGCCGGGTTTGTGGGTCGGCGTGGAGAGCCTGCGCGACGTTCTCAAATCGAACGGGCGGAAGTTTCGCTGAACGCCGCTCTCACCGGCGTCAGCTATAGATCCTGAGTCAGGCTGCTGCGAAGAAAGTCAAGATGTAGAAGTCAGACCCCGAACACGACGCATGCTATCGAAGGAAGTCAATTTATATCTCCAATCGGTAACGCTTTGGGTGAGCCACACAAGTTGCGAGCGTCGGGCTCCAACCGGTCGTTGGTGTCGAACGTTCGCGTTCAGCGGCGTGTCTTGTGCCGCGCGTCCGCTGCAAGGCGCGGTTCAACATCCAGCTCCATGCGAAAATTTTGCAATCTGACGCCTTGGCGCTCAACCACTTGCGGCTGCACGACGCGAAACCCCATGCGCGCGAAAAATGGCCGCGCCGTAATGCTGACGTCCGATATGAGCCGCCGAACGCCTCGGCTCGACGCCCATGCAACGACCTGCTGAAACAACTCACGCCCTATACCTCGACCCTGAAATCCAGGGTGAACGTAGAGCAAATCAAAGTAGCCACTATCATCGACGCGAGCGAAGCCCACGATCTCGTCCTGGAACTCACTAACGAAGACGCCGCCGTTTTCGAGACGGGCAGACCAGACGCTTAAATCCGTTTGTTCGGGTGTCCAGGCTGCGACTTGCTCGGGAGAATAGTCGCGGCTCGCCACTTCACGGACCGAACGCTGAAACACCGAGACGACAGCCGCCAAGTCGGCAGCGCGATAACCGCGGATGGTCATGTCCTTACCACTTTGTTAGAAGCAACCCGAAAGACCGGAAATGCCGCCGCCATTTTTTGGAATTCCGCTAGCGCTGCATCCTTGTTCACGGGCACGTGCGGCCGTGCTCCCGGTGCTCGCTGCAGATAAGCCTTCAAGATGGGTGCGCGCTGGTCCGTGGGAACCTCTTCGAGTTGGACCTCTTCACGGCCGCCGCTCCGGAGAACCGCCTTCCCACCGGCTGCACGTACGTTCTGGACCCACTGCACGTTATCTCCCAGCATCGACGCCAGATACCGTTGTCCATCGACGATGGCCATGACCAAAGGCAGCGAGAAGATCCGCCCCGATTTTCGTCCGTTCACTTCCAATGTCACGAGGTAGTTAGGGGCGACGCCCGACGCGGCCACAGCAGCCGACGCTCTATTGAAAATCCTCGCAATCCAGTTGGGTCGCTGCCCACGGTACAACCATCGAGTGAAGTCGCTTAGAGTCACCAAAACGGCCGGCAGTCCCTGCTATGTCTTTATATCTGATCCTAACGCCGTTTTTCAGCGGCGCGCCCACTGGTGCAAAAATAGGCAGCGAAGTTCATGCGCGTCCGCTGCAAAAACTAGGCAATGTACCTATTGGTGGCTGAGCCTTCCTCATGCGTCTCACGGTTCACGTCTCTCGCTTAGCTGTAGCGCCTTGATGGGCGCACGATTTGGTGCGCGTCGTTCATTCAGGCACAATCTCCACGACCGTTGGGGTGGTCGATTCGACCCGCACGAAAGCCGCATGTACGCGATTCATTCGGCTGAGGTAACTGTCTGGATCTGCGTCGAGGATCCGCAAGCGGGCTCCGTGCCATGCACCTCGAAAGTGAATCCTGAGGCGAGTGTCGTTCGCGAGGGCGTTTTGGATCCAGTGAGCGCGGAGGCCATCCTCTACGACGACGATAATATGGCCGCCATCGTCGAGATACCCCACGGGGACACGGCGCCGTTTGCCCGACCGATGGCCGACTGTTTCAACGACAAGCGCGTTTCCTCGGGTGTATGGAGGCCGAGGGATACCAACCAGAAGGGCGAGGTTGGTGATCTCATTCGCGATACGAACGACCCATTTCGGAAGGCGCATCTGATTGCCCCTAGCAGCCTAAACACTTATGAATGAGCGACGTGTTTTTCGCGTTTGCTCAATCCTTTTGTTAGAGACGCGTCGACATATTACCATTATAGCCGTCCAGATCCCAATTCGTCCGTGGTATCTTCAAACGCGCCTGTTTTGTTTACGTTACGCTGTTGACGTTGTCCCCGCAGGATGGAAGAATCTCTCCGCTTTGCAGTGATAATCGAGAACGGCCATCTGTCTATCTGATGAGGACGAACGAAGAGTGGTTGCGGGATCTCCGGGATGGCGGAAGCCGGCAGGCTGACGCGCTGGAAGAGTTGCGGGAGAAAATTCTTCGGACCCTGCGCGCGTATCTTGCGCACTCGGCGGAGTCCAAGGAGATCGCCGAAGATTGCGCGCAGGACGCTTTATTGATGATTCAAGGGAAGCTCGGGACCTTTCGAGGCGAGAGCCGGTTCACGACCTGGGCCACGATGGTGGCCATCCGCATCGTTCTCGGCGAACTCAGGCGGCGGAGGTGGAAAGAAGTTTCTCTGGATCAGTCTCGGACCGGCAACGATCTTCCTGCCTGGCCGATCGAAGATGCGAAATCGCTCGATCCGGAGAAGGCCCTGCAACAAAATGAGGCCTGGCGGATACTGAAGAGCATCATTGAAAACGAGCTCACATCGCGGCAGCGGTTCGTGCTGGTGGCGAACGTTTTTCAAGGGATGCCGCTGGACTTGGTTGCCGGCAAGCTCGGGACCAACCGGGACAACGTTTATAAAGTGATCCATGACGCCAGGAAGAAGCTCAGGAAGAGCCTCGTCGAGCGTGGGCTCAGCCAGGAAGAAATTCTCCGTATTTTTGAAGTCCGAGGTAAGGATTCCCGTTGATCGAGCGTCAATATTAAGCAGAGCCATGAAATCGGGAAAATTCACACGATTGATCGAAACCGTTTTTGCCGCCAAGGACGACGAGATCCTCTGCTCCGAATTCTTCGAGAAGCTGCCGCGCTTCGTGGACCTTCAGATCGCGAAGGAGAATGCGGCCGAGCTCCTGGCCGACGTTCACCACCATGTCCATCAGTGTCCCGAGTGCGAAGAGATCTACCTGGCCCTCCTCGAAGCCGTCCAATCAGAAAAATAAAGCCGGCGGAAAGTAAGATTTCGCCGGCTCGATGCATCCAACTGCTAACAGCGCAGAGGAGGTGCGTCATGAAGCGTGGTTGGATCGCGGCCGGTGCTTTGGTTGTCTTTGCCGTTTTCGTCGCCGGTCAATATCGCCGCCAAGGGATGGGCGAGACGGCTTTCGCCGCCGCTCCCGAAAAATCGCCGGCCGCGGAATTCGACCGCGTGATCGGGAAAAACGCCCAGCAGATGCTAGACGAGGGCAGGCGAATTTTTCGCTTCGATACTTTCGGCAGCGAGGGCTTTTGGGGCGATGCGCTCCAGCTTCATCAGGCGATCGCCGGCGCCAAGCTCGGCGGCGTCGGTCCGGGCGTGAGCCCGAAGACGGCGCTGGCCGTGGGATTAAAAGTCGATGCGAATGCGCTTCCGCCCGATCTCGTTAAACAAATCAAGGCAGGCAAGGTCGATCTGGACGATCCCGCGACGACCCTCGCCCTGCTGAAGCTCAACGCGGTGGTCGGCGTCACCGGCTTCTTCGATGCAAAGGGAAATCTGCGCTCGATGGGCATTCAGTGCGCCTTTTGCCATTCGACCGTGAACGACTCTTTCGCGCCGGGCATCGGCCAACGTTTGGACGGCTGGGCCAACCGTGATTTGAACGTCGGCGTTATCGTTTCGCTCGCGCCGAGCCTCAAGCCGTTCACCGACCTCTTGGGCGCCGACGAGGCGACGGTCAAGAAAGTGCTCAACAGTTGGGGCCCGGGACGCTTCGACGCCGAGCTCGACAAAGACGGCAAAGCGTTTCGCCCCGACGGGAAACAGGCCGGCACCTTGATTCCGCCGGCGTTCGGCCTCGCGGGAGTCAATCTGCATACCTGGACGGGTTTCGGATCGGTCACCTATTGGAACGCGTATGTTGCGGCGACCGAGATGCACGGATCGGGCACTTTTTTCGACGAGCGGTTCAACAACAAGGATCAATACCCGGTCGCCGCGAAGAGCGGCTCCGGCAACACGCGGGGCACGCCGGACCTCGTCACCGCGAAGCTCGCGGCGCTTCACTTCTACCAGCTTGCCATTCCGGCGCCTAAGCCTCCGGAGAGCAGTTTCGATAAAGCGGCCGCCGCGCGCGGCAAAGCGATCTTCGGCGCCAAGGCGAAATGCGCGACCTGCCACGTCCCGCCGCTCTTCACCGAGCCGGGAAACAACCTGCACGCGCCCAAAGACATCGGCGTCGACTCTTTTCAGGCGGATCGGTCGCCGACGCACATGTATCGCACGGCGCCTCTCGCCGGTCTGTGGAGCCATCAGAAGGGCGGCTTTTATCACGATGGCCGGTTTGCCGCTTTGCGGGAGGTGATCGAGCATTACAACGGCTTCTTCAAGCTGGGGCTGACCGATCAGGAAAAACTCGACTTGATCGAATACCTGAAATCACTCTAATGGCTGAGAGCGTTTTATGAAGATATTTCTCGATACCGGCAACCTCGATGAGATCCGCCACGCCGCGGACCTGGGCGTAGTGGATGGAGTCACGACGAATCCGACCTTGGCAGCGAAAGAAGGGCGGCCGTTCCGCGAGCTCATTTTGGAGATGTGCAGGCTTTTGCCGGACGGCGTGGTGAATGCAGAGGTCGTTTCTACCGACACGCAAGGGATGCTGCGCGAGGGGCGCGAGCTGGCGCGCTGGCACCCGAACATCGTCGTGAAAGTTCCGATGACCACCGACGGCATTCGCGCGCTCCACGTTTTGCACGGCGAACAGATTCGCGTCAACGTCACCCTCGTGTTTTCTCCGGCGCAGGCCCTCATCGCTGCGAAGGCCGGGGCCTATTTCGTCAGCCCGTTCCTCGGGCGGTTGGACGACATCGGGGAGAATGGTCTCGGGGCGCTCCGAGAAATTGTGGAGATCTACCGTGCGCAGAGCTTCTCGACGCAGATTCTGGCCGCAAGCCTGCGCCACCCGATTCACGTTATCGAAGCGGCCAAGATCGGCTCACACATCGCGACGATGCCGTTCAAGGTATTCGAGCAATTGTTCAAGCATCCCCTGACCGACCGCGGCCTGGAAGCCTTCCTGAAAGATTGGGAAAAGGCGCGGCAAGTGTTGGGCGAGATTATCGAGCCCGCGAGACGCGGATAGCTGGGCGTTGAGTTTCGCGCAGATCTGAACGCCCGAGCCAGAATTTCCATACACATGCCTTCGTATACCATTCAGCTTCGAGAGCGTGCAGAAATCGCCGAACAGACTATGGCTTTTCGTTTTGCAAAGCCGCCGGATTTCAAATTTAGAGCCGGACAATATCTCGTTCTAACATTAAAGGACCCGCCCGAGACGGACGTCGAGGGCAACAGCCGGACTTTTTCCATCGCGAGCGCTCCTTCCGAGAGCGATTTAAC
>DASXRG010000296.1:0-2506 GCA_036506735.1 Binatia bacterium | reverse complement strand
TTGGGAAACTTCGGCGCGTGGCCGAAACCGCCGTTTTCCGGGTCATAGGCCTGCGCCAGCGCCTCGGCGCTCCGGGTGACGACTTCGGGAGAAAAAGGCCGCTGGCTCTCGACGACGTTCGTCATGCGACCCAGCGCGCCGACAATCTGCTCGACGCTCTTGGCCACGTCCCCCGGTCGCTCCCGATACGCCTGAGCGACGGCCTGTAAGATGCGCGGAAATCCGGGCATGCCGTGGCGGTCCTCGGGTGGAAAATACGTGCCGCCGAAAAACGGCTTGCCTTCCGGCGTAAGAAAAACCGTCATGGGCCAGCCGCCGCGCCCGGTGAGCATCTGCACGGCGTTCATATAGATCTCGTCCAGGTCCGGCCGCTCCTCGCGATCGACTTTGATATTGACGAAATTCTCGTTCATCAACGCGGCGATCGCTTCGTTCTCAAACGACTCCTTTTCCATCACGTGGCACCAGTGGCAGGCTGAATATCCGATGCTCAAAAGAATCGGCTTGTTCTCGCGCTTGGCTTTCTCGAAAGCTTCGTCTCCCCACGGATGCCAATCGACCGGATTGTGCGCGTGCTGCAAAAGATAGGGACTGCTCTCGTGAGCCAGACGGTTGGTGGGCATTTTTGTCTCCGTCGCTTGACGGCAAGACGAAGCGTTTATTTGCTTGCGGTGCCTGTTTGACGAAGCTGGCTACTTCAGTCTAGCGCAGCTTCAGGTCGAAGGCCACGGGCCCTTTGTCGCCGCGCCGGGTCTGAAATTGGACCGCATCGCGCTCGTTCAAATCTTCGAACTGCACGCGTGGCGCGAGACTACTGCGATGGAAAAAGACATCGTCGCTGCCATCGTCGGGGACGATGAATCCAAAGCCCTTGTCCCGGATAATCTTCTTTATCGTTCCGGTCATGTGCCGCCACTCCCTTCTAAACTTTCTACGGTCTCCTACCCCGTTTTCACCAAGCCTGCAAGGTCCTGCGCGTGGCCATCGCCGCGTTCTTGACACCTTTCAGCCGTTCATCCACACTGAACTCATGCCGGTCAAGAAGGTCATCGTCGCCCGGCCGCGCGGATTTTGCGCCGGCGTGGAGATGGCGATCGAGACGGTGGAGCGGTCGCTAAAAAAATACGGCCCGCCGATCTACGTTTTCCACGAGATCGTACATAACCGCCACGTCGTAGAAGATTTTACCCGGCGCGGGGTGAAGTTCGTTCAGTCCGTAGATCACGTTCCCGCCGGGGCCAAGCTCGTTTTCAGCGCGCACGGAGTTGCGCCCGCGGTCTTGCAGCAGGCGCGTGCGCGCGGCGTCGAGATCGTCATCGACGCGACCTGCCCGCTGGTCGAAAAGGTGCACCGCGAAGTGCGCAAGTTTGCCGCGCGAGGCTACAGCATCATTCTCGTCGGCCACGAAGAGCACGACGAAATTGTCGGCACGAGCGGTGAAGCGCCGGAGCGGATTCAGATCGTCGCAACCGTGGAAGAGGCTCGGACGCTCCACGTTCCCGATCCCGACAAGGTCGTCGTTCTGACTCAGACCACGCTGAGCGTCGATGACACGCGAGAAATCATCGATGTGCTCAAACGGAGATTTCCCCGGATCGTGACGCCGCCCAAAGAAGATATCTGCTATGCAACGCAGAATCGCCAGGACGCCGTGAAGCAGCTCGCGCGCGACGTCGATCTGGTGCTCGTGATCGGATCCGCCAACAGCGAGAACTCCAACCAGCTTTGCCGCGTCGCGCGCTCCCGGGGAATTCCGGCCCACCTTATCCATGACGTCGGCGCGATCGAGACCGTTTGGCTCGAGGGCGTCGAGCGGGTCGGGATTACTTCCGGCGCTTCAGCCCCGGACCGCCTGGTGTGGGATGTGGCGGATTTTTTCCAACGGCGCGGGGCCGAGGTTGCGACCGCCGGTTTTGTCGAAGAGAACGTGCACTTCGCACTCCCGAGGGAGATCGCCGATGCGCCTTGATTCCAAGCCATGGGCCATGCTAAACCGATCGCCCGTAGAAAAGAGGAAAAAAGATGAACCGTATCGTCCACATCGCCGTAAAAGTTGACGATCTGAAGGCGACCAGCGAGTTTTACCAGAAGGTCTTCGGCTTCGCGCCGATGGACAAGGCCAAAGTCAGGGATCATACGTCGCTTCATCTGAGCGACGGCACGATCGACCTGGCGCTGATCAAATACGACAGCGAGGAATCGGCCGAAGCGAAGGCCGCAGGGCTGGGCCCGTGCATCCATCACTTCGGCATAGAAGTGGACGACGTGAAAGGCTATCTCGCCCAGATCGAGAAATTCGGCTGCGAGATCATCAGTGATCCGGGCGTGATCCCGGTCAAATTCCGCGCACCGGGGGGGACTGTGCTGGAGATCGTGCCCCGGCAAAGATACAAAAAACCCGTCCAAGAGTAAGCCTCGTGAATACCGTCAAGGTCTATTATCGCCCCGGCTGATTTACCTGCGCCAGCACGAAAGAGTTTCTTTCGCAGAGCGGCATCTCATTCGA
>DASXRG010000295.1:0-39406 GCA_036506735.1 Binatia bacterium | reverse complement strand
CAGATCGTCGGCAAGATTCGTCTCGCCCAAACTCCCCGGGTCAATCACTCTTGGCACGCCACGCTCTACGTGACGGCCCGGGGGCTCACCACTTCGCCGATCCCTTACGGCACCCGGACATTTCAAATCGATTTCGACTTCATCAGGCACGAGGTGACGATTTTGCCCAGCGACGGCGGCATCGGCATTGTCGCGCTCCAGCCTCAATCGGTCGCAACGTTTTACCGGCGGCTGATGGAGCAGATGGAACATTTGAAGCTGCGGGTCGAGATTCAAATGAAGCCCAACGAAGTCGCCGACGCCATCCGCTTCGATAGGGACGAAACTCACGCCGCCTACGATCGCGAATACGCCAATCGGTTCTGGCGCATCCTGGTGCAGGCGGATCGCGTCTTCAAGCGGTTTCGCGGCCGCTTCATCGGCAAGTGCAGCCCGGTGCATTTCTTCTGGGGCGCTCCGGACCTCGCGGTGACGAGATTTTCCGGCCGGCGCGCGCCGCAGCATCCCGGCGGCGTTCCCAACCTGCCGGACCGGGTGGCGCGCGAGGCGTACTCGCACGAGGTCAGCAGTTGCGGCTTCTGGCCCGGAGGAGGCCCCATTCCCTATCCGGCGTTTTATTCTTATGCCTATCCGGAGCCAGAAGGCTTTGCGCAAATCCACGTCAAGCCGGATGTAGCTTTTTACAGTCAAGAGCTGCGCGAGTTCATCCTGCCGTACGATAGGGTCCGGCAAGCCGAATCGCCGGATGACACGCTGCTCGATTTCCTTCAGACGACGTATGGGGCGGCGGCGAATTTGGCCAAGTGGGATCGGGAAGCGTTGGAACGTGAGGAAGCGGACTGCTCGGTTTGATTGGAATTCGAATGCGTTTTTGCGATATTTTGTTTAGGAAGGAGAATCCCGTGAACGTCTTCATCCATGCACTGCTGGTGACCGTGTCGCTTTTGTTTGTCTCTCCGGCCGAGGCCGAGATTCTGGCCATGCTCAACTACGAAACCAAACCCGAGCAAATCGTAAGGAAGGAAGGGCTGGCGGTTATCGACGTCGATCCGGCGTCGCCGAGCTTCGGCAAATTGCTGATGGACATCCCGCTGCCGCCCGATCTCGTGGCGCACCACATCTATTTCAGCCGCGACAAAAAGAAAGCCTATATCACCGCTCTCGGCAAGAGCGTGCTCCACGTCATGGACTTGAGCCGGTTTCCCTATCGCATGAAAGCGGTACCGGTGCCGGACTGCCGGGTGTTGGAGGACGTGGTTTTCTCCGAAGACGGCCGGACTTGGTATCTCACGTGCATGGGATCGAGCAACGTAATCATGGGTGATGCGGCCGCCGACAAGCCGATCAAAACCATCGGATCGCCCGCGGGAGGGACGGCGTTTATCAAATATCCGCACGGGATCAGCATTCACAGCGGCATCGACCGGGCGATTATCACGAGCACCGTACGGCCTTCCGATCTCGGCGACCCGGGAGAGACGGTAACCGTGCTGGAGGCGAGCAGCGGAAAAGTGCTCTCGACCCACAAAGTATCGCGCAAGGCGTCGCCTGCCGGCGAAGCGCCGGTCGAGGCGATGTTCATGCCCGGGACGAATCCGCCGCTGGCTTACATCACCAACATGTATGGCGGAACGCTCTGGACGGCGGTGTGGAATCCTGCCACGAAGGACTTCACCTTTAATCAGGTGGACGACTTTGGCGCGCGCGGCCATGGAGTCGCGCTGGAGATCGAGCACAACAAGAAGCGCGACCGCCTCTACGTGACGACGGCGAAGCCGGGACACGTCAACGTTTACGACGTGAGCGATCCCCAAAAGCCCAAGTTCCTCAAGGCGATCCCGGCGGCTGCGGGCGCGCATCACCTGGTCTTCTCACCCGACGAGCGCTATCTCTTTGTCCAGAACAGCCTGCTCAATCTGCCGGGCTTATCTGACGGTTCCATCACAGTTATCGACGTCGCCAAGGGTGAGCCGATCGCCAGCGTGGACACGCTCAAGAACATGGGGATGAACCCCAACTGCATCGTGCTCCTGCCTTAGCGGGCGCCAGCAGGGGAGAAGCCGCTCGGCATAACAGCCCGCCCGCAAAAAAAGTTCCATGAGCAAACCCAGCACAGCGGAATTCTTCGACGAGTGGTCGATCTATGACCGCGTGCTCGACCACAATTACATGTTTCATGACGAAATCTATCGCGACGTCGGGCGCGTTTTAGCGGATCACTATGGCCATCGGCCGTTCGCGCTTCTCGACCTCGGCTGCGGCAGCGCGCGCCATTTGGGACAGGCTTTGCGCGGCCGTTCGGTCAGCCGTTACGTCGGTTACGATCTCTCCGACGTCGCGCTCGCTCACGCGCGTGAAAATCTAACGGCCTTAAATTGCTCGATCGAGTTATGCCGGGGCGATCTGCTCGAAGGCTTGAGGGCCGGCGGCGAACGATTCGACCTGATTTTTTCGAGCTTTTCCCTGCATCATCTCATGCCGGCCGATAAATCGGTTTTCTTTGAGATCGCTTCCCGGAGACTGAACGAAAATGGATTGCTGCTGGTGATCGACGTGGCGCGCGAGGCGGACGAAGAGCGCCGGGTCTATCTTGAGGGCTATCTCGGTTGGCTGCGGTCGGAGTGGCAAGCCTTGTCGCCCGCAGGGCTCAACGCGCTTTGCGACCACATTCGAAACAATGATTTTCCGGAGACCACAGCCGATCTCCGCGCCATGGCGGCGCGCGCAGGTTTTCGCCGTTGCTCTGAAATCAATCGGTTCCGCTGGCATCATACCTGGCGCTTCGAGAAGAGCCGTACGGCCCCCGAGTAGATTCGACTCGACGCGATCTGTCAACATGCGTATTCGAGAAGCGGCGCTCGGCGACGCCGAAACCATCGCGCGGGTGCACGTGGAGAGTTGGCGCACGACGTATAGCGGCATCATACCGGATGACCATCTGGCGCAGCTTTCCTACGAGCGCCGCGCGCAGATGTGGCACAACAACGTCGCTAAACGAACGGAGCAGGAGTGCATTTACGTCGCCGAGGACGAGAACGGTGAGGTGGTCGGTTTTGCCGCCGGCGGCCCTGAGCGCGCCGGCGACCCTCTTTACCGAGGTGAGATTTACGCGATCTACATGCTTAAGAAGTTTCAACGCCGGGGCATCGGTCGGCAGCTGAGCGTGGCGATTGTCCGGCGACTTTTGCAGGCCGGGGTTGAGTCGATGATCATCTGGGTGCTGGCGAAAAATCCGTCACGCGGTTTTTACGAAGCACTCGGAGGCGAGCTGTTGTCGGAAAAGGCGATCGCGGTCGGTGATGCCAAGTTGATCGAAGTCGCGTATGGCTGGAAAGATCTCCGCGCTTTGTTAAGGTGTGAGGTGTGATTATCTCGCCGAGAGGCGGTTCTTGATGGAGGTGTCGTGTGGCGCCGGTTGAATCCGATTCCAAACGTACGTGGGTCGCGCGCGCATTCAGCGTGGTGGAGGACATCGTCTACATCGGCCTTGGGCTTCTTCTGGCCGGGAGCTCGCTGGTCCTTCTAGTCATCGGCGCGATCAATTTCGGCCAGAATTTAATGGCGGGATCGTTCGCGACGAACATCGTCGGTTTGCTCGACCGCATCCTGTTGATCCTGCTGTTCGTGGAGCTTCTGTACACCGTGCAAGTTTCGTTCCGGGAGCATACCATCGTGCCCGAGCCGTTTCTTCTCGTCGGCCTCATCGCCGCGATCCGGCGCATCCTGGTTTTGACCGCGGAGTTCGCCGACGTTAAAGACCAATCCAGAGAGGTGTTCAACTACTTGGTCGTGGAGTTATCGGTACTGTCGCTGTTGATCATCATCCTCGTTGTGTCGCTGTTTATCTTGCGCAAGCGCGGCGGCAAATCCGGCGCCGAGCGCACCGTATGATCAATCGATTGGGAAAATAATAGAGCATCACGGAATGCCGATGAGAGCGCGATCGCTTACAGCCGTTCGATTACCTTATAGCTGCGGCTTTTGGCCTTGAGCGGCGCGACGATTCCCTGCTTGACCATAACGCGGATCTCGCGATAGGCGACGTCGCGGTCGACCTCGGCGATGCGTTGATAATCCATCGTCGAAAACGACTTCCCGTGAGCGTAGGCATACGCCAGTAGCCGCCGCTGGCGGGAATTGATCGCGCTCGCGCTAAATTGATTGAGCCATCGGAGGGTCGCGTCGTCGTAGATCGGGGTATTACGCAAGGTGACGGTAAAAACAAATCCCTCGGCGGAAAGCTCCGGCGCTTGCAAACCGTGGTGCTCCATCTCCTGGAACATCCGCGGAATCCCTTCGCCCATCTCCCTCAAATAGCCCAGGTCCGCCAACGCGCGCACCAGGAGCGGGTTGCGCGAGAAGTGAACTCTTTGCTGCTGCCGCAATTGCTCGACCGTGACAGGCGAGGGCGGCAGACCCGGGCTGCGGATCTCAATGCGGTCGTCGAACATCCAGATTTCCACCGGCGCGCCGGTCAAGCTGTAATCCCGGTGGGCGACCGCGTTGACCAGCGCCTCCTGCCACGCGAACATCGGATACTCCAGCCGCTCGCGAAAGAACAAGTCATGCAGGATCGTGCGCTCGCGAATGTGCTCTTTGACGCGGCCCACGGTCTCGTCGATCAAGCGGCAGAGCGGCGCTTCGAAGCGGATGCGTTTGACCACGTTCAATGAGCTCCCGTGCCGCCGGTCGGTCCCTTCATACTTGACGAAGTCGATCCCGCAGCGGGGATGCCAGCGCGACGGTTCCTTGCCGAACAAAAGCAGCGCCGCGGTGGTGAGCGTCGGCTTCAGCCGCGAATCGTCGATGAGATGATACGTGCGCGCGAGCACGGTCTTCGGGTCTCTTGCGTCGCCGGTTTTTTCCCCCAAGGCTTCGACCGCGGCAAGGTCGAGGTCATCCAAGCCGGCCTCCAGAAAATGTTGCCGCTCATAGAAAACGTGCTTCTTGCTCTCTTTCAAGCTTTGAATTTGCTCCGGCGGCAGGGCGGGGGTTTCCGTCGCAATTCGGTAAAACGCCCGGCCGCCGGCGACACGATGCACTTCGGGGCTGGAAGCGACCTCGAATTTGAGCACTAACAGGTTGCTGAGCTGGATGCGGCGGCAAGAAGGGTTGAGCGCCGGACGCAAAGACATCTGCGGTGACTGGATCAGCGCGTGCAACTCGTCTTGAGAATGAGGTATTCCCGTAACGCTTTTGTCGGGCTCCACGCCGACGAGAAGGACGCCGCCGTCGGCGTTCGCCATTCCGCCAACCAAGCGAGCGATGTCGCGGGTTAAATCTTCAGCATGCTTTTTCTGTCCGGAAGTTTTTTTATATTCGTAGGCGCTCAAGAATTCGAGAAACTGTCCGCGCTCTTGCCTGAGCAGCAGACCGATCTCTTCCGCGTCCATGGCGATAGATACAGGACTGAGTTGTGCACGACTGATGACGGAGTCGCATCCGCTCAGTCCTCGGCACTCAGGATTCAGCGCTCGTTGTCGCGTTCAACCGAACGATTTCCAGAACCATCCGAGCCGAAAGATAAAGGTCGTTGAGATCGAGCCATTCTTTGACGGTATGGATGTCTCGCATTCCCGTGGACAGATTGGCCACTTCCAGCCCTTTTTTGTTGAAGACGTTGGCGTCGCAGCCGCCCCCCGTTGCTTGAGTTTTCACTTCTAAGCCGAGATTTTTTCCCGCGGCGCGCACGAGGCGCACCAGGGGAGAGTCCTCGGCGACGTCCATCCGGTCGTAATCGCGCTCGACTTTAGTCTCCACACTGGCACGAAAAACCTTCCCGTCGAGCTTCAACTCATGAGCCGCCGCCGCCTCTTCGAGGCAGCGCAGCATATGCGCGGTCTGCTGAGCCAGTTTCTCCTCGCTATGGCTTCTCGCCTCGCCCATAAGGAGCACGGAGTTGGGAATGATGTTGACGGCCACACCGCCCTGGATGATACCGATGTTCGCTGTCGTTTCGGCGTCGATCCTGCCGAGTCTCATGCGCGAGATCGCTTCTGCAGCTATTTGAACGGCGCTGATCCCGCGCTCGGGGCAGACGCCCGCGTGCGCCTCGAGGCCATGAATGCAAAACTCGAAACGGTTGGCGGCCGGCGCCTTGGTAAACAAAAACCCCACGGAATCGCTGTCGAGCACGAGCCCGGTGCGCGCCCGCAACCGGGATACATCGACACATTTAGCGCCGAGGAGGCCCGCCTCTTCGCAAATCGTGAAGACCACATCGAGGGGGCCGCAGGGCAATTTTTTCTCTTGCGCTACCCGCAGCGCTTCGCAGATGATCGCGACGCCGCTTTTATCGTCCCCTCCGAGCACGGTCCGGCCGTCGCTCTTCAAAATATTCCCTTCCAGTACAGGCGTTACTCCTTCACCCGGCGCCACGGTATCCATGTGGGCCGAAAGCAGAAGAGGCCTCGCGCCGGGTGAATTCCCGGGCCAATGCGCGATAACGTTGCCCGTGTTGCCGCCGACCTTTTTTCCGGCGTCGTCGATCCAAACCTCGGCGCCGAGCTCTTGCAGCTCCCGTTTCAGCCGTAGCGCTATAGTATGTTCTTTGCGGGAGAGGCTATCGATCCGGATCAACTCGATGAGCAAATTTTTTAGCCGCTCTTGATTGATCATGAGATTTGCCGAAGCACCGCGTTCAGGCGGATTTTTGATTTGCACCTTTTTTGGCCGATGCGCGAATGTACTTGATCGACATGGGCGAAAGGTCCCGGGGACCCGTCATCACCTCTATGATCGCAAACGCGGCGGACTTCGCGGCTTCGTCCAGGGCCCGGCGCAACTGTGCCACAGTCTCCACCCGAAAGCCACGCCCGCCCCATAGTCTAGCAAGATCGGCATAGCGCCAGGAAGGGAGAGCGAGCAGGTCCTGGCGCTTCGCGATCGGACGGAAGATGCCCCAGCCTCCGTTGTTCAGCAGTACCACGATGGGATTGAGTTTGTAGCGCGGCGCATGGGCAATCTCGACCCCGGTCATCTGGAAGCCGCCATCGCCGATGAGAATCAAAGGCCGGAGCCCCGTTCCGATCTGGGCGCCCAGCGCGCCCGGCACGGCAAAGCCCATCGAAGCGTAGAAGCCTTGCGCCAAGTAGAGACCGTCGTCGCCGACTTTGATATCGATGCCGCCGAAAAGAGAGTCGCCGGACTCCGCGATCACCATAAATTTCTTTCGCGGCGCCAGAAAACGGTTGATTTCGCGGAGAACGTCGGCCACGCGCACGGGGCGATTCCGATCCGGCTGGGGCTTGGTCAGATTGTCGCTGTAGGTCACTTGCTCGCGATGCGGCTTAAGATCCGCGCGGACGAGGCCGTGAACGAAATCGCGCAAGGTTACGTCCGTGTAGGTGTGAAAACTTACGTTGACTTTGTTCTCCACGGCCCAGATCGAACGGTGGCGCAGAGCCTCCGACGGCTGACTGCCTCCGAGTTCGATATCGGTAAGAAGCATTCCCAGGCCGAGGATCAAGTCCGCTTGGTCCACCCGCCTGCGAATCGCCGCGGGGCTGACGGCGCCGGCATAAACGCCCATGTAGAGCGGATGGTTCATCGGGAACGCGCCCTTGGCCAGGACGGAGGTGCAAGAGGCCGAGCCGATTTTCTCGACCAGCTTGACGATTTCTTTGGCGAGCTTGAAGCGGTAGGCCTCGATGCCGACCAATACCAGGGGACGCCGGGCGCGATTGACGCGCTCGGTCGTGTCCCGTACCGCTTCGTCCACCTTATGACGATCCGAGTGATGGTAGGGCAATTCCCCGTTCCATGACATGATTTCCTTCGGCACGGGGATTTCTCGCTCGACCATGTCGCGATGAATTTCGAGATAACCCGGCTGCTGATTAAGCCAGATCGAGCGGATGACTTTGTCGATGTCGGTCGCGGCGCGCTGCGGGTCATCGATAATTTTGGCGGCGCAAGTGACTTCGCGATAGATGTGCAGTTGAGATTCGATTTCTTTGGCCTGATGGTGGATGAGAACACCGAGCTTGCGCTCTTCTTCTCCAGGTCCGCCGCTGATGACGAGAATGGGAACGCGTTCCGCGAACGAGCCCGCGACGGGATTGACCATGTTGTGGCCGCCGGCGCCGTAGGTGACGCAAATCGCGCCGATCCGCCCGGTGCTACGCGCGTAGCCGTCGGCGGCAAAGCCGACGCCGGGCTCATGCGAGAGCGTAACGATTTTAAGCCCGCGGGGCCGGCCAAACTTGAAAAATAGATTGATCACCAGGTCGCCGGGAATGCCGAAGAGGTGGGAAACACCGATTTTCTTCAGGTACGCGACCAGGTAGTCGCCCAATTTCATCCTGTGTTCCATAGAAGTCTCGGCGACGGGAAACCAAAAGGCTGGCGCGCTAAAACGAGCCGAGTTTTTACAGTCCGGTTGAAAATTGGTGGCGGTGGACGGACTCGAACCGTCGACTCCGCGGATATGAGCCGCGTGCTCTGACCAACTGAGCTACACCGCCATAGAAAATTGAAAGGCTGAATGCGAATGAACGTTTCAGCCGAGGCAATAACGCCTTATTATTCGCTGAACCGGATGAATGTCAAGGTAGTCAATACGCCGTCGCTGCCCAATAGCTTGTGACAGACTTTTGCGTCACGTTTTTTTCCCCGCGCACTATTTGAAAAAGCTCTTTCTCCCGGAGCTCCAAGCAGCTCAGTTGATTGCCGTATACCAGTCCAGTGTCAAGACCGACTTTGAATGGCAAATGGAATAAAACCTGTTCCTGCGGTGTGTGCCCGAATAAGACGGTATACGGGAGAAAATGCCGGTTGAGAATGAACTCGTCTCGAATCCAGAGCATTTCCTCCTCTTCCTGTTGTTCGAGAGTCTTTTTGGGGTGAACGCCGGCATGAACGCAGAGGAACTGATCCGCGATGTAGTGGCTCCTTAATTCCTGAAAAAACTTGACGTGGTTTTTCGGAATGAGAGACAAAGTTTTTTGCAGGCTGTGGCGCTGCGGCGAGACGCCATAGCTTGCCAGCGTTGCCGCGCCGCCATTATACAAGAACATATCGCCGTATCTCCCAGGCAGGCCGAGATACGATAGGAGCATGTCCTCGTGATTTCCCTTGAGGAAAATCATTTCCTCGCTTCTGGTTTGTTGGCGGTGGATCAAATACGACACTACTCCCTTCGAGTTGGGTCCGCGGTCGACGTAATCACCGAGAAAAATCAGCCGATCAGGAGCCTCGAGAGGAAGAGCCTCGAGAAGACTAACCAGCTCGTCCAAACAGCCGTGAATGTCGCCGATCACGTAGGTCCGCATGAGCGTTCATCGTAAGCTACGGGGTCTTTGAGTTCAAGTCATTCTAATTAACGAAATGAATTGACGTTGCCCAAGAGATTCGTTATCCTGGCCTCGTTCGATGAAGGCCCGCGACATATATTCGAGTTATCTTCTGGTTGCCGGTGTCATCCTACTCGTACTGGGGATCAGTAACTGGATCGCGGGCGCGGTGGAGATCACGAAATATCAGAGTTTGCTGCGTAAGACGGCGCCGACTGGTTTGGAAGACAGTTACCGCAGCTTTCAGGAGTTGGATCAGCAGAAAAACGAAGAAGTGCTGCGGCGTATCAACGAAGACCGCGAAAAGTATAACGCGGCACGAGTGAAAATCGACTTCTACTATGTTGTTCTCACCGGGGGAAGGTTACTGTTTTGGGTTGGCGCCTTGCTTACGTTTCTTGCTTTGATCAGGTTAATTCGGCAAGACACGTTCTTGAAAATCAAAAAACTCGGCATGCAGCCCGCAGGAACCGGCCGCAATAGATTTTAGCGGCGAACGGTTACTTCGAAGGCTTTGATTTTTGATATTTGCGGTAGTCGTAACCGGTCGCCATGGCCAAAAGAATGTCTTCCATACCACCGGTCTTTTCTCTACGAAGGATAAGCAGCCGGTCGAAAAATTCCTTGAAATCCTTGAAAACCCTCTGATTCTCGTCGCACTTCCTAAGATAAAAATCTTTGATCCTGGTGATCGTAAACCGTAAAGCGGAAAACCGGAGTTCGTTCGGAAACGAGTCCCATTCGGGAAGAGACAACGGGCGCAGGCTCTCATAGCCGCTGATGAGAGGCTCGAAGCGATCGATCCGGTAGCGGCCATCGAGATAGCAGAAGGCGTTGACGGCTGTTGCCAGGTCGTAGATTAGCTTTCCTCTGCAGGCGGCCTCAAAATCGACAATACCAACTAATCTGGATCCCTTGAATTTGACATTGTCAGGAAAAAGATCGCCGTGAATAATTCCCTTCGGCAGGTTATTGTCCAGGTAGTTTTCCAAATAGGAAACTTCGTCGTCCAAGACGCGCACGATATGTTTGAGATGCAAGGGCAACTGTCGTCTAACGTCGCGGTAGATCGCAAGAATCTTGGTAAACCCAAACCGGTTATCGATTCCTTTCTTATACCCGCGGCCGATGAGATGGAGATCCGCTAGCGCGTGTCCGGTAACTTCCAGATGAGTGGAAGTCATTTTTTCTAAAGGAAGCTCCGTGCCCTCGACGTACTTACTGACCGAAACGTGCTTGCCGTGAAATTCGTTGTAGTAGCGCCCCTTTTTACTTCTTAACGGCTGCGGGCAGGGGCAACCTTGCTTACGGAGATAGAGCAGAAGTTCAAGCTCCTGCTTAACTTCCAACTCGCTCTTTACCTCGTCGATCTTTAGAAAGAACCGTCCGCGCTTTGTTTCCAAAAGGTAGTGAGTGTTTACCGATCCGTTGCGGATACCGCTATATGAGACAAGATCTCCGAGGCCGAATTCATCGGCGACTCTTACGCAATCTCGTTTATTAAGGGGTGTGTAGATTGCCATAGGCTCTCAAGCGCGCGCGGTGTAGTTGCTAATATATTTTAAAAACTCGATGATGTCAATGAAGATTATAACAGCTGTTTACAACTGAGGTCTGTTTTTCGAAAAACGAAGCTTTTTTAGATACATACTACCTGCCTAAAAATACAGCAAATATCCCGGCGCTAGAATCGAAAATTCCAGGAGTCGCAGAGCAAGGTTCTCATCAGAATTTGCGGTCTGAATACCTTTGCGCTTGCCGGCGCGTTCGGAATAGGCTCTCGATGCTGTCATAAACGCCATCTTCGGCTTTAACTTCCACGCCGTGGTGAGTTTTGGCCGCAATTTTTTTCTTGACAAAAGTAGGGCCATTTATCTAATGTCGCACCCCAAGGAAAGCAGGCTTGTGCCGCTCGAAGGCCAGGCTTGTAGGGCGGCTATCTTGTGTTCCCGGGTCCGCTAGGAAAGGTTCTTAGTGTGGGCTCGTTATGGCCTGGCCCTTTGAAAGTCAAAAGCGATGCGCTCGCTTGGCCGTAGGCTGGTTTACGCGGGCGGGGAGGTAAGAAACATGCCGAATGGGAAAGTGAAGTGGTTTAACAACTCGAAAGGATACGGCTTTATTGAGAAAGAAGGCGGCGGTGACGTATTCGTGCACTACAGCGCGATCCAAGGTGACGGCTTCAAAACTCTCAACGAAGGTCAGATGGTCCAATTCGAGATCGCACAGGGAGAAAAGGGGCCGCAGGCCATTAACGTAGTGAAACTCTAAAACAGGCAACAAAGAGGACCGCTTGGGCGGAAAAGTGGGTTACTTGAAAAATTTTTCTATTTTTCGCTTGAGGATCGCGTAGTCCATAATGGGTTTGGCAATGTAATCGCTGCAACCGGCGCTCAACGCCTTCTCCTCATCTCTTTCCATCGCCTGAGCTGTCAGGGCGATGACCGGCAGATCTTTCCCCCAGTCCGTTTCCCGCAGAGCCTTGGTGGCTTCCCAACCGTCCATCACAGGCATTTTCAGGTCCATGATGATGAGGTCCGGTTTGGACCGGGTTGCTATTTCTAATGCTTCCTTGCCGTTGGAGGCGAGAAGCACTTCGTAATTACCCATGCTCTTGAGGCGGTAAAGGAGGATTTCGCGAGTATCTTCGTTATCCTCGACGACTAGAATCTTTTTTCCCTCCATGTTTATATCTCCCGGTTTGGTCAGAAGGAGAGTTTTAATGCCCTCATCCCCGCTGTTAAGGTGCAGAGTAAAATGAGGTGCTCGGGTTGTCAAGCAAAAACGCATTGGGAAGGAAGATTAGTCGTTGGCAAGCGTTGAATTTTTGAATCGGTGGTTTTATAGTTCGGTAGATGGAAATAAGCCGACACGAATCGACATCAAGGGGGGGCGAAGAGCGGTTGTTGGCGGAGTCCGTGGCGCTGACGCAGCTCGAAAGCGCGATCAATTGGGCGCGCAAGTATTCGATCTTTCCCTATCCATTTGCTACCGCCTGTTGCGCGATGGAGTATATGTCCTTGTCGATGTCGCCCTACGACATCGATCGTTTCGGGGCGCTTTTACCTCGTTTTAGTCCGAGACAGGCGGATCTCCTGATGGTCATCGGAACGGTCAATCAGAAACTGGCCCCCGTGATGAAGCGCGTATATGAACAGATGACTGATCCAAAGTGGGTAATGGCGTTTGGGGCTTGTGCCGCCAGCGGTGGATTCTACGATAATTACGCGACGGTGCAGGGGATTGACCGGATCATTCCTGTAGATGTTTACGTGCCTGGTTGTCCGCCACGGCCGGAAGCGGTACTTGACGGTTTGATGGAATTACAAAGAAGAATTGCCGGCCAAAAGCACGGCCGAGGCTAATATTGACTTTGGCGATCGGAATTAGTATAAATGGTTAGGATGATTATAGCTTCGGGGGCAAGATAGCAAAAGGCGGAAAATTTTTTGCGCCAATAATTGATTAGTCGAATCGGAAATATTGAGAAATCGGGATCAGCGCAGCTCGCGGGGGTCTTTATGAGCGAATCGGCACAGTGGAAAGAGAAACTCGGCAGCCGTATTCCATCCGATCTGGGGCGTGAGATCGACATATTTGAGACTCAAATCGAATTGCGCAAGCAGGGCAAGATCGATGAGAGAGTTTTCGCCGAAACCCGGCTGAGGCGCGGAATCTATGGGCAGCGATACGACAACGGGCAGCGCCATGACGGCCAGAAGATACAGAAGCTCAGGCTGCCTTCCGCGGGACTGACAAAAGGGCCGGAGACCATTTGGGATGCGCCTGGAATGATGCGCATCAAAATTCCATTCGGTGGCCTGAATCCCGAGCAGATGGAAGCGCTCGCGGACTTATCGGAAGAGTACGCCGATGGAATCTCTCATGTCACAACTCGTCAGGACATCCAATATCATTTTGTTCACATCGAAGACACGGCCTCTCTGATGCGGCGTCTGGCTGCGGTCGACATCACGACACGCGAAGCCTGCGGCAACGTGGTGCGCAACGTTACCGCTTGCCCTCTCGCGGGTGTCTGCCGCGACGAGGTTTTTGACGTGACTCCTTACGCAAAAGCGTGCTCCAAGTTTTTACTCGGTCATCCCGACACGCAGGATTTCGGGCGGAAGTTTAAAGTGGCCTTTTCCGGCTGCGCGCAGCACCCATGCGGCTTGACGAGCATGCATGATCTCGGCGCGATTGCGAAGATGGAGTCGCATAACGGTGTGGAGCGTCGGGGTTTTGAGTTCTATGTGGGCGGCGGCCTCGGAGCGGTTCCGTATAAGGCGCAACTGTTCAATAGTTTTCTCCCCGAGGAAGAGTTTCTGCCGATGGCGCAAGCTATTGCGCGAGTCTTCGCCCGCTTGGGCGAAAAGCGTAATCGGGCGCGTGCGCGCATCAAGTTTTTGATTGCCAATCTGGGAATTGAGAAATTCCGTGAGATGGTGTTGGAAGAACGAGAAAAATTAACGGCAGATCCACAGTGGACCGATTACCTTCACGACGTTCGCTTGCAGGTCGAAAACCCCCTCAAGGGCGGCACGGCTTTAAACGGCGGCGAGCGGCCGGATGGGTTTAATGCCTGGTATGCGACGAATGTTTACCGCCAAAGGCAGCGGGGATACGCGGCGGCGACTATTACCCTACCGTTGGGAGATATAACCGCCGACCAGTTGCGCGCCCTTGCGGACATTGCGCGGTGCTTTGTCAAAGAGACCATCCGGACTACGGTGGAGCAAAATATTCTGCTGCGTTGGGTCAGCGAGACTGATCTTCCTGAACTCTACACGGCATTGAAGCCGATAGGTTTGGCTGAACCCAATGCCGGCACCATTGTCGACGTCACGGCCTGCCCTGGAACCGACACCTGCAAATTGGGAATCGCCTCGTCCAGAGGACTCGCGAAAGAGTTGCGCCAACGGCTGAGCGAAAAGAACTTCCAGCTTGATCAGGCCGTCAAGGATCTGAGGATTAAGGTCAGCGGCTGCTTCAATTCGTGCGGCCAGCACCACATCGCCGACATAGGATTTTATGGGATCAGCCGGAACATCAACGGATACACCGTGCCCCATTTTCAGGTCATGCTCGGGGGGAAGTTTAAAGACAACGCGGGAGCCTACGGTCTGGCAATCGGCGCGGTGCCGTCGAAACGGATCCCCGAAGTTGTGACGCGTGTTACCGACCGGTATGTCGCGGAGCGGCAAAAAGGTGAGAGTTTTCAAGACTTCATCAGCCGGATAGGAAAAAAAGAAACCAAAGCTATGCTCGACGATCTGACCAAGGTGCCGGCCCATGATATCGCGCCGGCGTTCTACAGCGACTGGGGCGATCCGCGCGAGTTCACTTTGAACGATATGGGTGTAGGTGAATGCGCCGGTGAAGTCGTGTCGCAGGCGCAATTCACTCTGGCGGCCAGCGAGCGGGAGTTGTTCGAGGCGCAGATTTGGTTCGATTCCGGAGACGTAAAAAAAGCCGTCACGACCGCTTATGGCGCTATGGTGCGCGCGGCGCAGGCCTTGGTGAAAATGCAAAATTACGATGTGTCGAATGACGACGAGGCCGTCGTCGCCGAGTTCCGGCAGCGGTTTTGCGACACACAGCTGTTCTACGACAAATACGCCGGCAGCAGCTTCGCCGACCATCTGTTCAAGGCGAGAGATGCTCTAAAGCAAGCCAACGGCGTGGACAAGGGGGTGGCGCTGCGGCGTCTTCAGGAGGCGCAGCTTTTCATCGATGCGGCGCACAGCTGCTACAACAAGCTCAGCGCCACGGAAAGCTCCGAACGCGCCAGCGACGCCGCGCAACCGGAAGCGCGGGGAACATAGCGAGAATTTCAATGAATCTCCAGAAAATCAACGTAAAGTTTTTCGTCGCCGATCCCGGCGCAGTTCAACTGGAGCCTTTCGTCGGAATCTTCAATTCGTGGATCCAGGCGGCGGACGGCGAATATTATGACCTCGCCGATTACAGCCACGTCCCCGACGGTCCCGGAATCTTGCTCATCGCGCATGAGGCAAATATCAGCATGGACAACAGCGGCAATGAGCTGGGCCTTCTCTATAACCGAAAGCAGCCGCTCGAGGGCTCTAATCGCGAGAAGCTGCGCCGCGCGTTTGCCGCGGCGCTTCAATACTGCCGGAGGATCGAAGCGGAGTCGGTCCTCGAGGGCCGGTTGCATTTTCGCGGCGGCGAAGCGCTGGTTTTGATTAACGACCGGCTGCTTGCGCCGAATACCGAAGAAACCCTCGGTGCGATCAGGGCCGACGTCGAAGATCTCGTCCGAACTTTGTATGCGGGGTCCGAGTTCTCGCTCCAAAGAGAACAGGATCCTAGAAAACGTTTTGGTTTGCGGATCAAGACGCCCGTTTCGTTCGATGTTGCGACTTTGCTTAAGAATATGGAATCAAGCGTCAACTAGACTGGAGGGAGAAGATGTCTTTTGCACAGACGGCTAATCACAACGGGAATGGAAATCAGAACCTGGAGGAACTCGACGCTCGGGGAATTCTAAAGTGGGCGTTCGAACGTTACCATCCGCGGCTCGCGTTGGCTTGCTCGTTTCAGGCGGAGGAGTCGGTCTTGATCGACATGATGTATCGTCTGCGCGGGTCGGATTTCAGGATCTTCTCTCTCGATACCGGGCGATTGAACCAGGAGACCTACGACTGCATGGACGCGATGCGGGAGCGGTACGGAATACAGGTAGAAGTATTTTTCCCGGACGCTGGGCGGGTCGAAAAAATGGTCCGCGAAAACGGCCTCAATCTCTTCTATCGATCGGTCGAGGCGCGCAAGCTGTGCTGCGACATCCGCAAAGTGGCGCCGCTCAATCGCGCGCTCAAGAGTTTGGACGCCTGGATGACCGGGTTGCGCCGCGAACAAGCGCCGACCCGCACCGACCTTCTAAAGGTCGAAGTGGACCACGGCCACGGCGGCATCGCCAAAATAAATCCGCTGATCGATTGGAGCCACAAGCAAATCTGGGATTACATCCGGGAGAACAATGTTCCTTACAACAGGCTGCACGATCAAGGTTATCCCAGCATCGGCTGCGCTCCTTGCACTCGCGCCGTTAAGCCTGGCGAAGATATCCGCGCGGGTAGATGGTGGTGGGAAAATCCCGAGACCAAGGAATGCGGGCTCCACGTTCATCGCGAAGAGCCGGCTGCAAGCAAAGTTTAAAGCTCGTCACGGGCAAGAGACACCATGGTCGATTTTCAGGTTTTAATTTTACTGGGAGTTGCATTTCTCGCGGCCACCGTCAATGGCGCGCTGGGTTACGGTTTCTCCTCTATTACGGTTCCGATTGCGCTACTCTTTTACACGAACCGGGTCTTGAATCCGGCCATGGTGTTGGTCGAGGTGGTGCTGAATAGCTACGTTCTCTTCATCAACCGAAAGAGTTTGCCGTTGGTGTGGAAGCGGGTCTCGCCTATTTTAATCGGCCTTATCATTGGCGTCGTCGGCGGCAGCCACATTCTTTTTTCGGCGAACCCCGCATGGATCAAATTCTTTACTTATGCAATCCTTTTGCCATTAATTCTTCTCCAGGCCGCGGGGCTGAGACGTCCGATCCATTCCGAGAAGGCTGTCGGCGTGCCTTTCGGCGCCGGCGTGGGAGTTCTTTATTCGCTGACCACAATCTCCGGTCCGCCCTTGGCCCTCTTATTCAACAATCAGGGTTTTAAAAAAGAAGAATTCCGCGCCGCCTTGAGTCTCATACGGGTCGCGGAATCAAGCCTTACCGCTATGGCTTATTACTTTCTGGGTCTCTACAGCATCGAGAGCGGACACCTTCTTTTCCCGATAGTACCGAGTGTGGTTCTGGGGATTCCTCTCGGAGCATATCTCATCAAGCAGATCGACGCCGAAACGTTCAGGAGGATATGCATGAGTTTTGACGCTTGGATCGTCGGCTTTGGTTTTTCCCGGGTTTTTATCGACCTTCAATTGCTCCAAAGCCCGACGGCCTATGGCGTTTTATTGATCGTAATTCTGATCGATGCTTATCTGCTGTGGCAGTTTTTCAGCCGACGTCACCACAATGGCGCTGAATATGCCGGAGCCTCCGTACGAAATGCTTTGATCCGGAGGAGATAGCGTGGGGTTATCCAAAGCTTGCCCGGGTAGTTCAACCGACGACAAATCCCCGATGAAACGATTCCACGCAATCAATAACTTACGGTTCTCCTCGTTTGTGAAGCGATATCACACGCCGCACTGTTGTCCCTCCTTGCATCGCTGCTGATTCTTCCCGCCTTTCAGCGACAGCACCGAGGCGGGAGGGCCGCCTGGGATAAAATATCGCCTTCGTTCGACGTTTTTCAGCAGAGAGCACAATGCTTCGAACCAGAATTCTCACGATATTATCTTTTGTCTTCCTTCTCGGCATCTCTTTGTCCGCCGTCGCTCGGGCTGATGTAGCGCTGCTAAACGTTTCGTACGATCCGACCCGGGAGTTCTATCAGGAGTTTAACGCCGCGTTTGCGAGACACTGGAAGACAAAGACCGGAGAAGCTGTCTCCGTTAGGCAATCTCATGGGGGATCCGGCAGCCAGGCGCGCGCGGTTCCACGACGACGTTTGTCGAGCGCGGGGTCGGCGACGTTCTGCTGGCGTGGGAGAACGAAGCGTTCCTGGCCGTCAAGGAGTTGGGCAAGGAGAGAGTCGAAATCGTGATGCCCTCCGTCAGCATTCTGGCCGAGCCGCCGGTGTCGGTCGTGGACAAGGTCGTGGACAAGAAAAAAACCCGAGCCGCGGCCCAGGCCTATCTCGAATATCTCTACACGCCTGAAGGTCAGGAGATTGCGGCGAGGCATTACTATCGACCCCGACTCGACGCGGCGGCTAAAAAATATGCTGCGACCTTTCCCAAGATGAAGCTCTTTACGATCGACCAGCTTTTCGGCGGGTGGCAAAAGGCGCACAAGATCCATTTCGTTGACGGCGCCATCTTCGATCAGATTTATCATCCGGGCAGGTAGGAAGACGGAGAATTCGATGGCCATGGTTTTGAAGCAGCGCAGCATCCTGCCGGGATTCGGTCTGGCGATGGGCTTCACCTTGCTCTATCTCAGCTTGATCGTATTGATCCCGTTATCGGCGGCCTTCCTCAAGACGGCGCCATTAGGATGGGAGCGCTTCTGGATCATCGTGACGGAACCGCGTGTGCTGGCCTCTTACCGTCTGACCTTTGGCGCGTCGTTGATCGGCGCGACCACCAACGCGTTTTTTGGTCTGTTGGTCGCCTGGGTGCTGGTGCGATACAGCTTTCCAGGCAAACGAATCATCGACGCGTTGGTGGACCTTCCCTTTGCGCTCCCCACCGCAGTGGCGGGCATTGCCCTGACCACAGTCTATTCCAGTCGCGGCTGGCTGGGCGGCTCGCTCGAGATCGAAGTTCCGGAGCACCGGGGCACGGACGATGCCCCCGCGCTCGCCTACGTGCGGCCGCACGATATCCAACTCGACCGGGTTCGCGACGGAGCGGTCATCGAGGCGGTTGTGCGCGACATCCGCGCCGTCGGGTCGCTGGTGCGCCTGGAGCTGGACCGGGTCGACGGCGACGAGATCATCGAGGCGGAGCTGACGCGAGAGCGCTACGACGAGCTGGAGTTGCGGGAAGGGGAGCACGTCTTTGTACGGCCGCGCAACCTGCGCGTGTTTCTCAAGCATGATTGAATTCAGCGCCGGATGCTCCGGCGGCGAAATTCTTACGGCTGGACTTGGCGCGGGGAATAATTTACGGTGGAAAGGGCGATGGGATATTATCCGATCTTTGTGAATTTGACGGGGCGGCGCTGCCTGGTCATCGGGGGCGGGGCGGTAGCCGAGCGCAAAGTTGAAGGCTTGCTCCAGGCCGGCGCGAACGTGGCGCTCGTCAGTCCCGATCTCACCGCAACGCTCGCTGCGTGGGCGGAAGACAAAAAAATCACTCACTTTGCGCGGGACTATCGCCCCGGCGATTTGACTGGCTATCGGTTCGCCTTTGTCGCCACCGACGATCCGAAAGTCAACCTTGCCGCTTATCACGAGGGAAGGGAACGCGGCGTTCTCGTCAATGTCGCCGACGATCCGGCCCATTGTGATTTCATTCTTCCCTCGGTTCTTCGGCGCGGTGAGCTTACCGTCGCCGTGGCGACGGACGGTTCCAGCCCGGCGTTGTCCAGGGCGATCCGGGAGGAGCTGGAACAGTATTTCACCGACGATTATGCGGTTCTGTCCCGGATTGTCGCCGAGGTGCGGCGCGAGCTTAGAGAGCGAGGATCGTCTGCGGGTCCGGAAATTTGGCGCCGGGCATTGAACGGCAGCTTGCGTAAAATGCTTCAGCGGGGTGATATCGAAGGCGCAAAGCGTTATTTGCGCGAGCAGGTGAGCGTTTAACATGCCACTCGGAAAAGTTTATCTGGTCGGCGCGGGTCCCGGAGATCCCGGACTTTTGACCGTGCGCGGGCTCGACTTGATCCGCCAGGCCGAGGTAATCATTTATGATCGTCTGGTCAATCCCGCGCTGCTGGAAGAGGCGCCGTCGGCGGCGGCGCGCATTTTTGCCGGCAAAGCAACGGGACTTCACAGTCTGCCGCAGGAAGAGATCAATGAACTCATGATTGCGCACGCGCGTCGCGGGCGTCGAGTGATTCGCCTCAAAGGCGGCGACCCCTTCGTGTTCGGCCGCGGCGGGGAAGAGGCCGAAGCTCTCGCTGCGGCCGGCATCCAATTCGAGGTCGTGCCCGGCGTAAGCTCCGCTATGTCGGTGCCGGCATACGCCGGAATACCGCTCACTCATCGTCAACTTTCCTCGTCGTTCGCGGTTATTACCGGACACGAAGCGTGCAAAGCCGGCGCCAAAATCGACTGGCAGCGTCTGGCGACCGGGATCGACACATTAGTCGTTTTGATGGGCCTCAAAAACCTGCCTCGGATCGCGGCGCAATTGATCGCCCATGGCCGCGCGCCCGCGACTCCCATCGCGTTGATTCGCTGGGGCACGACGCAGAAGCAGGAGGTCGTGACCGGCACCCTTGCCGATATTATCGATAAATCCCAGTCGCTCCGGCCCCCAGTGGTGATTGTCATAGGCGAGGTGGTGAAGCTGAGAATGAAACTCGACTGGTTCGACGCCGCCCCTGCTTCCACGAATTTCGCAAACCCCGTCCAAGATGGCGACCAAACCCCAAGCCGGCCTTGAAGGGCTCAGAGTCGTTTCGCTCGAGAGCAGAAGATGCCGCGAGATGGCGGCGCTGATCCAGAACTACGGCGGTGAGCCGGTCGTAGCGCCTTCGATGCGCGAGCTGCCGCTGGATCAGAACCCGGCGGCGCTGGAATTCATGCGCGATCTTAAAGCCGGTAAGGTCGATGTGGTCATTTTTCTCACCGGCGTGGGCACTCGGACTCTGATCGAGGCGGTATCTTCCAACTATTCGAGCACTGAATTGGCGCACGGGTTAAAAGCGGCGACTCTGGTCGCGCGCGGTCCCAAACCGGTTGCGGCGTTGAAGGAGATCGGCCTCAATGCGCAAATCGCCGTGCCCGAGCCGAATACCTGGAAAGAGATTTTGGGCGAGCTGAAAAAACTCGGAGATCTGCGCGGGAAGCGGGTTGCGGTGCAGGAATACGGGATAACCAGGCGAGAGCTGATCGACGGGCTCAAAGCTCTCGGCGCGAATGTATTTTCCGTTCCGGTCTATCGCTGGGCGCTGCCCGAGGACACCGCGCCGCTCAAATCCGCCATCCGCGAGATCGCGTCCGGCCGCGCGGATATCGCCCTTTTCACCAATGCGACGCAAATCGATCATCTTTTCAAAGTGGCCGCGGCCGAAGGCTTGGATCGGCAGCTACGGAGCGCTTTCCCCAAAGTCTTAATCGCTTCCATCGGTCCGGTTTGCACCGAGGCGCTCGAGCACTTCGGGCTTAAGGCGGATATCGAGCCCGAGCACCCGAAGATGGGGCATCTGATTGCCACGGTGGCGGGCCGGGCGCGTGCTTTATTGGCGGCGAAGCGCGCGGGCCAATGACTTCCTAAAGGAGACCGCGCTTGGCGGAACAAGAGCAGAGCAAAGAGCCGGCAGACCTCTTTCATCACGGGACCATCACCAAGCTTTTTCCCAGCAACAATATGGGGCTCGTGCGGATCGAGAGCGGACGGGAAATCCAGTTTGCCTTCGATCTGGTGATCCTCGTGGGCGACGCGCGCAAGCCGGCGGACCTCAAAGAGGGAATGGAAGTGGGCTATGATCTGGGCTGGACTTCCAAGGGGCTGAGAGTCACGAAAATCAACGTGCGCTCTCAGCCGGAGCCGCCGCAACCGGGCGCCGAGCTAGAACGGCAAGAAGGTCAAAGCCAGGATCTGCCGCCCAAGGATTTCCCCAACAAAGACCCCTAACAAGGCGATATAGAAAAGTCCGGTCGCCGCCATGGTGTGCGGAATTTTGAGCGTCCGCCATATCATGAAAGACAATACTAGAGATCCCACCTGAGTCGTCAACAGGCGGCTGACGAGCAGCACGTTGTGGCTGCGCCAAAGCTCCCGGAGATTAACCACGGTGCTCGGCCCGCCCAGAAAGTAAAAAAGGACCGGCAGCACGAGAAAGAAAAGAGTCTGCAGGAGCAGGGCCGCGAAGAAAAACTTGAATATACGGATAAAGGGATCGATGCTCTGGCCGGTGTCGATCAAGTACCAATGGCCGATCAACATGCCCACAGTGACGCCCCCCAGGAGCAGCGCCGAGAAAAAAAAACTCGCCGGATAGAATAGAGTTTCGATGGACCAGAAAGGCGCCTGATAAAAGGCGCGGGAGTTGACCGCCAGCGCGGCCAATCCCGTGAACAACGACAGCGAAAACATCCGGGCCCGAAAGACGACTCTCTCGCCCCATAGCGAATATAAATAAAGCGCGAACGAGAGAATGAACAGCGAATAAAGGGCCAATTCCATCGCGCTTCCTGGATCGGCGCCGGCCTTGTAATAGAGATCGATCTTGCCCAACAGCCCCAGCAAGCCCACCACGAACAGCACGCCGCCGGTCGATTTGTAGAAGCCGCGCGAGAGCTCGTGGAACGGCGTGGCGGCGATCGCAAAAAGACCGCCCAACGCGATCTGGTGAAATAGCAGCAAGAAGCTCGCCGGAAACGCCTGCATCGTCCTCAAAGTCTTCCAGGCTTATCCGCGCTGTGCAAGCAAACGGCGCCCTGCAAGAATGTTTTTGTCCTGACGTTGGCGAAACCGGCGCGTGCGACGATGTCGCTGACAGTATCGGGAGAATGAAACTCCTTGACCGACCGGGACAGATACCGGTACGCCTCGCGGTCATGCGCCAAACGGGCGCCGATCCACGGCATCACGCGGTGAAAATAGAGCGAGTAGAAAATTGAAAAAGGAAAACGCGACGGGGGAAACATGTCGAGCGACACGAGCCGCCCGCCGGGTTTCAGAAGTCGCTGCGCTTGAAGGAAAAAGGTTGTGAGGTCGCCGACGTTGCGGAGGACGAAGGCCGTGATGACCGCATCGAACGTATCGTCGCGGAACGGCGGCGACAGCGCGGTCCCCAAAATGTAGAAAGTTTTTCCGCCGTCCGGCTCCTGCGCCTTCTTGCGCATGGCCAGGTGGAGCATTTGCGCGGAAAAATCGAGGCCGACGATTTTTCCGCCGGCGCCGATCGCTCGCGCCGCCGTGAACGCCAAGTCCCCGGTACCGGTGCCAAGGTCGAGGACCAACCGCTCGCCTCCCCGCAGCGCGGCCGCCACCGCCTTGTTTCTCCAGTAGGTGTCGAGGTGGAGGCTGATGACGCGGTTCAATAGGTCGTATCGGTTGGCGATCCGATCGAACATTCCGCGGACATGTTCTGCGCGCTCGCTCGGCGACGAAAACATCGGTATCAGGGAAAAAGATGGCGCCGACCGGACGTTCAGACCGGCGCCGGGATTAAAAGTTTCTCTCGGTGATAAGTTGAATCAAGCTTTTCAAGCCGTTGCGGTAGAGAGAAGGGGGAAGCTTCTTGACCGGATTGAGCGCCCGTTCCGCATAAGTGCGCGAAAGTGCCCGAGCCTCCTCGATGGCCGGCCCCTCACCGATCGCCGCCAAAGCTTCTCGGATCTCCTCCTCGGTCGGGTGGCTGGACTCGAAGGCCTTGATGACGGCCCGTTGTTTTGCATTCAGGGCGAGGATGATCGGCAGCGAAGGATTGCCGTCGCGCAGATCTATGCCGGTCGGTTTTCCGAGCAGCTCTTTGTGGCCGATCACGTCGAGCACGTCGTCGATGATCTGGAAGGCGGTCCCCAGGTTCGACCCGTAACGGTCCATCTCCTCGACCAGCGAGGGATTTGCTCCCGCCAGGTAAATCCCGATCTTCGCGCCGGTCTGAAACAGCGAGGCGGTTTTTCGCTTGACGATCTCCAGATAGTCTTCGACCGTGACGGCGGTGTTGCGGTTGAAGAATCCTTGCAGGATCTCGCCCTCGGTAAGCCGGGTGCAGGCGTCAGCGGTCCACTGGACGACGGTCTCGTCGAATTTTCCGGCGAATTCGAAAGCCTTGATGAACAGAAAATCGCCGGCCACCAGGGTCGATTTGAGACCGAACTTCTTGTACGCCGATTCTTTGCCGCGCCGGGTCTCCGCGCCGTCGATAATGTCGTCGTGGAGCAAGGTTGCGGTATGGATCAGCTCGATAGCGGTGGCGATATCGACGATGTCGTCGACTTTTTTTCCGCCGAAAGCCTTGAACGCCAGCAAGGTGATCATGGGACGAATGCGCTTGCCGCCGCCGCAGATGAGATGCGCCGAAATATCCGTCAGAGTCTGCTCGGCGGAGCGAATCGATCGGCTGAGGTTTTCCTCAACCAATTCAAGCTGCTCAGCCACGCAATTGAAGGGATCGACCGCTTCGGTAAGCGGCTGTGCCTTTTTCAAAAGTTCCGCGACGTAGGCTGAATGAGGGGATTTTCTTTTTCGCTGCTGCAACACAAAAGACTCCGTGGACCCGTGCGTGGTACGGGAAAAATGGCATAGTTCCGACGGCAGGTCAAGCCGAATTTACATTGATCGAACCCATCGCCCGTGCTAGTAGTTAACCGAGGCTCAAGCGACGGTTTGTCTGAGTTTTCGTTGTCAACAGGGGAGAGCCGCTATGTCCGAGCCGAGCGTCGTAATTCCCGTCTTTCCTTTGCCCGATGTCGTCCTCTTTCCCAAGCTACACCTTCCGCTGCACATTTCCGAGCGCCGCTATCGCCCAGATGGTGCGCGCTGCCATGTCCAGCGAGCGTCTCAGCGCTACTCCGTATCAGAAAGCGCCCCCAAGCGCGCTTAGTTTATCCTTGACAAGACAAACCGGCCGTTAATATAAAACTTAGAAGCTTATAGCCTGGCAGTTCGGTAGGGCAGAAGGAGGGGAAAACTATGGAGCTATGGTTGTTCTTGTTGCGGTGGATTCATTTTCTTGCCGGCATCACGTGGATCGGCATGCTGTACTATTTTAACTTTGTTCAGACTCCGTTCTTCGCCGAAGCGGAGCCCGGCGTGCGCAGCGCGGCGATCCAAAAACTGGTGCCGCGCGCTCTCTGGTGGTTTCGCTGGGGCGCGATGTTTACTTTCCTGGCCGGGATTCTGATGTACATACACTTGCTGACTCCGATAGGCAGCGTTTGGTTCACGACCAATCAGGGCGTGGCCATCACGATCGGCGGTCTGCTCGGAACGCTGATGTTTCTCAACGTCTGGCTGGTCATCTGGCCGGCTCAACAGGTAGTCATCGCTTCCGCCACTCAAGTAGCCCAGGGAGGACAGGCGATTCCTGAGGCCGCCGCACGCGCTCGAAGAGGGGCGCTCGCGTCCAGGACCAACACGGTTTTTTCCATTCCCATGCTTTTCTATATGGGCGCGTCCAGCCATTACCCCGGGCTGGTCGGGCAAACCACAAGCTCCGGCGCGACGGCAATACTTATCGTTGCGGCCATCCTCATCGGCGCCGTCGAAGTCAATGCTCTATCGGGTACCCAAGGCCCGACCAAAAAGCCGCTCGACTCGGTATCCGGCGCGCTCTGGTTCGGCTTTATCCTTGCGATCGTATTGTGGGCGGTCGTCAAGGCACTGGCTTAAGTAGCCTCAGGGCTGATTGAGAAAAGCCACGAGGTCCGGTATCGAGGCCTCCAAGTAGGGTTGGGCCGGCATCGCCTGGGTATTTCTCTTCGGCCTATAGCCGGGTGGATAGCTCGCGCGCAGCACGCGCGCCTCGACCAGCTCGCGCGAAGACCCTTTGATGGCCGGCCCGATGGGCCCGTCCTTCGACGGGTCGTTATTGTGGCAGGCGGCGCAATTGGAAAGATAGATCGCGCGGCCGCGCTCGGGATCGCCGCCGGCGGCCGTCTTCGTCGTCGAGTCCGATTTTTTTCCACAGCCGATCAACATCAAACCCAACAGCAGGGCCAGTGTCCATTTCATCATAGCGCCTCGGTGCGATCTCCTAGGTGAGCGAATAGCCCTCCGCGATATGACGGATCGTTAGAGAAGTTTAAAAGTCTGTGATAAATCTCTGAAGAATGGTGCGAAAGGGGGGAATTGAACCCCCACGGGTGTTAGCCCACAGGATCCTGAATCCTGCGCGTCTACCAATTCCGCCACTTTCGCACGTAGGCGGCGCCGGGAACTTTTCTATCTTACTCGGGCGCGATCCCTTGTCAAGTTTAAGGGCGCTTTTTAAAGTACGATTATGGGCAAAATTCTTCTGATCGAGCCGCATAAAGTATTGCAGCAAGCGATCGGCTTGTCTCTTTTCCCGGAGCACGATGTTCAAGTGCAGGATTCCGTCACGGCGTCCGCGATCGGCTCGCTTCGGGAGACCGATCTGCTCATCGTCGATGCGGCGGCGCTGCGGGAGAGCAATCAACTTTCGCCCGAGCTTGCCCGCGAATTACAAAACTCCGCCGTTCCGCTCGTGTGGATCGACGACGACACGTCCGTTCCTCCCCCCAAGCGCGATAAGCTGGCTGCCCTTACGAAGCCGATCGAGAGCGCAGCCTTCCAGTCCGCTCTGGTCGCGCTCCTGTCTCCCGCGGGCGCGAAAACGGTCGCGAAGAAAGCGCCCCCGGCCGGCGAACCGAAGAGCCAGAGAAAGAAACCAAGACAGAAGGCGGACGGCGAGCCGATCGAGCTCGTGGACATTGTCGAGGACGAAGCGTCTTCCGAGGGCAAAGCTCCGAAAAGCTGAATTCGCCATGGAACTGTCGAAGGCATACACGCCAAAGTCGGTCGAGGAAAAGTGGTACTCGTGGTGGGAACAGCAGGGCTACTTTTATGCCGACGTGCAAAAAGATCGCCGGGCATACTGCATTACCATTCCGCCGCCGAACGTCACGGGCGAGTTGCACATGGGCCATGCGCTCCAGCACAGTATTCATGACGTGCTGATTCGTTTCAAGCGGATGCAGGGTTACAACACGCTTTGCCTTCCCGGCACGGATCACGCTGGCATCGCGACCCAAATGAAGGTCGAGCAGCAACTCTGGCAGCAGGAGAAAAAAAGCCGTTTGGACGTCGGCCGTGACGAAATGGTCCGGCGCATCTGGGAGTGGACGGAAAAGTACGGCGGCACGATCCTGAAGCAACTCCGCGCGCTAGGCTGTTCCTACGATTGGCGCCGCACCCGGTTCACCCTCGACGAAGGTTACCACAAGGCGGTGCTCGAAGCTTTCGTCCGCTTCTACCGGCGCGGCTGGATCTACCGCGGCGAGCGCATGGTCAACTGGTGCCCCAATTGCCGCACCGTGATTTCCGATCTCGAGGTCGAAGAAGTCGCCACTCAAGGGTTCCTTTGGTACATCCGCTACCCGATGCAAGAAGGCGACGGTGAAGTCGTCGTCGCGACCACCCGGCCTGAAACGATGCTCGGCGATACCGCCGTCGCCGTTCATCCGGAGGATCGACGCTGGCAACCTCACATCGGCAAGCAAGTCGTGTTGCCGCTGATGGAGCGGCCGATCCCGATCGTGGCGGATGAATACGCCGATCCCAAGATGGGCAGCGGCGCGGTGAAAATTACTCCGGGCCACGATCCCAACGACTTCGAAGTCGGCAAGCGCCACAATCTGCCGCTCGTCAGGGTGATCGGAGACGACGGACGAATGACCGCAGACGCAGGACGTTTTGCCGGGCTCGACCGGTTCGAAGCGCGCAAAGCGGTCCTGGAGGCGCTGGAAAAGGGCGGCTATCTGGTCAAGCGCGACGCCTATCAGTACAACATCCCGACGCACGACAAATGCGGCACGATCGTCGAGCCGCTGGCTAAAGAGCAGTGGTTTATGAACATGAAGCCGCTGGCCGAGTCTACGATTCCCGTGCTGGAGCGCGCGGAGGTCAAATATTTTCCGGATCGTTTTCGGAATTACTCTATCGAGTGGCTGCAAAACATCCGGGACTGGACTCTGTCGCGGCAACTCTGGTGGGGACATCGGATTCCGGTTTGGACTTGCCGGGATTGCAATGAAGTCATCGTCCAGGCGGAACCTCCCACCCGGTGCACGAAATGCCGCGGCGCGAAACTGGAACAAGATCCCGACGTCCTCGACACCTGGTTCAGCTCGGCGCTCTGGCCTTTCGCCACTCTTGGCTGGCCTGAAGCGGCGCCGGAAATGGATTACTTTTACCCCACCGACCTGCTCATCACGAGCCGGGAAATTCTTTACCTCTGGGTGTCCCGGATGATCACGACGAGCCTCGAGTTTGTCGGGAAGATTCCGTTCCGTCACGTGTTGATTCACCCGACCATTCTCACCAAAGACGGCAAGCGCATGAGCAAATCTCTCGGCACCGGAATCGACCCGCTGGAGCTGATCGGCATGTACGGCGCCGATGCCACCCGGTTTGCTTTGCTCTACCAATGCAGCAGCACGCAGGATGTGCGGTTCGACGCCGACGTCGAGGAAAACAAAGTGCTGCGCTCGATGACGACCGAGATGTGCCGGAATTTCGCCAATAAAGTTTGGAACGCCGCGCGCTTCGTGCTGATGAACCTGGGCGACGGACCGGTCGCGCCTGAACGGTTGCCGGCCCGAGAAGATCTCGAGCTCGCCGACCGTTGGATACTGCACCGGCTCAACGACACGATTGAGCGCGTGACTGAGGCGCTGGAAAGTTATCGCTTCGACGATTACGGCAAGCAGTTGTACGAGTTCGTCTGGAGCGAGTTCTGCGATTGGTACGTCGAGATGGCGAAGCTGCGCCTGTATGGGAAGGATTCAAACGAGCAGGCGACCGTCCGCCAAATGCTGGTGTTCTTGTTGGATCGAACCCTGCGCTTGATCCATCCCGCGATGCCCTTCGTGACCGAGGAAATCTGGCAGGCGTTGCATTCAGGCCAAGGCAGCATCATGGTGCAGGCGTATCCTCGAACCGAAGCGGGCCGGATCGACCCGGAGGTCGAGGGAAAGATGGCCTTTCTCATGGACATCGTGCGCGCGATTAGAAACCTGCGCGCGGAGATGAATTGCGCGCCGTCCAAGGAACTGAAAGTAATCCTATTTGGCCGGGAGCAAAATCTCGCGTTGCTCCGTTCGCAAGAGCGCTACCTGCGCGCGCTCGCGCGGGTCGGGCCGGTCGAATACTTGACCGAGGGCGAGCGGCCCAAAGGCGCGGCGACGGCGATCGTGGGAGAGACGGAGATCTACGTGCCGCTCGGCGACATGATCAATCTGGAAGAGGAGAAGACGCGCCTTAACCGGGAGCTGAGCCGCGCGCAGGAAGAGTTGACTCGCGTGCAGCGCAAGCTCGGCAACAACGACTTTGTCGCCAAGGCCAAGGAAGAAATCGTGCGCCGGGAAAAAGAAAAGGCCGAAGAATTCGAGGACAAGATCCGCACCTTGAACCTGAGTCTTGGAAGAATCCGCGAGCTCGAACAGGCGGGAGAAAAACCTTAATTTATGGACATCGTTCTCACCCCGCAGATCGAGCAGCTCATTCGCACGGCGCTCGAAGAAGACATGGGCGCCGGCGACATCACCACGCTCAGCACGGTGCCCAAGGGCGCGCGCGGCAAGGGACTGTTTCGCGCCAAGCGCGACGGCGTGGTCGCCGGCCTCATCCTGATCGAGAAGATTTTTTCTTTCCTGGATGACGCCGTCGAGGTTCGCTGCCTGGCTCGCGACGGCGATGCCGTGAAACAAGGGACCGTGGTGGCCGAGGCCGAAGGGCCGATGCGGGCTTTGCTCATGGGCGAAAGAACCGCGCTGAATTTTCTCCAGCGCCTATCCGGAACCGCGACCTTGACGCGGCGCTACGTGGACGCGGTCAAAGACTTCCCCTGCAAGGTCATCGATACGCGCAAGACCACGCCGGGGTTTCGCACCTTGGAAAAATACGCGGTGCGCATGGGCGGTGGCACCAACCACCGCCTGGGTCTATACGACGCGGCGCTGGTCAAGGACAATCACATCGTCGCCGCCGGCTCGATCGCCGGCGCGGTGCAGCAAGTCAGGCGGCAGTCTCCGTTCATGGCCAAGGTGGAAGTGGAATGCTCGAATCTGAGCCAGGTGCGCGAAGCGCTGGAGGCTGGCGCCGACGTGATCATGCTCGACAACGTCAACCCGAAAGAGATGGCCGAGGCGGTGCGCGTCATCAACAAACGCGCCTGGGTCGAAGCCTCCGGGGGAATCACCATGGAGAGCCTGCGCGAAGTGGCGGCGACCGGCGTCGATTTCATTTCTGTCGGCGCTCTGACCCATTCCGCGCCGTCGATCGACTTCAACATGAAGGTGGCGGCGCTTAAATAGGCTTCGATCCATGGCTGGACTGACTGCGCCGCTGGAGCCCGAAAGAATTCAGACGCAGCTGCGGTTCAGCCGCCTCGGCAAGAAAATCCACTATTTTTCGGAGACCGACTCCACTAATCAATTGGCCTTTAGGCGTGCTCAAGAGGGAGCAGACGAAGGTGAGATCGTCGTCGCCGAGAGCCAGACGCAAGGGAAAGGCCGCATGGGACGGAGCTGGTTCTCGCCTCCCTATTCGAATCTATATCTCTCCGTAATCCTCAAGCCGAAGCTTCCGCCGGCCAGCACGCCGCAGTTGACGCTCATGGCTGCGGTCGCGCTCGCGGAGACGGTCCAATCCTTTCTCGCAGCGCCGCCGGCGATCAAATGGCCCAACGACATCATGGTCGGCGGAAAAAAACTCGCCGGCATCTTGACGGAATCTTCATGCGACTCCGATCGGGTTCACTTCGTCATCGTCGGCATCGGCGTCAATCTCAACCTGCAGGCCGAGCGGTTCCCTGAAGACATCCGGGACCGCGCCACTTCCCTGCTCATATCGACCGGACGGGTCGTCGACCGAACCGCGTTTGCGCAGCAATTGATTCAGGACCTCGACAGGTGCTATGGGGAATTGGAGAGCAGGGGATTTCCCTGGATCGCCGGACGGTGGGAGAGCTTCTTCGAGCTGCGCGGCCGAAAGGTCAGGGTTGAAATGGCGGCTCAAAGCCTCTCCGGAACCGCCCGGGGAATCGACGGCGACGGCGCTCTGATCCTCGAAGAAGAGGGCGGCAGGCTCCGGAGAATCATCGCCGGCGACGTGATTCCGGTCGAGCCGTGAGTGAGCGATGCTTTTAGCGATCGACATCGGCAACAGCAACGTCGTTCTCGGAATCTATGATGGGGAAAAGCTCGTCACGCACTGGCGTTTGCTTACCCAGCCGGAGCGCACTGCGGACGAGTACGGCGTGATCATCTCGCAACTAGCTGCTGCCAATAAAATAGCCTGCGCAGAGGTCGATTCCATCATCGTCTCGTGCGTCGTACCGCCGATGATGGGCATGATCCAGGAATTGAGCGAGAGGTTTTTCGCGGTCAAGCCGCTGGTCGTGGGGCCGGGGGTCAAGACCGGCATGCCGATTCTCTACGATAATCCCAAGGAAGTCGGCGCGGACCGCATCTGCAACGGCATCGCGGCCTACGAAAGGTACCGCGACTGCTGCATTGCCGTCGATTTCGGCACCGCCACGACCTTCGATTTCATCTCGAAAAAAGGCGAGTACGTGGGCGGCTGCATCGCGCCGGGCCTGCTGATCTCGGT
Source organism: Binatia bacterium (assembly GCA_036506735.1). Taxonomy (GTDB): domain Bacteria; phylum Desulfobacterota; class Binatia; order UBA9968; family UBA9968; genus JAJPJQ01. The sequence goes on along the minus strand of DASXRG010000295.1, from coordinate 8,066 downwards.
CGAGGCGCTGTTCCAGCGGGCGTCGAAGCTGCCGCGCGTGGAGATCGTCAAGCCGAAGGAAATCGTCGGAAAGAATCCCGTCCATTCGATTCAGTCGGGAGTTTTTTATGGTTACGTGGGTCTGGTCGACGGAATTGTCGAACGGATGCAGAAAGAAAGCCGCGCGCGTCCAAGGGTCGTCGCGACCGGGGGGCTGGCGCGCGTCATCGCGCCGGAATGTTCGTTCATCGACGACGTCGATGAGTTTCTCACGCTCGATGGGCTCAGGATCATTCATGAGCGAAACGCGCTGCAGGACGTGAAGAAGAGACCGCACGAACTCAAGAAGGAGGTCGGCAGCAGATGATCGAGATAGACAAGCTGCGCAACGTCGGAATTTTGGGTCATGGCGGAGTCGGCAAGACTTCCTTGGGCGAGGCGATGCTGTTCGCCGCCGGCGCGACGCAACGGCCGGGCCGCGTGGCGGACGGGACTTCGGTTCTCGACTTCGAGCCCGAAGAGGTGCACCGGCACATCTCGCTCTCGACCGCGTTCCACTCGGTGCCGTGGAAGAAGTCCACGGTGTATCTGATCGACACGCCGGGGTACGCTACTTTTCTACCCGACACGCTGAACAGCATGCGGGCTTTTCACGGCGCTGTGTTGTTGCTCAGCCCTTCGAGCGGGCTCCGGGTCGAGACCGAAAGACTTTGGGAGCGAGCCAACGAGCAGAATATCAGCCGGCTGATTTTCATCGGCAAGATGGAGCGCGAGAAAGCAAACGTTCGCGAGGGGCTGGACAAGATTTTCTCGGGGCTGGAGGCCACGGGTGTCGATCTCCAGCTTCCAATCGGTGCCGAGGAGGGTTTCAAAGGCGTCGTCGATCTCGTCGCGATGAAGGCATTCGTGTACGAGGGCGACACGGGAAAATTCAAGGAAACAGAAATTCCTTCAGAACTGGCCGACCGGGCGCAGGACGCGCGCACGCAGATGCTCGAAAACGTCGCCGAGACCGATGACGCGTTGTTGGAGAAGTATTTGGAAGCGCAGGATTTGTCGCCGGAAGATCTCAAGCGGGGAATTCGCGGCGGCGTCCTCAAGGGCAAGCTGTTTCCCATTTTTTATGGCTCGGCTTTCCGCCAGGTCGGAATTGCGCAGCTTCTGGACGCGATCCTCGACTATCTCCCGTCGCCCGCGGAGGAGGGAAGTTTCACGGGCAAGAATCCCGTGACCGGCGAAACCGAAACCCGCGCGCCCGATCCGGCGGCGCCGCCTTCCGCGTATGTCTTCAAGACACTGATCGATCCGTTCGCCGGAAAGCTTTCGATCATGCGCGTCGTCTCGGGAAAGATCGCGACCGACATGATCCTGTACAATCCGAACAAGCAGGGCAAGGAGAAGATCGGCCACCTGTTCAGACTCGAAGGAAAGAAACAGGAGGCGGTGCACGAAGCGGTTGCAGGTGAGATCGTTGCCGCCGCCAAGCCAAAAGACGTTTCCTCCGGCGATACGTTGTGCGACGAAAGAGCGCCGGTTCAATTCGACGGCCTCAGCCATTTCACCCACCTGATCTCGTTCGCGCTCGAGCCCAAGACCAAAGCCGACGAGGAAAAGCTCTCGCAAGGACTGCACAAGCTGATGGAAGAGGACCCGACGATCGAGATGCATCGCGACGCCCAGACGCGCGAGTTCATCCTCTCCGGCATGGGCCAGCTTCATATTGAAGTGATGGTTGAGAAACTGCGGCGCAAGTACGGGGCCGAGGTCGAGTTGAAGGCGCCCAAAGTGCCTTACAAAGAGACCATCAAGGCAAGCGCCAGCTCGCAAGGGAAGCTCAAGAAACAATCCGGCGGCAGGGGCCAATACGGCGACACCTGGATCAAGATCGAGCCGCTGGCGCGCGGCAAAGGATTCGAGTTCGTCGATAACATCGTCGGCGGCTCGATCCCGCGCAACTATATCCCTGCGGTGGAAAAGGGCATTCGCGAAGCGATGGGCGAAGGCCATCTGGCGGGCTATCAGATGGTCGATGTCCGGGCGACGCTGTACGACGGCTCGTACCACGACGTCGATTCTTCCGACATGGCGTTCAAGATCGCGGCCTCCATGGGCTTTAAGGCCGCCGTCGACAAAGCCAGGCCGATCATTCTCGAGCCCATCATGCACATGGACATCAGCGTTCCCGACGAAAGTATGGGCGCCGTCATCGGCGATTTGAACAGCCGGCGCGGTAAAGTCGAGGGCATGGAGACCCGCGGCCATACCGAAGTGATCAAAGCGCGCGTCCCGATGGCCGAGGTTTTAAAGTACTCGCAGGACTTGAACGCGATGACCAGCGGGCGCGGTAGCTTCACGATGGAATTTTCCCATTATGAAGAGCTGCCGGCTCATCTGGTCGATAAAGTGGTCAAGCAGACCAAAGCGGCGGCGGAGGCGGCGCAGCAGCATAAAGCATAACCATCCATGGAGAAGCAGTTCGACCAGCTCAGGGCGTCTCTTCTTCACTGCAACCGCTGTCGCCGCGCGATGCCGGTGCGCGAACGGTTGCTTTTGGTTCTGCCCGATGGCGATCTTTACGATTATCTCTGCCAGGGCTGCGGCAGCTCGCTGGGTTCCAAGACCGAGCGCGCGCCGGCCGAATCGGTTTTGATACGGCCCGGAGGAAGAAGCTAAGTTCATGCCTACGGTCGACGCCGATGCCCACGTGCTCGAGACCGATCGGACGTGGGACTACATGCTCGAATCAGAGCGGCAATTCCGGCCGCAGGTCGTGGCGACGCCGAATGAGAAAGACAGCGGCGGCGAGTCGTGGCTGATCGACGGCCGGCTGCACGGCAAGGCGCGGAACGTCGGCGCGGACACGCCGCAAGCGTCGCGCGAGATGGCGGACATCGCGGCGCGTATCGGCCACATGGACGAGCTTCAAGTCGACGTCCAGGTTCTCTACCCGACGGTTTTTCTAAGACCGTTTACCAGGCGGCCGGAAATCGAGCTGGCCTTGTGCCGGAGCTACAATCGCTGGCTCGTCGATATCTGGAAGCAAGGCAACGACCGGCTCCGCTGGGTCGCCGTCCTGCCCCTGCTCAGCATGGACGCCGCGCTTCGCGAAGCGCGCGGGGCCAAAGAGAACGGCGCATGCGGCATTTTCATCCGAGGACTGGAAGGCGACCGGCTACTGTCCGATCCTTATTTTTATCCGCTCTACGAAGAAGCGAGCCGGCTCGACATGCCGGTGTGCGTGCACTCGGCGACCGGAAGTTTCGCGGTCCATGACTTTTTCGAGCGCGAGTCCGGCTTCAACAAATTCAAGCTCGCCGTCGTCGGCTCGTTTCATTCCGTTCTCTTCGAAGGAATTCCCGAGAGATTTCCCCAGCTCAAGTTGGGCTTCATCGAAGTCAGCGCGCAATGGGTTCCCTATGCGCTGCACGATCTCGCCCGGCGTTTTCAGAGAAGAGGGAAAACGCTCACGCGAGACGTTCTGCGCGACAACCGGATCTACGTCGCGTGCCAAACCGACGACGATCTGCCGTATATTTTGAACTATGCAGGGCCGGATAATCTCGTGATCGGTTCGGACTATGGTCACGCGGACACCGCCAGCGAGCTGGAGGCGCTGCGAACGCTGAAGCAGAGAGGCGAGGTCGGCGCGAACGTCATCGATAAAATTCTGGACGATAATCCGAGGGCGCTTTACGGACTTTGACATTTGAGATCTGAGATTTGAGATTCCGAGCGTAGCGAGGACGCATGGTCATTGATTTTCAAGCTCACGTTTTTCCCGAGAGCTACATCGCCGAGATGGACCGGCTTGACGGCGAGGTGGTCTTGGAACCGCCCGACCCGCACAGCGGCATGCGCTATTTTTACGACCGAAAGCTCGGCTGCCGCATCAACACCGCGACGTTTCAAGGCCGGGACGTCGAACGGCGCATCGCACACATGGACGCGCTCGGGATCGACATTCAGGTTCTGAGCATTCCGGCGCCGGGCGCGGACCGGTTTGAAGGCGAAGGCGCACTCTCCATCGCACGCACGGCCAACGACGCGCTCGCCGCGTTGTGTAAAAAATATCCGCGGCGCTTCGCCGGCCTTTTTACTCTGCCGACAGGGTCAGGCCGCGATTCCCTGGACGAGATCACGAGAGCCGTCAACGAGCTTGGCCTGCGCGGCTTCGGCTGTTTCACAAATTTGAACGGCAGGGCGTTGGACAGCGAAGATCTTTTTCCGCTTTATGAACGGCTCGCGCGGCTCGGCCTGCCCGTCTATCTTCATCCGACCGCGCCGTTGGCGACGCAGGCGGTCGGCCTGGATATCATGCCGACCTTGATTTTCGGCTGGGCGTTCGATTCCACGGTCGCGATGACGCGGCTCGTCTACGGCCGCGTGCTCGAGAGATTTCCGCAAATCAACTTCGTCGTCGCCGACGTCGGCGGCGTCCTGGCGTTCTTCGCCCAGCGCGCGATCAACATTTATACCGGCCGGACCGAAGAGATCCGCCAGCGGTACGGTCTCAAAGAAAATCCGCTCGACTCGTTTAGAAAATTTTACGTGGACAGCGCGGACCACCCGTCGTCGACGCTCCGCTGTGTCCTGGACTTTTTCGGTCCGGACCGCATGGTGCTCGGCACCAATTATCCCTACGGTCCGGAGGAGGGCTGCGTTTTGGTCAGAAATAGCCTAAAAGCGATTGCGGAGTTGGAACTCGGAAAGGAGGAGCGGGAGAAAATTCTCGGCGGCAACGCGGAGAAGATCCTCCGGCTCGGCGCATCATGAACTTCGGCAAGGCAAGCAGACCGGTCGTCATGGGACGGAACGGCATGGTGTCGTCGGGCCATTATCTGGCATCGCTTGCGGGGATGCGCATGCTCCACGACGGCGGCAACGCAGTGGACGCCGCGCTCGCCGCCTCGCTCGCTTTGAGCGTGGTTACCCCGGAGACTTCCGGCCCCGGCGGTGATATCTTTGTGCTGGTCTATATGAAAAAGACCGGCAAAGTCGAAGCATTGAACGCCAGCGGGCCGGCGCCGAAGCGGGCGACGATCGAGTATTTCCGCGCGCACGGCCATGCGAAAATTCCCAGTGAAGGACCGCTCAGCATCGCGGTGCCCGGCGCGGTGGACGGCTGGACGGAGCTGCATCATAGACACGGCACGCTGGAGCTGCCACGCATCGCCGCCGACGCGATCCACTACGCGCGCGACGGCTTTCCGATCTCGGACCATCTGAGCAAGCGCATCGGCGAGTTCAGCAAATCCTTTCCCCTGGTCGATTTGAATTACCGCAAGGTCATGGGTTCGGTGGCGCCGGGTAGGATCCTCGTCCAAAAAGGTCTCGCTCAGACCTTGGAGCAAATCGCGAAAAAAGGCCGGGACGCGTTCTACACCGGAGAACTGACGGAACGGATGTGCGCCGCGCTCAAAGCCGAGGGCGCGATCATCGACCGGGAAGATCTGCAGGGAAAATTCGCCGAGTGGATGGAGCCGTTGCGCTCCACGTACCGGGACTTCACGGTCTTCGAACAGCCGCCGGTATCCCAGGGCTTCCTGGTCCTGGAGATGCTCAACCTCATCGAAAGCTACCCGTTGGAGCGGATGGAGCCGGCCGAGGTGATTCACGTGATGGTCGAAGCCAAGAAGCTCGCCTTCGAGGACAGACTCGCCCACCTCGACGACCCGCGCTTCGGCGATCCCCAAGTCGCGCGCCTTATTTCCAAAGCCCACGCCGAAAAGAGACGGGGCGCGATCTCGGACAACGCAAAGCCCACGGTTCGCGCGGCGTCGGCAGGCGGCGATACCACTTATCTTTGCGCCGCGGACCGCGACGGCAACGCGATCACCTTGATCCAGAGCGTCTTCGCGCCCTTCGGCTCGCGCATCATCGCGGGCGATACCGGCGTCGCGATGAACAACCGGCTCTGCAGCTTCGGTCTGGACGAGAAGAAAGCCAATGCGCTGCGGCCCGGCAAGCGGCCGGCTCACACCTTGAACTCATACATGGTTTTTCGCGGCGGATTTTTTGTCGCCGCAGGCGGAACGCCCGGCAATGACGATCAGCCGCAGAGCAACCTGCAGATCCTGCACCGGCTGCTCGATCAGGGGAGCGATCCGCAGTCGGCGGTCGAGGCGCCGCGTTGGAGCCACATGCCCGGCACGCCGCCGCGGGACAAATTGCCCGAAGAGCTGAGAATGGAAGAAGGCTTTCCGGTCGAGGTGATGAAGGGATTGGAAGAAAGGGGCCATAAGGTGAAGGTCGTCGATCGCTGGTCGTTCGGGGCGTCGCAGGTGATCGCCCGCGATCCGGCCACCGGCGCATTAATGGGCGCGGCGGACCCGCGGCGCGAAGGCTACGCGATCGGTTGGTAGAAAGGCGCGGCGCGTTATGGCAGAGATAAAATCGTTGCAGCCGGCAAGACACTTCCGTTCTATGGCCGTTGCGCTGATACTCGGGTTGGGATTCGCGAGCGCCGTGCAAGGCGCCGAGGCCGTGACGATCCGATCGAGCTACGCCGCGGTGAGCGGCGCTTTTGCGCCGATCTGGGTCGCGCAGGAAAAAGGGCTCTTCGCCAAATATGGCGTCACCGTCGAGCTCAAATACATCCTGCCCGCGACCGCGACGCAGTCGCTCATTGCCGGGAGCTTGGACATTTGCAATCCCGGCGGCGAGCTGATCGAGGCGGGCCTGACCGGCCACGACGTCGTCTTCATGCACGGGGTTCTGAATCGCGCCGTGTTCTCGCTGTACAGCAAGCCGGAGCTGAAAAACTTCGCCGACCTCAAGGGCAAAGTCATCGGCGTGACCCAGCCGGGCTCGACGACGGACTTCATCGCGCGCATCCTGGCGCGGCAGGCGGGCATGATCGTGGGCAAGGATATCCGCGTGCTGCACCTGGACGGCATCCCCGCGATCATGACTTCGCTCACCCAGGGAAATATCGATGCCGGAATTATCTCGGCGCCGACGACGGTCAGGGCGCGGAAGGCGGGATTGAAGGAGCTGGTGAATATAACGGAAAAAAATATTCCGCTCATCCACGTCGCGTTCGCGAGCACCCGGCGATACCTGAAAGAAAATCCCGATCGCGCGCGCCGTTACTTGCAGGGATATTTAGAGGGCCTCAAGATCGCGCGGACCGACGCCGAGCAGGCGAAGCAGGCGATCGGCAAATATACCAAGTCGAGCGACGCGGACGATCTCGACGAGACCTATCGCACTTTTCTCCCGGCCTGGGAAAAGGTGCCCTATGTCTCTGCCGCGGGCGTGCAGACCCTGCTCGACTTCGCGGCGAATCCGGCGGCCAAGACCGCGAAGCCGGAAAAATTCATCGACAACTCAGTGGTGGCCGAGCTGGAAAAAAGCGGTTTCATCGACAAACTATATTAATTAAAGGAGGTGCCCATGAAGCTTTTAGACGTGAAGGAAGCGGCCAAGGAGAGAAAAAAAGGCCAACGGAGGATCGATCTCTTCCGGCGGGACAACTTGCACACGTGGCTGCTCATTTTTCCTCCCGGCGACGTGCAGAGAATGCACAATCACCCGTCGGACCGGACCTACTATGTGGTGACCGGCCGCGGTGTAATGAAAGGACCCAACGAAACCCACGAGCTTTCCGCCGGTATGATCCTGAGCATCCCGGCGCACGAATACTACGAAGGCTCGAACCCGAACGATGAGCCGATGATTCTGCTCGGCAACAGCCACAAGCCGACGGATGAAGATCTGGCGAAAGCGGGCGGGGCCAGGAACGAGATCGACGAGGCGACGGGAAAGAGAATCGTCTACCAGCACGGCGGCGGGCAAGACGAAGGGAAGCTTGCAGACTAAGCAGGCGATGCGTCGGCCGCTCGGGGGCCTCTCTCCGGACCGATGCGATACGGCTCTGCTACGCGGCACGAGATTACCGGGAGAAAATTCCGTGGCACGCTTGCCGCTGCTCGTCCCCGCGCATCGGCCCTCCGAGAGACCCCCGGGCGGCCTTGGAATACGTGCCGCTTTTAGGAGATGAGATGGAACAAGTCGGCATGATCGGCGTCGGCGCGATGGGAAGCGCGCTGCTGGAGCGTTTGAAGCTGGCGGGCGTGCAGGCCACC
>DASXRG010000294.1:0-16615 GCA_036506735.1 Binatia bacterium | reverse complement strand
CTTCCAGACATTATTCCGCAGCGGCAGGCTTTGAAGGTATGAATCGGCACGCCCAGAGAGAAAGAAAGAATAGAACTGCCGTCAGCAGAGGCCCGACAAGGAAGAGATTGGCCACGCCGGTCACGGAGGCGATCAGGCCGCCCGCGCCCGGGCCTAGAATATTTCCCAGATCGCCGGCGGCGTTGTACAGGCCGGAGGACATTCCCCGCGGGACGCGGCTCTCGTCGGTGTCCTGCACCAGGCTGATCGCGTTGCTGACGATGGCGACGGCGCGAATAAATCCGGCCGAGACGTAAACGATCAACAGCGTGAGGAAGTCGGTTGAAAACGGGACGAGCATCACCAAGAGCGATTGAAGCGGCAGGCCGGCGTAGGAGATCGGACGGTGACCCAACCGATTTACCACCAGACCGCTGATAGGCCGCGTGATCGCGTTGCAAAGAGCGTAGAAGCCTTTGATCACGCCGACCTGGGTTAGGGTTAGTCCGACCGCCAATCCGTAGAGCGGCAGAAAGACGTTCGCCATCTGATGCAGCAGATTGAGAAACAAGGCGACGACGGCGACGGCGACGAGCTTCGGCTCCCAGGCCGCTTTGAGGGCCTGCAGCCAGTGCAGGCCCGGCGATGTCGATCCGCCGTTCTTTGGTCCGTCGGACGAGGTGGGCTTGTTCAAGGAAAAAAGAAGCCCGGCGCACAAGACCGACATGAGCGCGGCCAATTGGAACGTGGACTCGTAGCCGAATCGGTCGCCGACGTATCCTCCCAAGAAATTTCCCGTCGAGTAGCCGAGCGCGAGGCTGCCGGCGTAATAACCCATTGCGTGGTTGCGGTCCTCGTCCGGCGGCAGCGATCCGATATAAAAGGCCAAATAAAGTGTCGTGATCGCGCCGTAAGCAAAGCCATTCAAGCCGTGGACCACGGCGAAGCTAATACCGGTGAGGGCAAACGGATAGAGAAAGTTGCAGGCCGCCATCGCGAGCAGCGATAGAGTCATCAGGAGCCGCGCTCTCCTGTCCGTGTACGCGAGCCCCGTTGGAATCCGCGATGCCAGCGCGAGCACCGGTCCCAGAGCGATCAACGAGCCGATCATCGCGACGGGAAAGTGCGCGCTCTGGAGGAAGGGCGGCACGATCAGGCCCGCGACGTTTTGCTGCGCCGTGACGGCGACGACCGGAAGACAAAGCTTGAGTGTTCCCGTTTTCACGATTGAGCCGGCGTTTTTTTCGGAGAGAGAGATTCGAGGCCAGTGCATTTTGTACCCCAACCCGCCGCCGACTTCCAGGCGCGATGGAAAATTTGTTCTTCTTGAAGTAAGAAGGACGCTAGCGGAGGTCGCCGGATGGAACTCAAACGCTCGTGGATGTTCGTGCCGGGCCACCGGCAGAAGATGATCGACAAAGCGCTCACGCTGGCGACCGACGTCATCATGCTCGATATCGAGGACGGCGTTGCGCCGAGCGAGAAAGACAGCGCGCGAAAGCTCATCGGCGAAGCGCTGGGGCGCGAGCGCGCGCCGCGAGCGCCCGCTCGTTTCGTGCGCGTGAACGCCATCGGCCACGAGCGCATGGATGCCGATTTGGACGCCGTGGTGCGGCCGGGATTGGACGGAATCGTTTTACCCAAGGTCGAGGCGCCGGAGGAAGTCCGGAAAGTCGATTCCGTGCTGAAGGCGCGCGAGCTGGAGAACAAAATAGAACGCGGCAGCGTGAGATTGCTGATCGCCATCGAAAGCCCGCGCGGGCTGCTCAACGCGGCTGCGATCGCGGGCTCTTCTCCTCGCGTCGTCGGCTTGATGTTCGGCGCCGAAGACTTTGGCCGCGAAATGGGGCTGCCGACCAAGCGGGAAGGCGAGGCGCAGGACATGCTCTACGCCCGCTCGGCGATGGTCGTCGCCGCGGCGTCCGCCCACGCGCAGGCGATCGACGGCGTTTGGGTGGATTTGAAAGACACCGGCGGACTCAATCGCTTCGCGCGGCAGTCGCGCCGCCTCGGCTTTTCCGGCATGTCGCTCATTCACCCGTCGCAGATCGATCCTATCAACGCGGTCTTCAGCCCGACGGCGGAAGAGATCGACTATGCCAGACAAGTCGTTCAGGCTTTCGAGGAGGCTAATGCGCGCGGCGACGGCTCGGTTGCGTTCGGCGGACAGTTGATCGACCGGCCGATCGTCGAGCGCGCGCGGCGGACGCTGGAAATGGCCGAGGCTCTGGCCGTCAAAGCTTGAGTAAGGGAGGCTCGATCATGAAACGTTTCATCACGGGATGTTTTCTTTTTGTTTTAATTCTGCTGCCCGGCGTTGCGCCGGCGCAGGTCAAGATGACGATGACCAAACTCGCCGACGGCATTTATTTTATGCAGAACTCCGCCGGCTCGAGCAACTCGGTTTTCGTCGTCACCGACGAAGGCGTGCTGGTGTTCGACTTCGATATCCGCACGGCCGATCAGACGCTCGCCGCCATCCGCAAGCTGACGGACAAAAAAGTAAAGTACCTGATCTCGTCGCACTCCGCCGGCGATCACGCGACCGGCGCCTGGCATTTCCGCGAGGACAAACCGGTCTACATCGCGACGAAAAATCAGGTCAAAGATCTCCTGATGCAGGAGGCGAAGGAGTTCGAGGAGCGCGCGAATGACCCTAAGGTCGAAGGATACAAGGGGAAACAGCTGGTCCGTCCCGATCTCGGCATCGACGGCCCCACGACCCTTTACTTCGGCGGGCTCACGTTTCAGATCACGCCGGAAGGAAGAGGGCACAGCACCGGCGACCTCACCGTTTTTATTCCGCAGCGGCGCGTCATGCTCATGGGCGATCTCCTCGACACTGAAATCCATCCGGGCCAGGGGGAGTCCGCCGGCGTATGGTATTCCAACGTCAACGGCTGGGTGCAAATCCTCGACAACGTCATGGCGCGCAACCTGCCCGCTGAGACCTACGTTCCCGGCCACGGACCGGTTCACCTCGGGCGTGGAGTGAAAGATTTAGAAGAGCAGAAACGCTACTTCGTCGTCATGCGCAACGAAGTCGCCAAGATGGTCGCCGCGGGCAAAACGCTCGACCAAATCGAAAAGGAATTCAAGATTCCCGAGGAGTTCGCGAATTACAAGCGGCCGGAACGACTGAAGCTGTTCTACAAGTTGTTTTACAATCAACTGATCGAAAAGGGCTATTAGTGAGTGACCTATCGTGAGTTCGATGGGTAACCGCATTCGCCATTTCACCGCCGCCAATCCGGGCTACATGACCCTGGAAGGGACCAACCAGTATCTGCTCGGCAAGGACGAAATCACCGTCGTCGATGTTGCGCTCTCCTCGCGCGCCAACCTCGACGGCATCATCGAGCAAGCCGCGGCGATGGGCGGCAAAATCGAAAAGATTCTGCTCACGCACATTCACAGCGACCACTGCGGAGGCGCTCTGGCGCTGAAGAAACGCTCGGGCGCGAAGCTGGGGGTTTCCCGTCTGCGCGCCGGTTACGTCGGCGGCGAGGACTTTACTTACGGCGACGACGACGAGATCCCTTACGACGGCGGCAGGCTCAAGGTCGTCCACACGCCGGGCCACGAGTCCGGACACTGCTGCTTTTACGAGCCGGAATTAAGAGATCTCTTGACCGGCGATCATATTCTCGGACGCGGCACGACCGTGATCCCGCCGCCGGACGGCGACATGGCCCGGTACATCCAATCGCTCGAGAAGTTGCTGGGGCTGAAAATGCGCCGGCTGCTTCCCGGCCACGGACCCGTGGTCGAGGACCCTTACGGCAAGATAAGAGAATATATCGATCACCGCATGCTGCGGGAGAAAATGGTCCTCAATTGTCTTCGACAGGGCGATCAGACCATCTCAGCGATTACGGCCCGCATCTACACCGACACTCCCGCCGCGCTCCAGTCGGTCGCGCAGCTTTCGGTCGAGGCGCATCTGATCAAGCTCATCAACGAGAAACGGGTGAGGCGGGAAGGCGGGCGCTATATCCTCGCGCCCGGGACGTGACGGGCGGCTATTTTTCCATGATGACGACGGGCAAGCCCTGGCCCGTGAATTGTTTGGCCTGGGCTTCGGCGTCGCTGCGGCTGGAAAAAATTCCCGCCTGCACGCGGTAGTAAGTGCCTTCGTTGTTGCGGAACGGCACGATCGTTATCTGAGACGGCTCGGCGAAGCTTTTGCCGAGCTGCTCTTTCAGTTTAGTCGCGTTGTCCAAGTCGGCGAAGGAGCCGATCTGCAGAGTATAATCCAATCGGTCGCGAATCTTTTGGATTTTGACGGGACCGTCGAGCACTTCGAGGCGCACTCGAGCGGTCCCCACTTCAATCATCCCCAGAGCTTGCGCCGCCGCGTAGGAGACATCGAGGATTCTTCCCTTGGCGAACGGTCCGCGGTCCGTGATGGTGACCTCGGCCGATTTGCCGTTGCTCAAATGGGTCACCAGAACGTGTGTGCCCAGCGGCAACGTCTGATGCGCTGCGGTGAACCCGTGTTGATCGTAAGCGGAGCCGCTGGCTGAAATGCGTCCGTGAAATCCCGGACCGTACCATGAAGCCATGCCGGTTTGGCTGAGACGGGCCGGCGGCGTCTTCTCCGGCGGAATGCTTGCTTTGGTGACGGGCAAGGAGCAGCCCGCCGCGAATAAGAAGATCAAGTAGTAAACGTTGCCGGACGAGAAGCTTTTCTTGATCATTTGAAAATAAATTATACATGAACCGGCCGGGAACGGAAGTATCTCGCGACAAAAATCGCCCGTTTACCGCGGAAAAGGATTGTGCTAGCTTAGAACATCGAACGAGAGGTTTTGCTATATGTCGGGCCATTCGAAGTGGAGTTCCATCAAACATAAAAAGGCGGCCAAGGATGCCAAGCGCGGCAAACTCTTCACCAAGTTCATCAAGGAAATCACCGTCGCGGCAAGAATGGGCGGCGGCGACGTCAACGCCAACCCGCGGCTGCGCACGGCGGTGCTGACCGCCAAGTCCAACAGCATGCCGAACGAGAACATCGAACGCGCGATCAAGAAAGGCACGGGCGAGCTCGAGGGCGTCTCCTACGAAGAAGTTCAATACGAGGGATACGGCCCCGGCGGCGCCGCGATCATGGTCCAGATACTTACGGACAACAAGAACCGCACGGTCCAGGAAGTCCGCCGCCTGTTTGAAAAACACGGCGGCAATTTGGGCCAGACCGGCTGCGTGGCCTGGATGTTCGACAAGAAGGGGCTCATCACGATCGAGAAGTCGCAGATCGCGGAAGACCGCCTATTCAGCTTGGCTTTGGACGCGGGCGCCGAGGACGTGCGCGAAGAGGACGGGCTGTTCGAGATCATCACAAAGCCCGAGGACTTCCATAAAATACAGGAAGCGCTGGAACGGGAAAAAATCACGCCGGCGACCGCCCAAATCACGATGATTCCAAAGAACACCGTGACCGTCGAGGAAAAGCACGCCGAGCCGATTTTGAAGCTTACCGAAGAGCTCGAAGATCACGACGACGTGCAAAGCGTCTCCGCCAACTTCAACATTCCGACCGAGTATCTAGAGAAGGCCAGTTGATGACAAGCCGGCTGGGTCAAGGCCGCGGCACGAACGTATCCGAAGAGCGTGAGCGAATTCTCGGCATCGATCCCGGCACGGTCGCGACCGGATGGGGCGTGGTGGAGATCACCGGCGGCGCGCTCGTCCACCTGGACCACGGCACGATCGGATCGTCTTCAGGCCTGGGGCAGGGGCTCCGGCTGAAGCGCATTTATCACGGCCTGCAAGAAATTTTCGCGCGCTACGAGCCTCAAGGCGTGAGTCTGGAGAAAGTTTTTTTCGCGCGCAACGCCGCCAGCGCGCTCAAGCTCGGACAGGCGCGCGGCGTCGCCTTGCTCGCCGCCGCCGAGCGCGGCGTCGCGCTGCACGAGTACGCCACCGCTGAGATCAAGCTGGCCGTGGTCGGCTACGGCCAAGCCAGCAAGGAGCAGGTGCAGAAGATGGTCGCTTCCCTTCTCGGCGTTCCCGAGCCGATTCCGGCCGACGCCGCCGATGCTTTGGCCGCCGCGATTTGCTACCTCCATCAACGCGCGTTTCAAAACCGCATCAAGGAATCGACGCCGGGAGATTTGGCGGCGGCGCGCCGATGAGAAGACGTTAGGTTGCCGAGTTATTGGTTACTGGTGTATTGGTTATTCGAATCTACCGGTCAACCAGCCAACCGATAACGATTGACGAAATGATAGGCAGGATCACCGGAACCCTCGCGCACAAAGCCCCCGGCGAGATCACGGTCGACGTCGGGGGAGTCGGCTATCAGATATTTATCCCCCTCAGCGTTTTTTACCGGCTGCCGCAGCCGGGCGAAAAAGTCAGCCTCCATATCCACACCCATCTTCGCGAGGACGCGCTCCAGCTTTTCGGCTTCCTTGCGCTCGAGGAGAAGCAGGTGTTTCTGTTGCTGAACAGCGTGGCGGGCATTGGCCCGAAGCTCGCCGTGACGGTCCTTTCGGGAATACCGGCCGACGATCTGGCGCGGGCGCTCAAAGACGGAGATCAAACGCGCCTGATTTCAATCCCCGGAGTCGGAAAAAAACTCGCCGAGCGAATGGTCGTCGAGCTGCGCGACAAGGTGATCTCGTTGCCGGCGCAAGAGGTCGCCATGGGCGACGGCTCGCAATTGACGCGCGATGCAGTCTCGGCGCTCGTCAATCTCGGGTACCGCCGGACAGAGGCCGAAAAAAGCGTGCGTGACATTACGCAGAAGGAAGACGGCACGCTGGCGGATATCTTGAAGGAGGCGCTCAGACGTTTAAGTCAATGATTAATTTTGAATGTTGAATGATGAATTCAAGATCCGAAATTCAAAATTCATAATTCAAAATTCAACATTTGCGTTGCCGCAATGGACAGCCGTCAAATTACCCCGAAAAGAACCGACGAGGACCTCAAGTACGAGATCAATCTCCGGCCGCGCGGATTCGACGAGTATGTCGGTCAGGAGCAGATCAAGGAAAATTTGAAGGTCGCCATCGCCGCCGCGCGCGGCCGCAACGATACTCTGGACCACGTTCTGTTTCACGGCCCGCCCGGTCTGGGCAAGACCTCGCTCGCCTACATCATCGCCCGCGAGATGGGCGTCAACATCAAGGCGACGTCGGGTCCGGTGGTCGAACGGCCCGGCGATCTCGCGGCGCTCCTGACCAATCTGGAAGAAGGCGACATTCTTTTTATCGACGAGATCCATCGGCTGAACCACGTCGTCGAAGAGGTTCTTTACCCGGCGATGGAGGACTATCAAATCGACATCATGATCGGCCAGGGACCTTCGGCCCGGTCGATCAAGCTCGACCTCAAGCGCTTCACCTTGGTCGGCGCGACGACGCGCTCCGGGCTCCTTACCTCGCCGCTGCGCAACCGCTTCGGCCAGATTTTCCGTCTCGATTTCTATTCGCCGGAGGGTTTGGCGCAGATCCTCAAACGCTCCGCGTCTCTGCTAGGCGTCAAGGAAGAAGGCGGCGGACTGGCGGAGATCGCGCGGCGCTCGCGCGGCACGCCGCGGATCGCCAACCGGCTGCTGCGGCGGGTGCGGGACTACGCGCAAGTCAAAGCCGGCGGCCGGATCACCCAGAAAGTTACCGAGGAGGCGCTCAGGATGCTCGAAGTGGATCCCAAGGGCTTCGACAAGATGGACACGATGCTGCTCCTCACCTTGATCGATAAATTCGCCGGCGGCCCGGTGGGAGTGGATACGCTGGCCGCCGCGATCGGCGAGGAGAAAGACACGATCGAAGACGTGTACGAGCCTTTTTTGATCCAGGCGGGGTTTTTGAACCGCACGCCGCGCGGCAGGGTAGCCACCGCGTTGGCGTACGAGCATTTCGGCCGCAAGCAAGAACCGGGGACCGCAGCCAAAAAACAACCGACCCTCTTCTAAAGCACGGCTTAAGTGATATGGCTGGAGTGAGATGGGAGCCTTCGGCAAGACCCTTATTATTTTCGGCATTGTTCTCGTGGTGTTGGGAGTCCTTTTCTCGCTGGGCTCGAAGATCCCCTGGCTGGGCCGGCTTCCCGGAGACATCTACATCCATCGGGGCAATTTTACTTTCTATTTCCCCCTCGCCACCTGCATTCTATTGAGCTTAATCATTACCCTTGTCCTTTATCTCTTTCGACGGTAAAATCTTGCAGTTTTAGCAGCGGTTCCATAAATCGGCGCCGCCAAGATACTACACGGGATAACTTCATTGGACACCTTCTTAGAAGAAAGCCTTAGGCGCGAGGAGACCAAGAGGCGAAAGCGGGAAGGGTTGGTCATTCTCTTCACCACCCTGATGGTGGTGATCTTCGCCTTTTTCGAGGTCCAGCTTCCGGAAGTTCCCACCGAGTCCTCGGTGATGAACAACGTCGCGTTCTTTCTCCTCCTCAACATCAATATTATTCTGCTGATCCTGCTGATCTTCCTGGTGGTGCGGAATCTCGTCAAGCTCATATTCGAGCGGAAGAAGAGAATTCTGGGCTCGCGGCTGCGGGTGCGGCTGGTTTTGGCGTTCGTCGCGCTGTCGCTGGTCCCGACGCTGTTACTGTTCTTTGTCGCAGGCGGTTTCGTCACGCGGTCGTTTGAAAGATGGTTCGACGTCCAGATCGAAAACACGCTGCAGGGCTCGCTCGACGTGGCCCAGGCCTATTATCAAAATTCCGCCAACAACGCGCTCCGTTTCGCGCGCCAGTTGAGCCAGCGAATCACCGAGGAGGGGCTGTTCGAATCGAAGCGCATGGCGGATCTGAAAGAGTTCATTCAAGCCAAGCAGCGGGAGTACAACCTCGGCACGGTCGAAGTTTTCTCGCCCGACCGCCAGCTTTTGGTGGTCGCTTTCAACGATCAGGTCCCGACCGGGGTGACGATCAAGCCCGAGTCCGATTTCCTCAATCGCGCTTTGCGCGGGCTCGAAGTGCCGCGCACGCAAGCCTTCGGCGAAGGCGACGTCATTCGCGGCGCGGTGCCGGTCTACAGCAGCGATAAAAAGATTCTCGGCGCGTTGGTGGTCGACTATTATGTTCCCAAAAGCATCACGAACCGCGCGCTGCAGATCTCGCGCTCGTACGAGCAGTACAAGCATCTCACCGCGCTCAAGAAGCCGGTCAAAAACAGCTACATTCTGACCTTGCTCCTGATCACTCTGGTGATCATCTTCTCCGCCACCTGGTTCGGTCTCTACCTCGCCAAGGGAATCACCGTGCCGATTCAGAGGCTGGCGGAAGGAACCCACGAGGTGGCGCACGGCAATTGGGACTATCAGATCGAGGCGGCCGGCGACGACGAGATCGGCACTCTGGTGGATTCCTTCAACCAGATGACGCGCGAGCTGAAGCAGATCAACCTGGAACTGGCGCGCCGCGGCCGGTACATGGAGACTTTGCTGGGCAATATCACCGCGGGCGTGATCTCGGTCGATCCGGCGGGAACGATCACGACGATGAACAAGGCCGCCGAGCAAATGCTCGGCGTCCCGGCGGATCAGACTTTGGGCAAAAACTACTGGGCGGTTTTTCAACCGGAGCATCTGCGCGTCCTGCGCGAGATCGTGGAGCAGGTCAAGGGCGGCGGCACGATCGAGCGCGAGGTCAAGATTCCGCTGCCCGACCAGATTCTCACCGCCGTCGTGACCGCGGCCATGCTCTCCGGCGACGACGGAACTATCCTCGGCATCATGATGTTCGTCGAAGACATCACGCAGATCCAGAAGGTGCAAAAGATGGAGGCCTGGCGCGAGGTCGCGCGCCGGATCGCCCACGAGATCAAGAACCCGCTGACGCCGATTCAGCTTTCCGCCGAGCGGCTGCGCAAGCGTTACGCTAAGCTTCTGGAGGGCGACGGCACGATTCTCGACAAATGCACCTCCACGATCATCCAGCAGGTGGAAGATCTTAAAAATCTGGTGAACGAGTTTTCCCAATTCGCGCGGCTGCCCGCGGCGGAGCTCACCGCGAACGATCTGAACGAGATCGTGCGCGAGGCGCTGTTCCTGTTCAAAGAGGGCCACAAGGGGATCAATTTTCAATTCCACAAGAGCGAGATACCGCCGCTCGAGCTCGACCGCGATCAGATCAAGCGGCTCTTGATCAACCTGCTCGATAACGCGGTGGCCGCGGTGGAAGAAAAGGGCGAGATCAAAATTTCCACTTCTTACTCGCCGTCCTCGGGCGACGTGCAGCTCGAGGTGGCGGATAACGGCTGCGGCCTTGCGCCCGAGGTACGAGCGCGGATTTTTAATCCTTACTTTTCGACCAAGAAGGACGGCACGGGCCTCGGGCTGGCGATCGTCAGCGCGATCGTGGCCGATCATCGGGGCAATATCCGGGTGCGCCCGAACGATCCCAAAGGCACCCGCTTCATCATCGAGCTGCCGGTGCGCGACCACGCGGCACTCAGGACGACGCAAAAGAGAGCGGCTTCTTAAAACGGATTGCAGGAGGATTGGTGAAAGGAAAGAGCGCCGACAAAACGATCCTCGTCGTGGACGACGAAGATCGCGTCAGAGAATCCATCCGCGAGATCTTGAGCGACGAAGGCTATCGCGTCATCGAGGCGCCGGACGGAACCAACGTGCTCGAGCTCATTCGCAGCGAGCGCCCGCGGCTCGTCCTCCTGGATATCTGGATGCCCGGCGTGGACGGCATCGGCCTGCTCAAAGAGATCAAAAAAGAAGAGCCCGATGTCAACGTGATCATGATCTCGGGGCACGGCAACATTCACACGGCGGTGACGGCGACCAAGCTCGGCGCCTTCGATTTTATCGAAAAGCCGTTGTCGCTGGACGGTTTGTTGCTGACGGTGGCGCGCGCTCTCGGCGAGCCCACGGGCCCGGAGAGAAAACTTAAAAAGCCGAAGGAAGACAAAATCAAGCGCCGCGCGCGGGCGGCGGCGAGAGGAAATGACGCGTCGACAATCAAGCAGAAGACGCTCAAAAAAAGCGTCGTCTTCTCCGGCCAGGGGCTGCATTCGGGAGTCAAGACGGGAGTGGTGCTTCATCCGATGCCTCCCAATAGCGGCGTGCTTTTCAGCGGCATTTCCGCCGACGCGACAGTGCCGGCTCATCTGGATTACGTCGGCTCGACCGGTTATGCGACGTCGCTCAGGGGCAAGGGAATCGTAGTCGGTACGGTGGAGCACTTTCTCGCGGTTCTGCACAGCTACGGGATCAGCAACTTGTTGGTCAAAATCCAGGGAGAGATTCCGATCATGGACGGCTCGGCGTTGGAATTTTGCCGCCTGATCGAAGAGGCCGGCATCGAGGAGCAGGACGAGGAGTGGTCCGAGATCGCCATCGACCGCACCTATCGCGTCAAGGATAAAAACGGCGAAGCGATCAGCGTGGAGCCGGCGGACGCCTTCACCGTCAAATACGTTCTCAATTATCCCGAGCCGGTCGGCCATCAGGAGCATACGTACGTCTGTCACGGTCCCGAATCGTTCAAGGAGGAGATCGCGCCGGCGCGGACGTTCGGCTTTATCAAAGACTACGAGCAGCTCGAAAAGGCCGGCCTCGTCAACGGCGGGAGGCTCAGCAACTGCATCTTGATCGACAACGAAAAAGTTATCAACACCGAGCTGCGCTTCCCGGACGAGTTCGCGCGCCACAAGATACTCGACATCATCGGCGACTTCTTTCTTTTGGGGCGGCCGATCCGCGGCATGGTGACCGCCCGTATGACCGGCCACACGGACAATATCGCGCTGCTGCGCGAAATCAGAAAAGGCATGGGACTGTAAAGAAGCCGGGAAGGTTGAGGGCAATGAGCTCGTCGCAGCAGCAAGTTCCGCGTCTGTTTACCGTCGATGAGGCGAACGCCCTGCTCCCGGAGCTGCGGCCGCTGGTGCGGCGGGTTCTGGATCACCTCGATTCCTTGAGAGAGAAAAGCGAGGCGGTCGTGCGCACCGAGCGGCTGTCGCCAAGCAGTCCCGAGCTGATGAAATCGCTGCAGCAGAACGAGGCGATCGCCTGTCTGATTCAGGAAGTGAAATGTCTCGTCGAAGAGATCAACGCTTATGGCTGCATCTGCAAGGGCATCGAGGAGGGCTTGGTCGATTTTCCGTGCCTCCTCGGCGGCGAGATCGTCTTTCTCTGCTGGCGTTTCGGCGAAGAGAGCGTGGGCCATTGGCATAAAGTCGAAGACGGCTTCGCCGGGCGCAAGCCGCTGCTGGATACGGAAGAAGGCGGCGACGGCAACATCTCGTACCACTGAATCTCACTTTTCTAATCCGTTATGGGCGGCGGCCGCCCCGCCCGCTCGCAACTCATGAAGTCGCAAAAGATTGCCAGCCCAGCGGCGCTATCCGCACGGATCAAGGAAGAAGCGCAGCGGCTCGATTTCGCGCTGGCGGGAATTTCACCCGTGGAAATTCCCGCGCACGAAGAATCTTTCGCCCGGTGGTTGCGAGAAGGTCTCGGCGGCGAGCTGGGCTATATGAAGCGGACCGAAGATCTGCGCCGCGACCCGAAGAAACTCGTGCCGTGGGCCGTGTCGGTGGTCTCGGTGGGAATGAATTACTTCACGCCGCCGCCCAGGCCCGAGAATCCAAGCCGCGCTCAGGGTTGGATCTCGCGCTACGCGTGGGGCGACGATTATCACGATGTCGTCGAACAAAAACTCGAATCACTGCTAAAAAAAATCAAGGAAATTCATCCCGGCGCTGTGCAGGGAAGGGCGTTCGTCGATTCCGGACCGGTGCTGGAGCGGGCGATAGCCGGCGTCGCCGGGATCGGCTGGATCGGCAAGAACACCCATCTCATCTCGCCGCGCAAAGGATCGTGGTTCTTTCTCGGCGAGTTGTTTCTCAGCATCGAGCTGACCTACGACCGGCCCATCCGGGACCGCTGCGGCAAGTGCGAGCTCTGCCTCGACGCCTGTCCGACCGGCGCCTTCGTCGGACCGTACATTCTCGACGCCCGGCGCTGCATCTCTTACCTCACGATCGAGCTCAAAGGCGCGATCCCGCGCAACCTGCGCCCTCTCGTCGGCAATCACGTCTTCGGCTGCGACATCTGCCAGGAGGTCTGCCCCTATAATGTGAAAGCGACCGCGACGCGTGAAGCGGCGTTTCAGCCGCGCGACGGCCTCTACGCGCCGGACCTGATTCCCTTGCTTTCACTCAGCGAAGAAGAGTTTCGCCGGCGCTTCAAAGGCAGCCCGATTCTGCGCGCCAAGCGGCGCGGCTTTCTCCGTAACGTCGCCGTCGCGCTGGGAAATTTAAAGAGCCGCGAAGCCGTGCCGGCGCTGATCCAGCTGCTTCAAGATGAAGAAGTATTGGTGCGACGCCACGCCGCCTGGGCGTTGGGACGGATCGGCAACCGAGAATCCGTGAGCGCGCTCGCCGAGCGTCTGGACGGGGAGTCGAATCTGGAAGTCCGGGGGGAGATAGAAGCGGCGATCGTAGAAGCCGACCCACACGCCGCGCTCAATTAAAAGACTCTTTCTTGTGCGCCAACGCGCTTTTCAGCGCCGTCTCCAATGCCGAGGTTATCTTTTTCACTTTCCCTTCCCGATCCACGCACGCGTGCCGCGTCGATCCCTCCGCCAGCAGCTCGCCGTCGTTTCTGCGCGTGACTTTGTAGCCGAAGCCCAGGCTCGCGCGGCCGAGGCTCGTGAGTGCGGTCTCGACGACGATTTCGTCGTCGAACCGCGCCGGCTTGAGATAGCGGCATGAAACTTCCGTCACCGGGAAAAGGAATCCGATTTCTTCTACTGAAGAATACGGGATGCCGATTTGCCGCAGCAGCTCCGTTCTTCCCATCTCGAACCAGCGCAGGTAGTTGGCGTAATAAGCCACCCCCATCTGATCGGTGTCGCCGTAAATCACGCGATAGGGCGCGAGATTTTTTTGCATAGGCTCTGTTTATCCGGTTCCGTCGGCAAGGACAATGGGCTTTGGATTTCGCCAGCCGGTCCTTGACTGTGATCGTTCCATGGGTGTTAAATTGTTTTGAGTTGACGAAAGGGGGGGACGTTATGATGAACGCACGTTGGGAGCGAAGGTTGGCGCAATTCAATCGCGCGTGGGTGGTTGTTTCGGTGCTCGCGGCGTTTCTTGCGGTGGATGGAGTGCGGCGCGCCGCGGTCGCGGCGACCTTGGCCTCGCCGGACCAAGCTGCGCAGGTCGTCTCGG
Organism: Binatia bacterium; assembly: GCA_036506735.1. Classification (GTDB taxonomy): domain Bacteria; phylum Desulfobacterota; class Binatia; order UBA9968; family UBA9968; genus JAJPJQ01. The sequence continues at coordinate 2,481 of DASXRG010000294.1, read as the reverse complement.
TTCGCGCTGTCACGGTTAAAGACGGCGCGGTTTCCGGCCAGATAGTCAACAATTCATCCCGGACAATTCGCGATGTGCAGTTGCAAATCCGCTATACCTGGCTTTGGAAGAATGAAATGCGGCCGGGTGAAGATAGCGTCAGCGATACCGTCTATTACACGGTCGAAGGGGATATGCCGCCGGGCGGAAACAAACCGTTCACCTATAAGCCTTCGTCTCCTTTGCCCTCGCGGCCTGACGGTCGATACGAGGTCACGGTTTCAGTGGCGGGTTTTGCCGAACTCATTCCCCAGAAGTGATTGATTCGCCGCCGACTGGTCACGCGGCGGTAGTTCGACCTTATTTTTTTCTCCGTGCCCGGGAGGGCCTTGCGCCTTGTTCTGTCCCTCTTCGGGTAATTCTGCCCTATACTGGCGGGAGCCAGGGTTGTTTCTTGATCCTATGCCCTAATTTTTGCCCTAATTTTTTGCTTGACAAGCCGGCGCGATTTTGCAATAGATGACGGCAATTTAAGTCTTGAGGGGGGTTGCGATGAAAAAGGCTAAGTTAGTCAGTTGGGTTACGTTGGTCTTTTTCCTTAGTGGTTGCGCCGGAATGACTTACAAGCAGCAGGCTGCTCTTGTCGGCGCAGGCATCTGCGGTGCTGTGGGCGCCGGCGCCGGTGCTGGCGGGTCGCACATCGGCAGAGGCAGGAGAATAAACGAGTATGAGGGCGCTGCCATCGGCTTCGTCGCCGGCGCACTGCTCTGCGGCACACTCGCCTATCTCTTTGCCGAAGAGCCGAAACCACCGCCGCCGCCAGCGCCAAAGCCACCACCGCCACCGCCGCCTCCTCCACCGCCGCCGCCGCCACCGCCGCCGCCACCACCTCCGCCGCCGCCACCTCCGCCGCCGCCGAAAGTGGAGCGCACGATTATTTTGGATAACGTTCTGTTCGACTTCGACAAGACCGCTATCAAGCCGGACGGGGCCAAGATTCTCGATCGCTTGATTGCATTCCTCAAAGAGAATCCCGACAAGAAGGTCGAGCTTGAAGGCCACACGGATTCGATCGGTACGGAGAAGTACAATCAGGGGCTCTCTGAAAGACGCGCTGCTTCGGTAAGAGATTATCTGACCAAGCGGGGCGTCGATGCAGGCCGGATCTCTACGAGGGGATTCGGTGAGATGAAGCCCATCGCCGACAACAAGACCGCCGAAGGCAGGGCGAAGAACCGGCGCGTCGAGATTAAAGTTCGCTAAAGGAGAAAGCTATGGGGCGACAGTTGGGAATGAGAAGAACGGTTACAGGCTTATTCTTCTTATTCCTGCTGTCGCCCTGTTTCGTTCAAGCTCAAGACGTCAAAACTCAGGCTCAGGACATTAAAGCCTGGGAGCTAAAAACAGCGCAGTTTAAAGAATGGTTGGATCTCGTCCAGGGAGACACCTATAAGTTTTGGACCCGTCTCGATGGCACGCGGCGGCCGCACAAACTTTACGTTGGAGAAGGTTTTAATAAAGCAGAGTTGAAGGACAAGGAACAATTCGTCGAAGTCTTTTCCCACTACTTGGCCGGCCACCCGGAAAAATTCATGTTGATCGATCTCTACGACACTGGAACCGGAGCGGCGATCGGAGAGTTTGGTTGGGGTGGCTTCAAGCTTTATGTGACCGCGCCGGCTCAGCCCGTACAAGCCCAACCGGTACAAACTCAGACCGAAAAGCAAGATAAGGCGAGCACCGCTACATCCGAGAACGCGGCGGCTGAGGTGGTGGACAATAAAACCGCCGTCCAGCACTGAGATGGGTCGCCGTCCCTCCGTTATTTCTTTTCTCAAAATTCCCCGACGTTACTGATTCGTATTGATTTGGCGGAGAAGGGAGGGAGTCGAACCCTCCGGGGACCTTACGATCCCCAGACTGGTTTTGAAGACCAGCAAAGCCACCGGGCCTTTTCCTTCTCCTTCCTTGTAAATCAATAAGTTACGGGGGTTTCCTGCAGGCGCCCGCGGCGTTTGTTGCCACTGCGTCGCCGCTTTGCGCCTATGAACCGCCTCAGGTCGTCGTCGGTCGGCCTCTGGTAGCGCCGGAACGTGCCGGGGGTCTTGTTGCCCGTAAACTCTTGAATGATCTTCTCCGGCCACCCTTCCCTGAACTTTTCCGTGACGAACGTCGATTTCAGATCGTAGAGCCAAAGGTCGCGGATCCCAAGCCGCGCGCAGGCGCGCTGAAAGGCATGGCGCACGTGGGAGCGGGTGAACGGGAAGAGCCGGGCGGTCTTGCCCTTGCCGCGAGCTCGGCGCGACAGGATCGACCAGGCCCGCGGGGAGAGCGGCAGCGGCCGCTTGTGGCCGCGCTTGCTCCGGATCCGGCGCATGTCGATGGCGCGGGATTCAAAGATCACGTCGGCCGGCGTGATCGCGGCGATATCCTTCAGCCTAAAGCCCATCTCCCGGATCATCTCGGTGAAGTCGCGCTCGTCTACTGAAAGTTCTTTTAGTA
>DASXRG010000293.1:0-16645 GCA_036506735.1 Binatia bacterium | reverse complement strand
GTCCGCTATCACGCTGCACGCGCCGCAGACGCCGATGCTGCAGCCTTCTTTCGTTCCCGTGAGGCCGACCTCCTCGCGCAGGACATGCAGGAGCAGGCGGTTCGGCTCGATGTCGAGATCGTAGGTTTCGCCGTTGACGTTCAGAGTGACGTGCCGCTTCATCTTATCGTTTCTCTAACTTTTTTCTTCCTCTTAGCGAGGGCTGCCGCTGCGCTCGGAGATCGCGCGCATCCGACACCGCGGGTAGGAATAAGCACTTACCCATTGCGCGAGATCGGAGCGTGCAGTGGCAGCCCTCGCTTCTGCATCTACTCCGAGCGTCCCGCGTGCGTCTTACCCCACTTGGCGCGCATCGATCCGAGCGTTTCCCCCTCGCCGACCGAAACTCGGGTAGCGCGAAGTTTTTCTCCGACTTTATCCGTGTCGCCGTTTGCCGCCAGCCGCGCCTCTTCGTCCAACGCCTCGGGCCATAAACCGAGAAAATAACCGTGCCATGGCTCTTGCGGCTCCAACTTGGGCAGCCCGAGCTCCTCCCAGATCTTTCGCGCCTGCTCCATGTACTCTCGCTTCGGCAGCGACAGCGGCGGGAAGTCGGCCTTGCGCGTGGCGTCGATGAGAAGCGAAGACTCGGAGTTGTCGTAGCGGCTCGACGGGTGCTTGGCGACCATGCCGATCGGCGTCGCGCCGAACGGGCGGTCGCCGACGATCTTCACGTCCTTGTGCGGCTGAGAGCGGTGCGTAATCGCCCACGTGACGGCAACCGGATCGTGCGGATTAATGTCCTCGTCGACCGCGATTACGAGTTTGCCGACGCGGTCGCCGTAGGCGAGCAGCGCGTCCATCGCACGCCACGGATCGCCGTCGTCTCTTTTTTTCATGCGCAGGACGACATAGGGTCGCAGATTGACCAGCGGCTCCATCAGCGAAACCTCGAGCACGCTGGCGAAGCCTTTTTGCTTCATGTAGCGGAGGATCAAGGTCGCCATGCCCATCGCCTTGATCTTCGAGCTTTCGCTCGGCGTGACCTGGCTGATGATCGAAACCCAGACGGGATTTTTTCGATGCATGACGCCGGTAAGCTCGAAGACGTTGCTGAGCGTTCTCGGGTCCACGTAGCCCATCGACTCGCCGAACGGACCTTCTTCTTCGAGATAATTCGTCGGAATGATTCCTTCGAAGACGATTTCAGCCGTCGCCGGCACTTCGAGGTCCACCGTCCGGCACTTCACCAGCTTGATCGGCTCGCCGATGAGGCCGCCGGCGAGAGCGAGCTCGTCCATCGTCGGCGGTACTTTCTGCGTCGCCGTGAAAGAGACGGCGGGCACCGCGCCGACCGCGACCGCGACCTGAAGCGGGATTCCTTTTTGCCGGCACTTTTCCCAGTGGCGCGAGAGATCTTGCGGGGTGCCGGACATGAGACCGCTCCATCCCGCGCCCTTGATCAGCCCGCGATAGTTGCCGACGTTGCGCTGGCCGGTCTCCGGATCTTTCGTGATCCAATGGCCGGCCGTGATGTACGGGCCGTTGTCGAAACCCGGAGTGGAAATCGGAATGGGAAATTCGTGAAAGCCACCGCGGTCGAGCAAATCTTTTCCGGTGTGAATCTCTTCCATGACCGGGCCGTAGCTCACGAGTTCCGGCTCCAGCGTATGATCCATCGCGTAAATCCAACGATCGGCGACGTCTTCCGGATTGCACTTCAAGCCCAGGCAGTAGATCGCGGCGGAGGCGGCGAGGCCGCCGACCAGAACCGGACTCGCATACTTTCGGTTCTTGGCGTCGACGACGTTCTCGAACAGAAACGCTTTGCGCTGCTCTTCCTTCAGCCCGCGGAATTGCCAGCGTACGAGCGGGTGAAGCTCGGTGTCTTTGTTGATCTCGCGCGTGACGCGCACGAGCTTGTCGTTGGCTTCGAGAGCAGCGATCAGCTCGCGCAAATCTTCGTAAGGTTTGGCAAAATTCATTTTCTTGTCTGTCGTATTCTTTTTCACCATTTTCTGCAAGAGGAATGGCCGTTTAAAACGTTATTCGTTTGCAAAGTAGCCCCTAAATTCCGTACAATGAGCGCGGGTTACGTATGCCGCTGCAAATTTACAACACGCTCTCTGGCAAAAAGGAGCCCTTTGTCCCGCTCAAGGAGGGGGAAGTGCGGATGTATGTCTGCGGCGTGACGGTTTATGATTCTTCTCACATCGGCCACGCGCGCTCCTTGCTGACGTTCGATGTGGTTTACCGTTATCTCAGGTTTCTCGGTTATCGCGTTCACTTCGTGCGCAATTTCACCGACGTGGACGACAAGATCATCCAGCGGGCCAATCAGCAAAACACGACGTCGGAGGCGCTCGCGCGGCGCTATATCGCGGAGTACCGGAAAGACAGCGTCGCGCTGGGACTCCAGCCGCCGACTCAAGAACCGAAAGCCACGGAGCACATGGCCGAGATCGTGGCCCTGATCCGGCGCCTGGAAGAGAAAGGGATCGCCTACCGGGCGAACGGCGATGTTTTTTTCGAGGTTGGCCGCTTCGACGGCTACGGCAAGCTCTCGCACAAAAAAATCGAAGAGCTGGAGGCGGGCGCGCGGGTGGAAGTCGACGCGCGCAAGCGATCGCCGATGGACTTTGCCCTGTGGAAGTCGAGCAAGCCGGGCGAGCCTTCGTGGGAGAGCCCGTGGGGCCCAGGCCGCCCGGGATGGCACATCGAGTGCTCCGCGATGAGCACGAAATATCTGGGCCAGCCGTTCGACATTCACGGCGGCGGCCAGGATTTGATCTTCCCGCATCACGAGAACGAGATCGCGCAGTCAGAGGCGGCCTCGGGAATTTCTCTCGCGCGCTATTGGATGCATCATGAACTGCTGCAAATCCAGCAGAAAAAAATGTCCAAGTCGCTGGGAAACTTCCACACGATACAAGAAATCCTCGCGCGCCATGAAGCGGCCGCGCTGCGTCACTACTTTCTCGGCAGCCATTACCGCAGCTCGATCGATTTTTCCGAGCAGGGCCTGGAAGAGGCGGGAAAAGGAATCGAGCGGATTTATGAGACGATCGACCGCTACGAGCAGGCCGCTCCCGGCGCTGAGCCCGTTGCTCAGCCCGACGCCGCATTATTGGAGGACTTCCGGCGCGAGATGGATGACGACTTCAACACGCCCAGGGCCATCGCGCTGATCTTCGATGAAGTCCGGTCGCTGAACCGGCTGATCGACGAAGGGAATTTCATCCGGCTCGGCGGCCGCGTCGCCGCTTTGAAACAAGTCGGCGCAGCGTTGGGACTGCTGCAAGAATCGCCGCAAGCTTTTCTCGGCCGCAAGAAGGCGCGCTGGATGGAGCAGCGCGGCGTCTCGTCCGAGGAGATCGAAGAGTTGATTCGGCAACGAGAGGCCGCCCGCAGACAAAAACAATGGAAAGAAGCGGATCGAATACGCTCCGAGCTGCAAGCGAAGGGCGTGATGATCGAGGACACTTCGGGAGGGACGATATGGAAAGTAAAATGAGCGTTTTGCGTCGCCTGGCGACGTGTGTTTCAGCCGGCATCCTGTCTGCCGTTCCGTTGGTCTCGATTGATGCACAGGAGAAACCCGCGGCAGACAGCCAGGAGGCGCCGGCCCAGTTGGAGCTGCGCCGGACGGTCAAATCGCGCGAGTACCAGGGCAAAAGCGTCGAAGGAGAAGAGCGCGTCGTCCGTCCGCGGGATTCGCTGTGGCGGATTCTGATTCAGGAAAGGGGATTGTCGGAGAAGCGGTTCAAACGCTACGTGATATTGATCACTTCGCTCAATCCCAATATGAAGCGTCCGGAGCTCCTGCAGGTCGGCGATACTCTGTTCATCCCGATTACGCCCGACGAGATCCTCGGGCTCAAGGCGGCGAGCGAAGCCGCCGCGACTAAAGTAACTGGGGTGAGCGGCGGCAACTCCTACACCGTAAAGCCCGGCGATCAGCTTTACAAAATCTTGCGGGAGCAGCTCGGCATTCAGGACAAGGCGGCGCTGCAGAAAGCCATTGACCAGTTAAAGGCGCTCAATCCCGAGAAAACAAATTGGGAAACCCTACTGATCGGGGAAACGCTTCGCCTGCCGGGCGGGAGCGCGACAGCGGCCGTGACCGCGCCGTTGCCGGTGGCGAAGCCGGCGGAAGAGCCCGGGCGGATCGTCGGTCTGGACTACGGCAAAAAAGTTACCGTGCAAGAAAATCTGGATCTTCTGGCGTCGGTGATGAAAGTTCTCGGTCAGGAAACCAGCCGCGAAGGCGAGGAGGTCGTGCCGCTGCGCGATGGGACGGTCCATATCGATCGCGGCTCCTATCCGATCATTCAGGATGCCAAGAAAAAGCAGCGCGTCCTCCTCGACATGCAAAGCAAGATCACCGCCGGCCTCAGATCCAAGATGGAAGCGGATGCGCCGGGATTGCCGATCGTTTCCGTAAAGAAAGGCGCTTCGCTGCACGAGGCGGTCAGCGGCGTGTTGGCTCGTTTGGGGTTTCAGAGTCTGCCGTCGAATCAGCCGGTCGTCATTCAAGACAACGGCGTGGCGGTTCAGATCAAAGGCGAATGGATGGTGACGCCGGCCGATGAAGGCGGCGCGGTCCCGCAGGTGCTGGTCATCAGCGTGACCGACGCGCCGGGCCAGACTCCCGATTACCTCAGAGATTATCTCTCCCTTAAGGGAATGAACCTGAAAGAAATTCTGCTTCCTTCGAACAACTCCGCTCCACCGCCGACGGCGGCGTCTCTCGACGGCGACAAACCTCCATTGCGGATCGAGAACTGGCCGTCGGACCGGGCCGCCCTGGTCGACGCGTTCCTCAAGGATTATGGAATATCTTTTTCGAACGGCGGAGAATTCTCGGTCATGCTGCGCGACGGCATTCGCATGGACGCGAAGATGGACAGGTTGTTCGAATACGGCGGCAAGAAGATCGCGATTTCTTTTCGCGCCCTGGGAGAGGATCTGAGCAAGGCGCTGCAGCAGAGCGAAGGAGTGCGGCTCGTTGAGCTGGGTCTCCCCGGGCTTTCGTCGCGCGACGTGCTGGCGCGGCTGCTCGCCGCGATCGGCGAAGCGGCGACCTATCGCGAGCAACGCTTTCAGGGGAACGAGCGCGCCGCCAAGGATAAATTAACGGTCGGAGTTTCCGGGTATTACCTGCCGCAGCGCTCGCTGCTTCTGACCGACCGCGAGATTCCCAAGGAACTGGAGCGCTTCTTCGGCGAGAAAGGACTGCGCGTCGTCCGGTTTCAATAAGAGCTGGCTTAGGCTCCGCCACAAAGATTGGCGGATCCGCCTCGGGCGGAGGTAGGTAGTAGGCAAGTAGAGAAAGCACGAGACAGAAACACAACGACGAGCGACCAGAAGACAATATGAGAGCAGCTAAAATTTATCTGCTGTGTCTCGTGATCACCGCCGGCTGCGCGACGACGAGCGGCCGGCGCGGTCTGGCGCCGCAGACCAATTCGGCGCAGAGCGGCGCTGGGCCCGAGTCGGCCGAGGCAGAGAATCCTAATTGTCCGAGCCGCTTCAACCGGACCAGAGCGGGCGGCACCGTCGGCAGCGTCGTCGGGTTTATCGCGGCGAGCGCCCTGGGCAGTCCTCTGCTGGGAATCCTCTACAGCGTCGGCGGATACGCCGTAGGATTCGCCAGCGCCGATCCGTGCAAGAAAGAGAACGGGACAGTGACGGCCGCAGTGGCTCAAACCCCCAACTCTACCGGGCCTGTTCTAGCTGGGAAGATTGCGGAAGAAGATCTAAGATAGTCTCGGCGCCCGTAGCTCAACTGGACAGAGCATCAGACTTCGGATCTGAGGGTTGGGGGTTCAAATCCCTCCGGGCGCGCCAACGATTTCGAACTCACGCCCGCCAAGGTTGTGTTCATTAAAACTGAACCGCCAAAAATAGTTGAACAAGACGCGGAACTTGGCCGGCCTTGCTCAGGCCGGGAATTTTGTGCCACATCCCGCGCGATATGCGCACGAGTTCGTCGGCGTTAGCCGCGGCCGAGCACTTGTGGTAAAAAGTGACTGGTGGCACCAACGAGAGAGAATCCACTTCCACCTTTTGGAGGACATGGTGACCTTCCACCAGGAATTTACCGTAGCACCCTGCGGGAGACACTTCGCCGCTTCGCCAAGGGGTCGCGGCAGCGGTTTGCGGTGGGCCAGCGCCTTGAACGAATCTATCACGGTCGCATTCAGCACTGGGCATATGGCACGGTTCGTCGTTTTCGGGTCGTTCGTCAGCGCCAAGAGTGAGCCGGCTGACGTGGATGTATTTCTGCTGATGGAGGACACGTTCGACATGGGACAACTGACCGGTGAGGCTCGAGTTCTTTTCGATCATGCGGCAGCGCAGGCGCATTTTGGAGCAAGCGTGTTCTGGCTGCGCCGTCTTGCAGCGATCGCAGGTGAGGAGCAGGTTATTGTTGGGTGGCAAATCAAGCGTGACGGGACTTGTAGGGGAATCGTCGAAATCGTGGAGGAAACATGATTGCAAACGATCAGGAACTCAAGGTAACTCTGGAGCGCATCGCGCGGTTTCAGGAACAGGTTGCGCAGCTACGACGCGTAGAAACAAATCCCGAAAACTATCACGGCGCAGCTTCGGGATTTCTAGCAGAGATCGACCGAATGCAGCTCGAGGTGAGGGAATACCTAAGCATTCATCCCGCCGAAGTGGGGTCAACAAGTACCTCGTAATTACAAACGGACAACGAACGGCTTGAGATAAACCTTGAGTTGCACAGCCTTCGTGTCAACTCTCCAGAGGAATTAAAACAAAGCACGGCGCCCGTAGCTAAACTGGACAGAGCATCAGACTTCGGACCTGAGGGTTGGGGGTTCAAATCCCTCCGGGCGCGCCAATCAACTTGGCTGCCTGCCATCCATCGAGGAAAACCGGCGTGAGAATTCTCACCGCAATTTTAGTCGCGTTGTCGTTGGCTGCGCCGGCGGCCGCGGCCGATGAGATAAAAATCGTCTCCCTCGGCGCCAGTCAGACCAACGGCAAGGGGGTAGCTCAATCCGATTCGTATCCGGCTCAGCTTGAAAAAATTCTAAAGGCCGAAGGTTATGCCGTCTCCGTGGCCAACGAAGGAGTAGACGGCGATACGACGCGGGATATATTAAACCGCCTGAACCGCGCCGTGCCGGACCGAACCAAAATCGTCATCGTGCAACCGGGCACAAATGATAAAACTTCCACCAAGAGACACAACTCACTGGATCCGGCAGAAACGAAGAATAACGTAGAGCAAATATTGGGCAGCCTTAGGAAGAAAAATATCACCGCCATGTTATTGGGCTATCCCGGGGAGGGCGGGCGTGAAATTGCCGAAAAGCACTCCGCCATCTGGTATGGCCAGCCGACAAAGGATATATCTCGCGACCTGATTCAAGCCGACGGCCAGCATCTCACCAAGGAAGGCTACGCCGTTCTGGCCAAGAAGATTTCATTGCAGATCAAAGATCTAATCGACAAGCCGCAAAAATAACGAGATAGCGGGAGAAGATAGCGGCGCTTTAGGGCAGGAGGAAGCTCATCTCCAGCCGGCTCTCGAACAGCATCCACTGCGCCGCCCCGTTGTCCATCATCTGGAAGCCGATGTGCTTAAGCTCGCCGCGCCCAATCAGGTTGTTTAGCTGGCTGGTGATGAGCACCACGTTCACCACGGGGCTGTTGTTCGCCATCCCGTCGATCTCCGCAAGCACCTCCAGGTTGATGCAGTTGCCTTGCGATTTACAGTAGTCGAACGCGACCAGCCGCGCTTTAGCGGTTGAAGATCTGGGAATCCAAACGAACACCCACCGGGCGAAGACCACGGGATGTATGGCAAGGTTGAAAGGAAACATCTTGGTCGACGCTGAAAGCGCGCTGCCGGGAAAAACCCAACTGGAACCGGCCGGGCCCAGCAAGGCTCCCCGACTCTGGACGGGGCCAAACAATTGCATCACTGAAGGGACCGTCTGAGCGTTCGCCTCAGCCACGAACGCAAACAGCAACAAGGCAACGACGAGCTTCAATAAAAATCCGTCAAGGGTTTAACGCAACCGCCCAAAATTCGCATTTCGTAGTGGCGAACGGCCGATTATAGCGATATGTTGGCCGAGTTTGAAGTCCTCTTGTCTGGGGAGATTCTCCGGGAGTTTGGCAGCGCGGCGCTGAAAGATGTTAGCCAAAAAGATTGTTTCCGTTGTTACGAAGTCGCTCGGACTCCTCGCTCTTACCTTGATTATCACTCACGGCCGGGCGGTCGTCGGCGCGGCCGAAACTCTCAAGTTGGGATTTTCCGGCGCGAGCGCGACGCAGTTGGCGGGTTATCTGGCCGTGGAGCAGAAGCTGTTCGATATTTACGGCGTGAACGTGGAATTGACGCAATCGGCGGGAATAACCATGATTCGGGCTTTGGATTCGGGCAGCCTGCACGTTGCCATCGTGGGCGGCGGGCAGGCCCTGAACGCCTACCTGAAGGGCGTTGAGGTTAGGATCATCAGCGGCCTGATCAATACCGTTCCGTTTCAGCTTTGGGCCAAGCCGGAGCTTTCTCAGCTCAAGGACCTCAAGGGAAAGCTGATCGCGAATACTCCGCCGGGCACCTCGCTGAACTTAGCCAACCATATTTTGCTGATGCGCGCCGGACTCCATCCATTGAAGGACGTGAAGCTGATAGCGTTCGGGCGTCTACAGCTCGTGTCACAGGCCTTGTTCAGCGGTGTGGTGGATGCCGCGCTGCTCTCGGCGCCTGAGGCCGTCGAAGCGAGAAGAGCCGGACTGCACATGTTGATGGACATGGCGACTTCTCACATCCCTTGCCCGTTTACTTCGGTGGTCACCTCCAGGGCGGTGTTGGAAAGGTCGCCGGCGTCGCTGGATCGGTTTCTCAGAGGGATTCTTCACGGGATCAAGCTTGCGCTAACCAATCCGGACATGGCAAAAAAGACGCTGAGCCGTAGCATGCGGCTGACCGATCCGGAAGCGGTCGAAGAAACCTATCGGCGGGCCGTCGCCATCTACGAGCGCCTGCCTGTGGTTCCGAGGGAGGCGATCGAGACGGTAACCAAGCTTTCCGCCGAGCGGTCGGACCGCAACCCGTTCGGCGTCTTGGATATGAATCTTCTCGAGCGGATAGATAAGGAAGGATTCGTCAAGGCTCTCTACGCGGCGAAGTAGGGAGCGGTTCGGAGGTTGTCATGGCGGATATCAGAGGCGTTGGAAAAAAAATCACCTACAGCGAAGATAATCCCGTCACCGCGTCCCTGGAGGAGTTTCGCAAGAAGCTCGACGCGGCGAAGCGCGAGCCGAAAGACGACGCCGAGCGGGAGCTCCTGGCACGCTGGCTCGGCCATCGCGGCCGCGACGAGCTGGAAAGCACGGTCGGCGCCGCCTGCTACGCCTGCTCCCACTTCGACATGGATTCCGAGTGGCGCTATTTGCTTGCGGACCATATCGGCACCGAAGCCGGCCACGGCTGGGGTTACATCCGGCAGGCCGACGCCATCGATCCGCGCCGCGACCATTCCCGACCCGACCCCGACTTCGAGCGCCAACACGGGCTTACCCCACGTGTGGAGCATCGCCAATTGCTCCAGCGCGATTTCCTGAGTTACATTCTCTCCGGCAACCTGTGGCCGTATGGCCATTGCACGGCGGTCACCATCCAGGGCATTCAAATTACGACGCCGACGGTGCTCGACTTCGAAGAGCGCGTGGTGCACGCGGAGGAGCGCGGACATCACGACGCAATGTTGCAGAAGATTCACGATTACGTCTGGACGCTGATCGAGGAGTACGGCGAAACGCCGATTCGCCGGAAGGTCGCCGAGATCGACGCCAAGGCTCTCAACAGCCGCCCGCGCACGATCTTCGATCCGCCGCGGCGAAATTTTCTACGCAAATATTTTAACGTGCCTTTGGAGAACGTGGGGAAGTTTCACGCCTGGAGGGAGTACCTCTATCTCAACGTGCTCGGCTTTCCGCCCGAGCCGGTTTACATCGAGAACTGGCCCGAAGAAATTCCTCAGCCAAAAACCGGCCAATAGGTCCGTCGCGGATTTGAGGCAATACCTTCCGGCGCGGCGGATCTTCCCGTCCCAATCGGTACCGTTCGTCTCGATAGAGGTCTGCACTCCGGTTCTCGCCGCGCGGAAGCGACGCGACCGGTTTGGTCCGAAGCGCCTCGAACGGACGGAAAAACACTTGACAAAAACCGCGGAACTGGGGCATTTCTGCTGCTCAGAGTCGGCGGTTTTGACCGGTCCTAGCCGGTGAAAACAGTTTAAAAAATAGACCAGAGGGCTAGCCATGGATCGTTTACACGTCGGGAAGAATTTGATTCCGTATCTTTTGGCGCTTCTCCTAGTCTGTGGGTCGAACGCAGTCGCGGCCGGACCGACCGAGACGGTCGAGTCCACGGTGAATCAGGTCATAAAAATTCTGACCGATCCGCGATATGCTGGAGAGACCAACAGGGAAGAGCGGCGAAGGCTGCTGCGCGAGACGATTTCTCCTCGCTTCGATTTTCAGGAAATGGCCAAGCGTTCTCTGGGCACCGAATGGATCCGTCGGACTCCCGAGGAGCAAAAAGAGTTCGTGAAAATTTTTACCGAGTTTGTGGAGCAGACGTCCGTGCACAACATCGACTCGTACGATAAACAGAAATTCCTTTATACGGGCGAGAAAACCAGTGAACGCGACGCGGTGGTCGAGGGAAAAATCGTGACGAGGGACGGAGACGAAATTAAGATCGACTACCTGCTCAATCGGACGAAAGACGAGTGGAAGGTCTACGATCTCGTGGTCAATGGAATCAGCTTCGACGACAATTATCGCGCGCAGTTCGCTCGGGTCATCCGTCAGTCGTCCTACGAGGGATTGGTTCAGCGGCTAAAAGAAAAGTTGGCCGATAAGGCGGTGGCCGTCGCGCCGCGATGAGCCTGATTCGGAGCAGCGCGGTTATGGTTTGTTTTTCCCGGATCGGTACTCGGCACGGACCAGACCACGGCCACTCCTCATCGATACTCCGTGACACCGAGGACCGATCCGGGGTGCCCAACATACTCTGTGACGGGTTAATAAAGCAAGAGAATTTTTGGTCAAAAATGTAGGAATTTCCCAAAAGCGAAGGAGAAAGCCTTCGCCTGGAAAAGAAGGGGGCCGAAAGGCTGGGCGGCTACCTGAGGCTCACTTCGGAGTATGGTGCAACAATCTGTGTCCGAGGCCTTCTCCTACGAACCTGGTTACTAAGGGGGCGGATTTAGTGATTAAAAAACACAGCGAGCCGATCAAGAGACCGATGAGAGTGCCCACAAAGTACAGCGCCCCGAATAAAACGTAGAAGGGTGCCTGGATCACGTTCATTGGGTTCACCTCCAGTCCGCTTTACAAAAGAAAGCAAAAGGTGTTCCACGCGACGCAACACCGATGTGAACTAGGGCAGCACGGTGCCGGAGAAGAGGAAAGACGGCAAAAATATCCCGTCGAAGAATGGAAAGCGGCAAGAATTTTCCTAGGGGAGCTGGAAAGCTTTTCGATCGCGTCAGGCTTTTTCCGTGATGAATCGATAAATGAAGGTTCCTAATTTGTAATCCCGGGGTTTGCCGATACTCTCGATCTTGATGAGCCGCTTACCCTCCAGGCCGAGCTCGTTGGCTTTCCTGAGTAGCTTCAGGATCTGCTCAAATTCGAAGCGCGGCCCGGTGCCGATGATTTCGACGGCGATGCCCTCGTCCTCGACAATCTTCCTGTCCAACTCACTCATGTCAGACCCTCCTTCGCGTTCCAGCACCGCGCCTGTGCCTGCCGGCTCATCGTGGTAAATTCACGCTCATTGTAATCTCGTTCCAGAGGCCTTGCAATATAGCGCGTGACCCGTGCGCTACATTTTGCTGCGGGAATGAGATAAGAGAGATGTCAGAGAGAAGATGAAGAGAATTCTTTGCTTGGCGCTGGCGATGCCGATGTTGTTCTACGCGGTTCTGGCGGGCGCCGGGACCAAGAGCGCCGCGGAGCTGCATCGGATCGGCTATTTGGGCGAGGGCTCGTTCTCCGCCGCGGATATCGACGCGCTGCAGAAAATGCTGCGCGAGCGCGGCTACGTCGACGGCCGGACGTTCGCGATCGAGACCCGGTTCGCCGCCGGCAAAATCGAGCGCCTGGACGATCTTGCGAACGAGCTGGTTCAGCAGGGCATCGATCTTTTGGTCGCGGAGGGATTGTCGGCGGGACAGGCGGCGAGAAGGCACACCCGCACCATTCCGATCGTCATCGTGTCGCGGACCGAATCCATCAAACCTTCCGGCAACGTGACCGGCGCGACAAACCTCTCCGTAGATTTAAGCGTCATGCGGCTCAAGTTGCTCAAAGAGATCGCGCCCCAGGTTTCCCGCGCTGCGGTTCTCTGGCATGAGGTTCATCCGATCGCCCCGTCGTATCTCAAGAAGCTCAAACAATCGGCCCAGTCTTCAGGCATGGAAATCGGACCCCACAAGGTACAAAAGTCCGGCGGTTTCGATGCCGCCTTCGAAGCCATGGCCCGAGAAAAGGACAGCGGGCTTCTCGTTGAGCCTCAGCCGCTCTTCGCCAATCATCTGCCGGAACTGGTAAGCATGTGCTTCAAAGCCCGCCTGGCGGCGATTTCGGGAATCGAGGAATTTGCCGAAGCCGGTGGTTTGATCTCCTATGGGCTCAGCACGGTCGAGCTGTGGCGGCACACCGCGCTCCTCATCGACAGAGTATTCAAAAGGCGCAAGCCCAAAGCGGGGCAACCCGATGAGCTTCCCGCGGAACAGCCGACGAAATTCGAGTTGGCGATCAATCTCAAGACGGCCAGGCAATTGGGAATCGCTGTGCCACAGGAGATGCTCGCCCGCGCGGATAAAGTCATCAAGTAGGATCCGCTGCGCGCCGGCATCGCGAATAATCATCGCGCTCATTTGAGGACTCAAGGGGAGAAAACATGCGCCAGTTCGAATACCAAATTCTTAATGCCAGCGACCTATCGGAAACGGCCCTAAACGAGCTTGGAAAAGCGGGTTGGGAGTTGGTGTGCTCGACACAGAGCATCGTCTACGGAAGCTGTCTCGTCCTCAAGCGAGAGGTGGGTATCGACGGCGGTCGGTCGGGTGAAAGCGGATAGTTTCCTGCCCCAATGCAAGTGGTCGCCGCGCTGATCGTTCGAGGAAACCGGCTTCTGGTCTGCCAGAGACGGGAGTCGGGCCGGTTTCCTTTGAAGTGGGAATTTCCCGGAGGCAAAGTGGAAGCGGGAGAAGAAATTGCGGACGCGTTGTCACGCGAACTCAGGGAGGAGCTGGCGATCGAGATCGGCTCGGCGCAGGAGATTTTTCGCCATCACCACAGTTACGACGAAGGAACGGAGGTAGAGTTGATCTTCTTCCGCGTCGATGAATATCAGGGAAAGATCGTCAACCGAGTATTTCGCGATATCCGATGGGCAAAATTGCAAGAACTGAAAACGTTCGACTTTCTCGACGGAGACCTGCCGCTGATCGATCGGCTGGTCGGCGACGGGGTTCCGCGGTGAATGTCGGGTTGCCGAGCCGATGCAGTGGGTGAGGCGAAGCTGCGTTGCGCTGGCGTTGGCAACTTTGAGCGCGCCTTGGAGCGCGCCGCTGCATGCCGAAGAGATCGTCGTGTCGGCGGCAGCCAGCCTCACGGACGCAGTGAGAGAAATAGCCAAGGCCTACGAATCAAAGACGCGCCACAAGGTTACCCTGAACTTCGGCAGCTCCGCCGCCCTTGCCCGGCAGGTCGAGGAGGGCGCTCCGGCCGATATTTTTTTTTCCGCCGATCTCAAAACCATGGGTGATTTGGAAAAAAAGGGTCGCCTCGAGCCGGGTTCGCGGCGCAACCTTCTATCGAACCGGTTGGTGCTCGTAATTCCTGCCGACTCCGCGCTGGAAATCAACGCGCCGAAAGATCTGCTCAGGGCCGAAGTGAAAAGGATCGCGCTCGCCGAGCCGGCTTCGGTTCCCGTCGGCGTGTACAGCAAGAGCTATCTCGAGCGAGAAGGTCTGTGGGAGAAATTGAAAGAAAAGATCGTCCCGGTACTGGATGTCCGCGCCACGCTGGCTTCCGTCGAGTCGGCCAACGTCGAAGCCGGCTTCGTCTACAAAACGGACGCCGCGATATCCGGAAAGGTCAAGGTCGCGTACGAAGTGCCGATTGAAAAAGGCCCCAAAATCACCTATCCGATTGCCGTCGTGAAAGACTCTCGAAAAAAAGCTGCGGCCCGGGATTTCGTGAATTTTGTCATGACGCCCGCGAGCAAGGATACGTTCAAAAAATACGGCTTCGTTGTTTTAGGGTAAGCGTCGGGAAGATCCATTGTTCTCCTCCTTCGAGACCTGGCAAATCACTTTCTTTACCCTCGCGGTAGGCCTCGCCAGCACCCTAGCCATACTTCCGTTTGGCATCGCGCTCTCATGGCTGTTCGCCCGCAAGGAGTGGCCGTTCAAGAGCATCGTCGAGACCCTCGTGCTGCTGCCGTTGGTCATGCCGCCGGTGGCGACCGGCCTTATCCTGCTGAAGCTATTCAGCCGGCGCAGCCCGCTGGGCCACTGGCTGTACGAACGGGGCGTGGAGATCGTTTTCAACTGGAAGGGAGTACTGATCGCAATGGCCGTGATGTCCTTTCCGCTCCTCGTCAGGTCGGTCCGGATATCGCTGTCCGAAGTCGATGCGCGGTTAGAGCAGATTGCGGCAACGCTGGGGGCGTCCAACGCAAAAATTTTCTTCACCGTGACCCTGCCGCTTGCCTGGAAAGGCGTCGTGGCCGGCTCCCTGTTGGCTTTTTCCCGGGCGCTCGGTGAATTCGGCGCGACGATTCTGGTCGCGGGCAACATCCCCGGCAAGACCCAGACGCTTTCTCTGGCGATCTTCAATTCCGTCCAGCTCGGTAAGGACGACGAGGCCTATACGCTGTTGCTGATTACCGTGGGGTTGGCTTTTGCGGCGGTCTGGGCAGCGGAACGGCTGGCGCGATCGAGCAATGAGACGCCGGCGACGCCATGATTCTTAAATGCCGCATGCCGCTGGCCGATTTTGTGCTCGACGTCGACGCGTCGTTCGACGCCCGCGTGACCTGCATCTTCGGCCCGTCGGGCTCCGGCAAGACCTCCATGCTGGACGCCGTGGCGGGACTGAGGTCGATTTCTTCAGGGGAAATCGTTATCAACGGAAGAGTTCTTTTTTCTTCCGCGGGCAAAGTGAATCTCTCGCCTCAGGAACGATCCATCGGCTACGTGCCCCAGGAGGCGGCCTTGTTCCCGCATCTGTCGGTCAAGAAAAATATTCTTTTCGGAGCGCGGAGGAATCACGCGGCGGCGCTCAGCGGCATCGGCCTCGAGCATGTGGCCGGGCTGCTGGAAATCAGCCATCTGCTCGAGCGCCCGGTTCAGCGTCTCTCCGGCGGAGAGTCGCAAAGAGTGGCGCTGGCGCGCGCGCTTCTATCGCATCCGCAACTGCTGCTGCTCGACGAGCCGCTGGCTTCGCTGGACATCGGCCTCAAAGAACGGATTATGCCCTACTTGCGCCGTGTGCGTGATGAATTCGGCATCCCGATGATTTATGTGACGCACAATCCTACCGAGGTCCTGTCCCTGGCGGACTGGGTGGTCATGATCAGGGAAGGGCGGCTCGTGACTCAAGGAGTTCCGCGCGAGGTTTTAATGTCCGGTAGGGTCCTGTCGCAATCGGAAAGGGATCTGTTGGAAAATGTTTTCGATGCGGTCCTGATCGACTCCGACGCCGAAGGGGGCAGGAGCAGGGTGCGGCTGGAATCCGGACAGGAGCTGTTCATTCCTTATGTGCCGGGTCCGGTCAACCGCGCAATGCAAATCGGGGTCTCCGGTGACGATATTCTTGTCGCGACCAAGGCGCCCGAAGGGATATCGGCGGGAAATATTCTTCGCGGGGTCGTGAGTAAAATCGAGATGGCGGGAGGGCAGTCGATTTTGCGCGTCGAAGCGGGCGTCTCCTTCTATGTCAGGCTCACTTCATCGGCCGTCGAGCGGCTGGGACTCAGAAGCGGCGCTGACGTTTTCCTCATCATCAAAACGCGCTCTTGCGTTGCCCTTTAGTTTTGCCTGCGGGGGCTTCTTCCCTCATCTTACGGCCTAAAGCGGTCAAAGTTTGCATCGAGTGTTTCCAATTTCCGTCAAGCATGCACAGAAAATGCGCCAGCTTGCTTCGGTCTGCTCTTCAAATTCGGTGACTTACGCGCTGGCATATAGGTTGCTCTCTCTCCTGTTTCAAGAAAAGACCTCAGAAGTGTAACGGATTGACAGAAACCCAATAAAAACGTATCGTAGGCGGCTGGCATGTCGGCCCTGCTTCAAAAACGGTTACTCTCTCCCTCGTTGATCGCCCTGGCACTGGCGTTTTTGTTTGCGGAGGCCCGGGCGGATATCTATCAGTGCAAGGATCCCGAAGGCAACGTTCTCTTCACCGACAGCCCCACACGGTCGGGCTGCCAGGTGTTGATCGGTCACAGGACGGCACGCACGACTCAGACATGGTCGTCGTCGGGAGATCCAGCCCGCTTCGACGGTTTGATCTCGTCGTCGTCGCAGCGTTATGGCGTGGACTCGGCCCTGGTGCGCGCGGTGGTGAAGGTGGAATCCGACTTCAACGAAGCCGCCCG
>DASXRG010000292.1:0-8087 GCA_036506735.1 Binatia bacterium | reverse complement strand
TCTTTCAACTGTAAGATTTCGCCTTTGACGTCGACGGTGATTTTCTTCGACAGGTCGCCGTTGGCGACGGCGATGGTGACATCCGCGATGTTACGGACCTGGCCGGTCAAGTTACTCGCCATCGCGTTGACCGAGTCGGTCAAATCTTTCCAAGTTCCGGCGACGCCCGGGACGACCGCCTGGCCGCCGAGCTTTCCCTCCGTGCCCACTTCGCGCGCGACGCGCGTGACCTCGGAGGCGAAGCTCCGGAGCTGATCGACCATCGTGTTGATCGCTTCTTTCAGCTGCAAGATCTCGCCGCGCACATCCACGGTGATTTTCTTCGACAGGTCGCCGTTGGCGACGGCGATGGTCACGTCGGCGATGTTACGGACCTGGTCGGTCAGGTTGCCCGCCATCAGGTTGACGCTGTCGGTCAGGTCCTTCCAGGTGCCGGCAACGCCGCGCACCATCGCCTGCCCGCCCAACTTTCCTTCGGTGCCGACCTCGCGCGCGACGCGCGTGACCTCGGCCGCGAAAGTTTCGAGCTGCTTGACCATCGCGTTGACGGTTTTCGCGGCGGTCAGGAATTGTCCTTTTAAGGGTTGCGCTTCGGCTTCCAAAGCGACCGTCTGGGTGAGATCGCCCTTGGCGACGGCGCCGATGACGCGCGCCATTTCGTTGGTGGGACGCGCCAGGTCGTCGATCAAACTATTGATCGCTTCGATTCTGGCCTTCCACGATCCTCGGGCGCCGGGTAGCGCCGCCCGCTGCGAGAGCTTGCCTTCTTTCCCGACGACGAGGCTGACCCGCTCGATCTCGCTCGTGGTGTCTCCCATCTTCTGGAAGATATCGTTCAGGGTGTCGGCAATCTTGCCGTTGATGCCGCCCCATTCGGACGGCAGGCGCACGGAAAAGTCCCCCTTTTGCACGGTCAGAAGCGCTTGCAGTATCAATTTGGAATCGAGCCCGTCGCCGTTGGCCGACTGCGGCTGCTTGCTTGCCATAAAAACCCCCAATCTTATCTTATCGCTTGGTATTGCCTAAGGGCTTGCATTGTAGTCCTGCGCCTATCGGTCACAATCAGGTGAACACCCGATACGACGGACGGAATTCACCTGAAATTCGTCAGACACCAGCGTCGTTTTGTTAACGCCTTTCTCGCCCGAAGGGAAAGCCGGTCACGATACGACACGAGACGCCATAGATTGACACAAAACGAGCCATAACATAAGCGTAAAATTCATGAAGTTTGGCGCGCACTATCTGCCGAGTTACGTTCCCGACCTCGATGGGCCGGCGCCGGAATTTTACCGCCGCATGTTCGCTCAGATGGAGGCATTGGACCGGCTCGGCTTCGATCATCTCTGGGTCACGGAGCATCACTTCGGCGATTACGGCGGCTCGATCCCCCATCCGCCGACTTTTCTGGCCGCCGTGGCGCGAACCACCGAGCGCATCCGCCTCGGCGTCGCGATCAACGTGCTGCCGCTGCACAATCCTTTGGAGGTCGCAGAGTCGTACGCCATGCTCGACGTAATCTCCAACGGCCGCCTCGAGTTCGGCCTCGGCAAGGGCAGCGAGCCGAGCGAATATCGGCGCGCCGGGGTGCGCCAGGAAGAAGCGACGGCGCGCATGAAGGAGGGGACGCAGATTTTGCTTCAGGCTTGGTCGGACGATCCGGTCGATTTCCACGGCGAATTCTTTCGCTATGAAAATGTTCGCGTGCTGCCCAAGCCGGTACAGCGGCCGCACCCGCCGATTTGGGTCGGCTGCGCGCGGACGGAAGATTCGTTTCGCTGGGCCGGCGCAAACGGCTTCAACCTGATGACCCTTCCCTACCTCTACAAGACGCCCGACCTGCTGCCGGGGCTCGTCAAAGTCTACCGCGAGGCGCTCGCTCAAGCCGGCCACGATTCGACGCGGCCGCAAGTTTTGGGAAAGTTTCACATCTACGTATCGGAGAGCCTGGAGCAGGCGACGCGCGAAGCGGCGCCGTATCTGGAAAAATATTTCGACGTGCACGCCGCGCACGATCCCGAGCGCAAGGTGGGCGGCTTGCTGTCCGTGCGCGACATCCCTACGCAGCTCGCGCAGGGCTTCGCCATCGCCGGCGACCCCGCTCGCTGCATCGACACGATCCGCCGCTGGCGCGACGAAGTCGGTCTCGCCACTTTATCCGGAACGTTTCACTTCGGCGGCATGCCGCAAGAAATGGCGCTGAAAAATATCAGGATGTTTGCGGAAAAAGTGATGCCGTTTTTAAAAGATGAAAGATGAAAACTGAAAACTGAAATAAGAATTCGGATGCAATAAAAGATTTTTTTCAACTTTCATCTTTCCGCTTTCAGCTTTTTTTGGTCGGGAACGCCGGCGGCATAATTTCCTCGACCGATCGTCCCGCCCAGTCGCGCTTCGGCCAGTTGTCCCACGCTTTCTTTGCCGCGGCGTCGGCGCGCGCATAAAGCTCGTCGTCGTCGATCCGCGTCGAGCGTCCCGATTCGATCACGACTTCTCCGTTGACGAGAACTGTGTCCACGTCGGCGCCGCTGCCGTATTCCACCAGCGCGTTGATCGGATCGCGCGCGGGGCCGTAGCGCGTCGTGCGCAAATCGATGATGACGATGTCCGCCTTCGCGCCCGGCGCGATCTTGCCGAGATCGTCGCGCCCGAGCGCCTTCGCGCCCCAGATTGTTGCGGCGTTGAAAACTCTTTCCGGCCGCGCGCCGTAGTATTTTTTGTCCACCAGGCGCGAGATCAAAGACGCGTAGCGCATCTCGGCGACGATATCGAGCGGGTAGGTGTCGGTGCCGAGTCCCATGTTGACGCCGGCATCGACGTAGCGGTCGAACGACTCCGCCGCGTTGGCCATCTTGGCGTACTTGTGCGGGCAGTGGCCGACCGACGCGCCGGACTCGGCGATCAGCTTCAGCTCGTCGTCGAACGGATAATCGACCTTCGAATGGCCCGCGATAAAAACCGTGTGGCCGAGAATCGTCTTCGGGCCGAGCAGGCCCGCGTAGGCAAGATACTCGATGACCGGCTTTCGGTGACGGTAGAGAATCTGCGCGAACTCGCGCAGATTTCCCGCGGCGTGGGTGTGGATGCCGACGCCCAGCTCCTTCGCCGCCGCCGCGGTCTCTTGCAAGAGCGACGGCTCGCAGGTCTCCGCCTGGGCCGGGTTCAGGATACCTTGAATGCGGCCGTTTTTCGCGCCGTGAAATTTACGGATGAAATCGGCCGCTCTTTGCAAACCGGGCCGGCCGCCGTCTTCGCGGCGCTCATAATAGTGGCGGCCTTCGGCGTCGGTGAAGACGTCGTGGCTGCGAAACGGCGGGCTGAAAAAAACCCGCGCGCCGATCTTGCCGACGATTTCCACGTACTCGCCCAAATCTCCCGGGCCGCCGCCGGGATCGAGCAAGGTCGTCGCGCCGTTCCGGAGCGCGCTGTAAAGCGCGTATTCGCGTCCGAGCGCGACGCTCTCGGGCGGCGGGGGCGCGGCCTTTTCTTTCACCGGCGCGCCGAAGACGAAAAAATTCGCCGAGAGATAATCCTTCTTGGTCGCGTCGGTGATGAGATAATCGCCGACGTTCAATTGCGAATGGACGTGGAGATTGATGAATCCGGGGCAGACGAGCTTTCCTGACGCGTCGATCACCTTGTCGGCCGGCTTCCGCTCCGTGCCGGCATAGCTGATCGAGTCGCCTTCGATCAAAACACTGCCGTTGGGAGCCAGCTCGTGCGTTTTTCCCGACCAGCCGACTACCGTGCCGCCGTCGATTCTAACGCTCATGGTTTCCCCCGTCGAACGAGGTTTGTCCGCGCTTCGACAAGTTCAGCGCGAACGGCAGGCGTCACGGATAGGTCCGGTCATCCTGAGCGTGTGACCGAAACGTCTCGACGCCGGATTTTATTTCGCGGCTTTTTGTTGCCCTCCGGCGGCGCGCACCGCGTCGGCGATCTCGCGGCTGAAGTCGCCCAAGAGCTCGCTCAGCGCATCCACGGCGGCTTCCTTCGATCGCTGTTTGACCGGCCGTCTGAAAGAAGAGTTCTTGATCGCGAGCGGCTGCTTGGTGCCGCTTTCGGTGAGCGTCCACTGCGCCGTCAATTGCGCGTCCTCTCCGGAGACCGGCTCGAAGCGAATCACCTCGATCTCGACCTGATGCGTGATGCGGCGGCTGCTCGGCCATGGATAACGGACGATGCGCTCGGTTTTGAGCAGCGCGTAAAGATCCTGCGCGAGCACCCGGCTGAAATTATCTTCCAGCGGCTCGACCCAGCGGTCGTTTTGCGCCACGTCGAATCGATTGTGGCTGATCCGGGTGACCAATTCTTCGCGATCGAGATAGCCGGGAAGCCGGACCGGTCCGACGCCGAGAAAAAGCTGGTCGAGGCCGGCGGCGTTGGCGTCCGCGCGCGCGTCCATTTGCGGCGTCAAGCTGAAGTAGCGGGTGTTATCCGGCTGCGGCGAGAAAGAGGGACACCCGGCGAGGGAAATTAGAATTAAAATAAGAACAGTTCGAATAGTTCGCGGCCGCCCCATCATTCCTCCTTCTTCTGATCGGGTTTGCCGAAGATGAGCGCGCGCGGGTTTCGCTCCAGGTAGCTGCTCAATTGCTTGAGCGAGCGCGCCGCCGCGCTGACTTCCCTGAGGCTTCTCTGCAGCTCGTAAAACGTCTGCGAGTCGGGATCGGTCAAGCCTTTGACGCCGGCCAGGGCCGATTCGGCTTCCTTCAAGGTCTCGCCGGCCTGCTTCACCGCGACGCGGGTCTCGTTCGAAGTTTGCTTCAAGTCGCCGGACAGGTCCTTGAAATCTTTTTCCATGCTCGTGGCCACGTCGCGCACGGTGGCGATCGCTTCTTCGACCTTGGGCATGGCTTTTTGCAGCGCTTGGAGCGACCCCTTCAGCTCGGGAGAAGTGACCATGGCATTGACGCCGTTGGAAGCCTTTTCTATCGAGTTGATCAATTCCTGGAAGTCGATCGCTTCGAGCTTGGCGACGATCCGGCCGGCGGCGTCCTGGGCTTTTTCGAAGATGGACGGGATCGTGGGGATCTCCTGATAGGGACTGTTCTGCGCCGTTTGGACGAAGTTTGCGGGAGTGTCGGGATAGAAATCCAGGCCGACATAGAGCAGGCCGGTCACGAAACTCTCCAACTGGAGCGAGCCGCGGAGCCCCTGGTCGATCAGCGCCTTGGCGACTTCCGGATCGGTGATGGCGGCGCCCTGGCCGCCGCGCTTGGTGATCTTTTCCGCGTCGACGCGGATGATCACCGGGATGCGCTGCACGCTCATATCGGAGCCCATCTGCAACAAAATACTTTTCACCGCCCCGATCTCCACGCCTTTGAATTTTACCGGCGCGCCGACGCGGAGCCCGTTAACCGAGCCGTCGAAGTAGAGGATGAAATCGCGCGAAATGACAAACAGCCGTCCCGAGCCGATGAGCAACACCACGGTAATCACCAGCGCGATA
The DNA here is from genome assembly GCA_036506735.1 of Binatia bacterium. GTDB lineage: Bacteria > Desulfobacterota > Binatia > UBA9968 > UBA9968 > JAJPJQ01. Next base: position 2,632 of record DASXRG010000292.1, on the reverse strand, counting down.
CCGCCGAGGACAAAAGCGCCGATCAAGGTTGGGCTTACTTTTTTGTTCATACTCTCGCCTCTTCACCGCGGGTCAGGAACGTGCGCACCTTGGGCGGTCCCGAACGGAGCAGCTCCCTCGGATGGCCGCCGGCGATGACCGTATTGGTGTCGGCGTCGAGGAAGATACTATTATTGCCGATCGTGAGGATGCTTGCTATATCGTGCGTCACCACGACCACGGTCGCGCCGAGACTGTTGCGCAGCTCGAGGATCAATTCATCGAGCAGGCGCGCGCTGATCGGATCGAGCCCCGCTGAGGGCTCGTCGAAAAAAAGCACCTCGGGATCGAGCGCCATCGCGCGCGCGAGGCCGGCGCGTTTTTGCATCCCGCCGCTGATCTCCGACGGATAATAATCCTCGAATCCCTTGAGGCCGACGAGCGCGAGCTTCAGCGACGCCACCTCCCGTATCTCCGCCGGTCCGAGATCGGTGTTGTCTTCGAGCAACAGGCCGATATTTTCCGCCAGGGTCATCGAGCTCCAGAGCGCGCCGGTCTGAAACAGCACGCCGACTTTCCGGAGTATTTCTTGCCGCTTGGCCGCGTCCGCTTGGGTGAAATTTTCGCCTTCGTAAAATATTTCTCCGCGCGCCGGCTCTTCGAGGCCGATCATGTGGCGCAGCAGAGTGCTTTTTCCCGAGCCGCTGCCGCCCATGATGATGAAGATGTCGCCGTGATTGACGGCGAAGTTTACATCGCGCATCACGACGAAATCGCCGTAGGCCATAGTGAGGTCGCGCACGACGATGTGCGGCTGCGCCCCGTTGCCCGTAAGATGCTCCGTCGCCACCGCTCAGATCCCCACCACGTAAAAAACCACCGCGAGGATGCCGCAGGCCACGATGCTGGCGACGATGCCGCTGACGACCGCCGAAGTGGTCGCGTCGCCGACGGCCGAGGCGCTGCGGCCGCACTGCAAGCCGCGCAGACAGCCGAAGAAGGCGATCAGCACCGCATAGATGGCGCTTTTGAAAACGCCGCCGAACATGTCGGCGAGCCTGACCGCGCGCGTGGTTTCCAGATAATACGTCGTCCAGGAAAGGTCCAACATGCCGATCCCGATCGCCGCGCCGCCGAGCACCCCGATGAGATCGGCGTACAGGGTCAGCAGCGGTATCATCAACGTCAGCGCGATGACGCGGGGCAGCACGAGAAATTCCATCGGCGGAAAGCCCATGGAGACGAACGCGTCGATTTCCTGGGTCACTTTCATGGTGCCGAGCTGGGCGGCGAAGGCGGCGCCGGTGCGCCCCGCCATGATCACCGCCGTCATCATGGCGCCCATCTCGCGCAACATGCCGATCGCGACGAGATCGGCGATGTAAATCTGCCCGCCGAACTGCTTGAGCTGCACGGCACCGACGAAAGCGAGAATGACGCCGACGAGGAAGCTGATCAAGGTAACGATGGGGAGCGCCTGCGCGCCGCACTCCTGAAGGAACAGCAGAAAGTCCCAAGGGCGGTAACGCGCTTTGCCGATCAAGAGCCGGCCGAAAGCGGCGGTCATCTCACCGAGAAAATTGATCGTCGCGACGGTCGAGGCGGCCGTCTCGATCGTCTTGTCGCCGATGCGCTCGAGCACCGCCTCTTTGATCTCGTGACGGCGCGCGCCTTTTCTTTCCGGCACCGCTTCCGCGAGCTCGATCAGCCGGCGGATACCCGCGGGGAGGCCGGCAAGGTCGACGTCGATCCGATTTTTTCGGCACAGCTCCGTGACTTTGGTGAGAAACGTAAGCAGGCTGCTGTCCCACGAGTTGAGCTCGCGCGCGTCGAAGGCGACGCGGTTTACGCCGGAGAGATGCGGCGCGACGTCTTTAATAGACGGCAGCCCGCCTCTGAGGTTCCACGAGCCGGAGGTACCGATGACGAGTGTGTCATCGTCTTTCTGCTCGAACGAGACCTTACCTGAGCCGGCGGTCTCGTCGAGTTTTCTCTCGGGTTTGGCCATCAACGTTAATTAACCTATCGGAGAAGAAAATTACAGAGGCGGGATTCACTCACGAGGCTCGCGCGACGAGCTTTTCCAATTCTTCGTACGGGTGCGCGCCGACGAGGGCGTAGCGGCCGATCAAGAATGTCGGCACGGCGCTGACGCCCAGCTCGGCGCAGCGCCGCCAGTCGTCGTCCACCGCCGGTTTGAAACTCCGGCTTAGCAGCGCGTCGATCGCGTCCATCGCATCTCGGGCGGGCAAGCCGACCTTCTTGGCGATCGCCGCCAGCACTTGCGGATCGCCGATGTTCTTCGCTTCGACGAAGAAAGCGCGGAAGAGCGGGTCGTTGATTTCGTATCCTTTACCCTTGCTCTCGGCCCACTTGGCGAACTCTTGCGCGCGCCGGCTGTTGTAGGTCCTGTCGCGGTCGGATTTATAAGGCAGCCCTTCCTGCTCCATCAAAGCTTTCATGCGCGCGTCGCGCCCGGGATTCGCCGCGCGCGGCTTGCCTTCTTCCGGCGTATCCGGATGGAGCGGGAAGTGGGTGAATTTTACGTTCAAGCCGTAGGTGTTTTTGAGTTTCTCAATACGCCCGGTACTGAGGTAGCACCACGGTCAGACGTAGTCGGAAAAAACTTCCAGGGTCAAAGGCTCGGCCATAA
>DASXRG010000291.1:0-7446 GCA_036506735.1 Binatia bacterium | reverse complement strand
TAGTCGGGGTTCAAAAGGCGGGGATCGTCGATTTTCTCGGCATGGTTGGCCGAACCCCGGACGAAACTCTCCAAGGTCTGGCGGGATAATTCTAGAAGCCGCTTTTGCGATGAAGGAGGAAGGTCGATGCTTGCCATCTTTTCCTCCGAATCAGAGCGAGTCTAGCGCCGCTCTTGGCCGGTTACAAGTCTATTTTAGAATATCCAGAGCGCGTCCGGCGGAATCTCCACCCAGTACTCGCCCGGCGCGAGCGGCCGGTCGCCCCAAACGCGGAGCTTGAGCGCGTCCGAAGTCAAAAGGTATTCCCAGCGCTCGCCGAGGTAGGAGGCGGATTTGAGATTCATCTTGACGCGAGTCGCGCCGCTGCCGTCGGCCAGACGGACGCGCTCGACGTGAATCACGCCGACCGCCTTCTCGCCGGGGCGCTTGGCGCCGCGCAGCTCGCCCCAGAGGCTCCAGCCGTCGCCCTCGAGGCGCGCCCGGTTCGCCCCCGCCTCGACCAGTTTTCCTTCCAGCCGGTTGTTACTGCCCATGAACTCGGCGACGAATCTGCCGGCGGGCCGGCCATAAATTTCCGCCGGCGTTCCCTCTTGCTGCACTTGGCCGCCGTCCAAGACCAGAATCCGGTCGGCGATCGCGAGCGCTTCGGTCTGATCGTGAGTCACGTAGAGCGCCGCGGCCTGCGTCTCTTTGATCAGCTCGCGGATCCAGTGGCGCGCGTCCTCGCGCAGCTTGGCGTCGAGGTTCGACAGCGGCTCGTCGAGCAGCAGCACGGACGGGCCGTAAACGAGCGCGCGCGCCAGCGCGACGCGCTGTTGTTGCCCGCCGGAGAGTTGGTGCGGATAGCGCGCCGCCATTTCTTTCAAGCCCAGCCGCGCGAGAATTTGTTCCACCTTGGTTCTGATCTCGGCCGCGCCGACGTGTCTCAAGCGCAACCCATAGGCGACGTTATCGTACACGCTGCGGTGCGGCCAGATCGCGTAGGATTGAAAGACGAGTCCGAGGCCGCGCCGCTCGGCGGGAATCTCGAGCGCCGAAGCCGCGTCGAAAATCACCTTGCCGCCGAGGACGATTTTTCCGCCGTCGGGCCGCTCCAGGCCGGCGATGGATCTGAGCAGAGTCGTCTTGCCACTGCCCGAAGGGCCCAGGAGCGCGAGGATCTCGCCGCGATCCAGATGAAACGAAATGCCGCGGAGGATTTCCGCGTCGCCCAGCCGCTTGAAAACATTTTCCGCCACCAGTTCAGGCATCGAGTTTGACTCCCAGACGGAGCGCCGCGAAAAGCGCCAGTCCGACGATCAGGATTTCAATCACCGAAAGCGCCGAGATCAGGTCGAGGGCGCCGGTGCCCCAGAGCGAAACGATCAGCGACCCGATCACTTCGGTGCCGGGTCCGAGGAGATAAACGCCGGTCGAATACTCGCGCACGAACATCATGAAGATGAGCAGCCAGCTTCCCAGGAGGCCGAAGCGGATGAGCGGCAGGGTGACGTCGCGATAGATCAATCCCGCAGAGGCGCCGGTGACGCGCGCGGCGTCTTCCAGGTCCGGCGTGACCTGCATCAGAGTCGCCGTGATGAGCTTCAGCCCGTAGGCGAGCCACACGACGGCGTAAGCGATCCATAGGCTCACGAGCGTTGTCCGCAGCGGCCCGAGCGGCTTGAAAAAAAGAAACAGCCAGAAAAACGCCAGGCCGACGACCAAGCCGGGAAGCGCGCGCGGCACGAGGACGAGATAGTCCAAGAGCGACGGCCACAAGCCCGGCGCGCGGTGCGCGCTCAGCGCGATGACGGCGTAGACCGCGACGGCGAGCGAGCCGCCGATGGTGCCGATCAAGAGCGTGTTTACGATGCCGCGAATGAGATTCGGATACTGGCTGAGTTCGCGGAAGTGATCCAAAGTCAGCACCTCGGTCAGCACGACTCCCTCGCCCCAGTAACGCACGACCGATCTCAGAGCGACGCCGGCGAGCGGCAGGACGACGACGATCGCGAGCCACAACAGAACCCCGGCGGTCATCGGCCAACGCAGCGCGCCCAGAGGCAGCGGGCGGAACGCGCGCCCTTTGCCGCCGATCACTGCGTAGCGGCGCGCGGCGCCCATCAAGCGGCGCTGGAGATAGACCAGTGGGAACGTGATGGCGACGATCGCGATTGCCACCACGGCCATGAGTTGATAGGACGGCACGCCGAGCAGGTTCGTCAGCTTGTAAAGATAAGTCGTGAGCACCAGAAGACCGGCGGGATCGCCGAGCACCAGCGGCAGACCGAAAAGCTCGAAGCCGAGGAGAAAAACCAGCGAGCCGCTGAAAAGAATCGCCGGCCAGACGAGCGGCAGGCTGATGGTGAAAGCAATGCGCCACGGCCCGGCGCCGGTGACCCGCGCGGCCTCTTCAACCGTCGGATCGACGCCGCGCAGCGCCGCCGCGACGTAGATAAAAACGTGCGGCACGTGGGTGAGGCCGGCGATGAAGACGAGACCCGCGAGCGAGTAGAGATTCCACGGCACGGTCCCGAACCACGACTTCGCCCACAGGGAAAAAAAGCCCACCGGGCCGAGCGCGACGACGTATCCGAAAGCGATCACAACCGGAGAGAGAAAAACCGGCACGAGGAGCCACGGTTCGAGCCAGTGTCTTCCGGGAAGATCGGTGCGCGCGACGAGAAACGCGAGCAGGCTGCCGAGCGGCGCCGCGATCAGCGTCATGCCGAGAGAGACGAGAAAGGAGCTGGCGAAGGCGCGATGGAAGTCGGGACTCGCGAGGATATATTCGTAAGCTTCGAGGCTGAAGCGGGCCGACGGATCGAAAAACGGCGCGCTCAGCAGACTCTGGTATAAGAGCAGTCCCAGCGGCGCGCCGACCGCCAGGATGACGCTGAGACTCACCGCCAGACGCGGAAGCCGCATTTTCCCCTTAGTGCTTGAGCGATTCCTGCCAGCGCTTGAGAAAATCGAGCCGCTTGTTTTTGTCGAGCGCGGCCAAAAGGTCGGGGCTCACCTCGATCGGCTTCAACGCTTTGCCCATCTCTTTCATGAGGTTCGCTGCCGTTGCCTGTCCCTCGACGTCGCTGCGCAGAGCGTAGATCAACGATTTGTTCGCCATGGTCGTCTGCGCTCTTTTCGAGAGTATGTAGTCGAGGAAGAGCTTGCCCGCGTTGGGATGACGGGCGCCTTTGGGGATGAAGGCGATGCGCGAAAAGGCGAGCGTGTAATCTTTTGGAAAAACCAATCCGATCGACGGATCTTTCTGCTGCCGCAGCAGACCGTACGAGCCGATGATGTTGTAGGCGAGCGTATGCTCGCCTGAGCTTACTTTTTCGAGCATCGCGCCGGTGCTGGTGTAAACCTTGACGTCGACGGCGCCCATCGCCTTGGCGAGATCCCAGAACGCCGGAGACTGTTTCAAATCCTGGGTCGCGAGGAGAAATCCGACGCCGCTCTTCTCGGGATCGAACGTGGCGAGCTTGCCTTTGAAGACCGCGCTTTTTTCTTTCAAGAGGCGGATCAAATCGGCATGGCTCGCTGGCACGGCGTCTTGCGGCAGCAGCCGCTTGTTGTAAGTCATCGTCACCGGCTCGAAGGTCGTGCCGTATGCCTGGTTTTGCCACACCGCCCATTTCGGCAGCGCCGCGATCTCTGGCGACGCGTACGGCTGCCCGTTGCCGTTGTTGATGAGCTGAAGCTGCAAATCCATCGCCGAGCTCCAGAGGAAATCCGCCGTCCCCGATCCCGCCGCAGCCTCGGCGACGAAGCGGTTGTAGATCTCCGTCGTGTTGAGATCGCTATACTCGACTTGAATCGAAGGGTAGAGACTCTTGAAGTCTTGCAGCAGCGGCTCGGCGCTGGCGGAATCGGTGGAGGAATAGACGACGAGGCGGCCTTCTTTTTGCGCCGCGGGCGCATCGGCCGAGCGCGCGTTAGCAACGAGGAATCCAAGCTGCAAGGCCACAACGAGTATCAGGATGGATCGCATCATCTTCATCCCCTCGCTTCTCTGTAGGTGAACGAATGCTATCGCCGTGCGGGGAGCGGGTCAAGGCCGGGCGCTCCCTCCGATGAGTGATGACTATGAGCAGTTCTTGCAGATGCCGTAGAGCGCGACTTGATGGGAAGTGACCTTGAAGCCCTGGCGCGGCAAGGACCGGGGGAAAGCTTTTTCGCTGGACTTTATCACAATGTCATAGACGCGGTTGCAGCGTTCGCAGATAAAATGGTCGTGCCGATCGACCATCGGATCGAAGCGCTGGGTGCGCCCGAGGGTCAGCACCTTGAGTTTTTTTTCTCCCACCAGCTTTTGCAGGTTACGATAAACGGTGCCGAGGCTGATGCTGGGCATGGCGCGGCGCACCTTCTCGTAAATCTGATCCGCCGTGGGATGCGAGGTTTCGTCCTTGACCGCGTCCCAGACGACTCTCAACTGTTGGGTGTGACGCCGGGTTTCCTTCATGCGCTATTCCGTGAGATCTTCGATCAACGATTGCCTCATGGCATCCCAGATCTTGGCCTCGGCGCGGTAATTCGGATGGTCGATCGCGACCCGCGCCTCCTCCCGGCCCGCGACAAAGGCCTCGCGGGCTTCCGCCGGTAAGCGGAAGCGCACGTATTGCACGGCGCTGATCTTGTCTTCCTTGCTGCGGCCTTCTTCGAACTTCGCCCGGATCGAGGTGCGGTCGCCGATTTTCAAATAGACTCTCTCGTCGATGCCGAGAAACTTGAGCAGCTCGTCGCGGATCTTTTCCTGTGGCTCGATTTCCAGCATCAAAGTCGCGCTGAGCTCGCCGGCATCGGGAATCAGCGTGTTGTAGGTTTCGACCTCTTCCTTGATCTTGTCGAGATCGGTGATTTTCTCCGTGCGCAGCATCTCCTGGATTTGAAACAGCATCGTCTTGCGGTTCTCGAAGATCAACGAGACGCGCTCGCCGACCGGCAGCCGCCGGTGTTTTTTGTAGTCGATGATCTCCCGGCGAAATTGATCGCGCGTCTTTTCATACGCGGCGAGCCCGATCAGATCTTCGATCGCTATTCTTTTCATGGTTCGAAAGTCTGCTCGCCATGACCCTGAGGATCTCGAAGGGTCACCGCCGTCACTCCGTATCGAACCCATAAGCGCGCGCCAGGATGCGGATCGGATGCAGCGCTTTACGCTTCAGGCCTTGCTCGATCTCCAGTCCGGCCAGCGGGCAGTCGGAGACGGCCACCTCCGCCCGGCTGTCGCGGATTTCTTTGATCAGCGGCTCCGCCACTTTGCGCGAGAGGTCGTAATACTGCCGCTTGAGACCCCAGGTCCCGTCGATTGCGGCGCACTTTTCGATCAAGCGCACCTGAGTGTTCGGAATGAGCTGCATCAAGTCGCGCGATTTGTAGCCGATGTTTTGCGCCCGCAGATGGCAGGGTATCTGATACGCGATCGATCCCGCGCCTTGGGCGAAACGGGTGTCGAGCTTTCCCTGGCCGTGCAGCATCATGAGGTACTCGCAGATGTCGAACGTGCGCTCCGCGACTTCGCGCGTCGCCTCGGTGTCCAGCAACACCGGGTATTCGTGCTTGAGCATGTAGCTGCAGGTGGGGCCCGGAACGACGATATCGAAGCCGCGCTTTACCAGCGCGTGGAGCGACTCCACGTTGGCGCGCGCGTTGTTGCGCGCCGCGTCGATGTCGCCGCCGTCGAGGAACGGCATGCCGCAGCAGCGCTGCTCAGGACACGTCACGTCGAGCCCGTTTTTCTCCAGGACTTTCACGCACGACTTGCCGGTCGCGGGCTCGTTGAAGTTGACCGTGCAGGTGTAGAACAGGACGACGGTCTTGCCGTTGCCGGGGCTGCGCTTCCGTTTGGTGAACCATGAGCGGAAAGTTTCCGACGCGTACGTAGGAAGAATCCGATCGCGGTGGATGCCGAAAAATTTTTCCATGAGCCAGCGGTTGAAGCGATTACCCAGCGCCCAATTCGCCAGGGGCGCGAATAGAGTGCCCATGCGGCCCATGCGATCCACCTGGCCCAAGATGCGGTCCTGCAGCGATAGGCCGTCCCGGCGCACCTGCGCCGCCTTGGAGCGCAGCATGAGGCGCGGGAAATCGAGATCCCAGCGATGCGGCGGCGTGTAAGGGCAATGGTTGAAGCAGAGCTTGCACTGGTAGCAGAGATCGGTGACCTTCCGGAGATCCGCGGCGTCGAGCTTCTCCGCCGCGCCGTCGACCGAATCTCTGTCGAGGCGCGCAAAGAGATCGGTAAAAGAGGGGCAGAGACTATAGCAGCGGCGACAGCCGTTGCAGATGTCGAAGACGCGCTTTAATTCCGTCTCGACTTTGGGCTCTTCCCAGAATGCAGGATTGTTGAGTTCGAAAGTCATAGAACAATTCTCAGGGACGGTGCCGAGGCCCGAGTTGCGGACGACTCGGTCCTCGGCGGGCGTGATGAATCGTGCCCCTACGGTCCGTTTTAGCTCGCCGCGTCCGCGGGATCTTTGCCGGCGATGCGCTCCAAACCTTTGGTGAAGCGTCCGGCGTGAGACTTCTCCGCCTTGGCCAAGGTCTCGAACCACTCGGCCAGCTCCGCGAAGCCTTCCTGCCGCGCGGTCTTCGCCATCCCCGGATACATCTCGGTGTACTCGTAAGTCTCGCCTTCGATGGCCGACTTGAGATTTTTCTCCGTGCTGCCGATCGGCACGCCGGTGACCGGATCACCGACCTCTTTCAAAAAATCCAAGTGGCCGAACGCGTGGCCGGTCTCGGCCTCCGAAGTGTCGCGGAAAAGCCCGCCCACGTCCGGATAGCCTTCGATATCCGCCGCGCGTGCAAAGTAGAGGTAACGCCGGTTCGCCTGCGATTCGCCGGCGAAAGCGTTTTTGAGATTTTCCATGCTCTTGGTTCCCTTTAAGGTGTTCGCCATAAAAATTCCTCCTTCACTTATTGATAATCGTTACTGTTAGCACCGACCGCCGCCGCCTGTCAAGGGTTTTTAGAAAAAAACGCGCCTGTTTTTGCGTCCGCTCTTCTGCTATGGTGCTCGAAATCGGCCCGCGCGTAGAAAGGCGATTTAAGATGATCCACATCGATGAATTCAGAAAAGTCGAGCTCCGCGTCGGGGTCGTGAAAAGCGCCGAGGCGCATCCGAACGCGGACAAGCTGCTCGTGCTCAAAGTGGATTTAGGCTCGGAGGAGCGGCAGATCGTCGCCGGCATCCGCGCGCACTATCAGCCGGAAGAACTGGTCGGCAAGCAAGTCGTCGTGGTGGCGAATCTCGAGACGGCGACCTTGCGCGGCCTCGAAAGCCAGGGAATGGTCCTCGCCGCCTCATCCGACGACGGCCGCGTCGTTTTCTTGACGCCGGAAAAAACGGTGAGCACGGGCGCCAAAGTTTCTTAGCGTGGTAGCCCATTCTCTCCCTACACGCGCCGTTGCCAAGAAAACGGATCTCGATGCAGATGCACAATCGCGAAGACGACAATA
>DASXRG010000290.1:0-3336 GCA_036506735.1 Binatia bacterium | reverse complement strand
CCGTTTTTCATAAACGTTAGATCCGTCTCTACACTTTCAACGGCTGACCGCCCCCTTGCTGCTTCACTTTCTCCAGCACCAGCGCGCCGAGCGCCACGTCGGCGACGCCCTGGCCGGCGTTGTTCTTGAACAAGGTGATCTGCTCCGGTTTCGTTCGTCCGTCGTTCTTCCCCGCCAGGATCGCCGCGATCTCGACCAACTGCTCCCAGCGAATGACCCCGCGCTCGACCGGATCGAAGATATCCGCCTGCTCGTCCTGAATCGCCTGTTGAATCGACGCGATCCCGCGCACGTCGCTGCGCGCCAGAGTCACATCGTCGATCTCGCGCCGCTTGGCTTTGGTAAATCCGCCTTTGACCAAACCTACATTGCTGCCGACGATCGAGGTCACATGGGCGCCGGGCTCGATCCATCTTCCGTCGAAAACCGGCACGCTCGAATTGGTCGCGGTGAGAATAATCTCCGCGCCGCGCACGGCGTCTTCCGGCCGCGAAACAGGCTCGACTTCGACGTTGAGCAGCGGCGCCATCTCGGCGGCGAACTTCAGGCGATTCTCCGCCGTCCGGCTATAAACTTTGACTTGCTTGATCTTGCGGATCCTGGCGAAGGCCAGAAGATGGTTGCGCGCCTGGCCGCCCGCACCGAAGACGCCCACGCGCTCCGCGTCCGGTCGCGCGAGCAGATCGGTGCCGAGCGCGCTGGTCGCCGCCGTTCTCACGCCCGTCACGGCAACGTTGTCGGGCAGCTCGCTGCAAGTGATTTCGCCGATGATGATCGCCTTCAGCTCGCCTTCGGCGGCATCGTAGAGAACGATCACCGGATGATTGAGCCGGGGATATTCCTGGTGATCGCTGAGCGGCCTGACCCATTCGCAGTGCGTCATGAGCCCGGTCGCGCCGGCGCCGGGCACGCCGCCCTGGTGCACGCTGACTCTCACGCCGGTCGGGATGTGAATGCGCCGGCGCGGCGCATTGAACTGCGGCTCCTCGCCCCATTCGCGAAATCCCAACCGAACGGCGTCGATCGCCTCCGCCATGGTGACGATGCCTTTAACTTCGTCGGGGTTTGTCAGCAGCGGTTCGATCATCGGCGTTATTCTCGGTCCCGCGTCTGCGTTGGATTTTTGTCAGTGCTCCTAATTTTCATCTTTCCGTTTTCATCTTTCAGCTTTAGTCTCTTATGTCCTGCAGCAGCCAGTCCGTGGGAATTTCCCTGCCCAGCCCTTTCGCTTTCGCCAGCTCGTACACCTTGCCGGCGACGGCGAAAAACTGCGCGCCCTGGATGTTGCCGCGCTCGGAATACGTGATCTGCTCCGCCGAAGTTCTGCCCTTTTTCTTTCCGCTCAAAAGCTCCGGCAGCAAAACGGCGCGATCTTCGGCGATCGCGCCGTGCGCGCGCTTCCCGGTCCGTTTCATCTTGACGCCGCGCTGCGCCGATCCGGCGGCATAAGTCAGATGCTCGTCGGCCAGACCGAACTCCGGCAGTCCCCACGGCGCCGGCGCGTTGCCGAGCCTGAGCGACACGTCGATTCTTCTAAGCGTCTCTTCATCGGGCTTCCCGCCGATGCAGGTGACGTGGGTGCCGTCCTCCAGGCAGTCGCCGACGATGATCGGCACGGTCGAATCGGTGCAGCCGGCGATGATGTCCGCTCCTTTATAAACCGCGCGCGGATTATCGAGCGCAACGACTTCGATGTTGAACTTCGCCGCGACTTCTCGCGCGTACTCCTCCCGGTGCGCTTTTGTCGGGCTGTAGACTTGAATCCGCTCGATCTTGCGCGCGAGAAGAAACGACTCGGCGTGCGAGCGCGCCATGCCGCCCGAGCCGATCATCCCCACGACCCGCGCGTCTTCGCGCGCCATGTACTTCGCCCCGATGCCGGAGTCCGCGCCGACCCGCATGTGCTGGAGATAGCCGTCGTTGATCAGGGCGACCGGCTCGCCGTTCTCGATACTCACCAGTAAAATCAGCCCGCAAAACTTTCCCGGCCGCACGCAATATTTTTCCTGGGTCCGCGCGCCGTTGTATTCCTGCTCGTAAATCACGTCGGACTTCATGCGGATCGCGAAGTAGCCGGCGGCCGAGCCGCCTTCCATCGTTCCCCATTGGTAGATTTTGTTCGGGTCGCTGGTGGGAATCTGGATGTCGATCCGCGGCCGGCAGACCGCTACGTTGCGCGCCAGATCGGAATAGGCTTGTTCAAGCGCGCGCATCGCGATCTCCATCGTGAGCACGCTCTTGACGTCGTCGTTGCTGAGAATGAGGGTCACGGGGCTTAGGTCACGGGGTCTTGCCCCAGAGCGAGACGAAGAATCCTTCCTTGATCAGCTCCTGCACGAGGCTGTTGTCGTAGAACTGCTCGGGCTTGGCCTGCTGCGCCCGCGGATTCCTTCTGCCGACTTCCTGCAACGTCACCTGGAACGCGGCCGGCTTGACCAGCGGAACCTTCTCGACGAAATCGTAGGCGTATTGCAGGCTGCCGTCGAGCATGCCCTTGTCGGTGATCTTGCTGTAACGCGTGAAGATCGTTTTGGTCTCGTCTTTGCGTGTGTGCATGAAATGAACCGCCCTGCCGTAGGCGCGCAGCAGCGCCTTTGCCTGCGGCCGGCGGTCCTTCAGAAATTTCCGCGTCGTGGTGAGGCCGACGTGCATGAACGGGATATCTTCCTTGGCCAGATTCGCCACCATGTGCACTCCGGCCTGCTGGGCCACGTAGGCCATCGGATAGGACATCGGCGCCGCGTAGATCGTTCTCTTGGAAAGCGCGGCGGCGATCCCGGGCATGTCGCCGATTTGCAGGACCGTAACGTCGCGCGCGGGGTCGAGGCCGTGTTTTTCCAACAGCATGCGCAGGCCGAAGTCCGTGGACGCGCCGAAGCGCGTCACGCCGACCGTCTTGCCCTTCAAGTCTTCGATGCGCTTGATCTCGGGCGGCGCCATGACGTAGAACGCGACCACGTTGATGATCGCTCCGATCGCGAGCATGTCCCCGCCCTGGAGACCCACATCGACGACGCCCTGGCTATTCACGCTCGCGACCGCGACCTCGCCCGCAAGCATCGATTGCGCCATCGTCGATGAGCTGGGAATATAAATGAGGTCGGCGTCCAGTCCTTCCTGCTTCAGGAACCCGCCGTCCTTCATTACCCAGTAAGGAGAATTGAGCGCGCTGACCGCCGACCAGCCGACGACAATCTTTTGCGCGTCGGCGATCCGCGGCATCGCCAGCAGCGCAAGAATGAAAACGAAGGCGCAGAAATGGTTGCCGCAAAGCCGTCTCTTCACGTCGTTTCCTCCCGGCGGACGCGGTAAAAGCCCAGCGCTTCCATCAACGGC
>DASXRG010000289.1:0-24023 GCA_036506735.1 Binatia bacterium | reverse complement strand
TGAGCGACTTAAGACAGTTCCAGGAATTTTTCGGCCGGAGAGCAAAAGAAAATGGAGAAAAGAAAATCCCGCTCGAGGACGTGACCGTCCACCTGATCCGCGCCTATCTCGCCTCGTTGTCGAAGCACAATCGGAAGAGTTCGATCGGCAGAAAGCTCGCCGCGCTCAAAGGATTTTTCCGCTACCTGATAAGAGAGAAGCGCATCGAGCGCGATCCGCTGGCGCTGATCGCTACGCCGAAGCAGGAGAAACCGCTGCCCGCGTTTCTTTCCGTGGACGATGTCTTTCGTTTGCTCGGCGGCGTGCGGGGCGACGACATCCTCACGGTCCGCGACCGGGCGATTTTGGAAACGCTTTACTCCACCGGGGTGCGGGTGAGCGAGCTCACCGGACTTGACTGGAACGACGTTGACTTTCAGTTGGGCATCATTAGAGTGGTCGGAAAGGGATCGAAGGAGCGGATCGTGCCGATCGGAGAAGTCGCGCTCAAGGCGCTGCGCGAGTACGGCGCCGAGCAGACGTTGAAATGGCGCAAGGCGGCGAAGGGGCAGACAGCCGTGTTTTTGAATCATCGCGGCGGACGGATCACGACCCGCAGCGTTGCGCGCGTGGTGGAGAAATATTTAAAGACTGCAGGCATCGCGGTGCGCATGGGCCCGCACGGTTTGCGCCACACGTTTGCCACGCATCTATTGAACGGGGGCGCCGATCTGCGCGTGATCCAGGAGCTGTTAGGCCACGCCAGTCTGTCGACGACCCAGCGTTACACGCACGTGAATTTGGATCAGCTCACGGCGGTCTACGACAAAGCGCATCCGAGAGCATAGAAGGCGAGGGGCTAGAGGCGTGAGGCGGAGAACGTTGCTTCCGCCCGTTGCCTCAAGTTTCAGGCCTGAAATTAAAAATGTTTCACGGGACAACGATATTGGCGGTCCGTCACAAGGGAAAAGTCGTGATGGTCGGCGACGGGCAGGTGAGCCTCGGCCAGACCGTGATGAAGCACACGGCGCGAAAAGTGCGCAAGCTTTTTCACGATAAAGTCATCGCCGGCTTCGCCGGCGCGACCGCCGACGCCTTCACCTTATTCGAGAAATTCGAGGCCAAGCTGGAGCAATTCAACGGCAATTTAAAGCGCGCCGCGGTGGAGCTGGCTAAAGACTGGCGCACCGACCGCGTTTTGCGGCGGCTGGATGCGCTTTTAATTGTTGCGGATGTAGAGAATTCCCTGGTAATCTCGGGGGCCGGAGACGTGGTGGAGCCCGACGACGGCGCGATCGCGATCGGCTCGGGCGGAAATTACGCGCTGGCGGCGGCGCGGGTTTTACTCAAGCATACCCAGCTCGACGCGCGCGCGATCGCGGAAGAGGCGATGCGCCAGGCGGCGGAGATATGCGTCTACACGAACACGCAATTCTCCTTTGAAGAGTTGCCATAGCCTATGAAAGATCTTCGAACAGAACCGTTACCGGATGCGACGGCGGCCGCCTCGCCCGCGCCGGTGATGACGCCGAGGGAGATCGTCTCGGAGCTGGACCGGTATATCGTCGGCCAGCGGGAGGCGAAACGCGCGGTGGCGATCGCGCTGCGCAATCGCTGGCGCCGCCAGCTCGTGCCGGACGATCTGCGCGAGGAGATCGCGCCGAAGAATATCATCATGATCGGGCCGACCGGCGTCGGCAAGACCGAGATCTCGCGCCGGCTCGCCAAGCTGGCGCAGGCGCCGTTCGTCAAGGTCGAGGCGTCCAAGTTCACTGAAGTCGGCTACGTCGGGCGCGATGTGGAATCGATCATCCGCGACTTGACCGAGCTCGCGGTCAGCATGGTCAAGGAAGAGGAAAAGCAAAAGGTCGAGCTGCGCGCGCGCGAGCTGGCCGAGGAGAAGGTCCTCGACATCCTGCTGCCGCCGCTGCAAATCGGCAAAAGCGAGACCGAGGATCCGGACAGCGTGAGGGCGGCGGGAACGAGGGAGAAACTCAAGAAGATGCTGCGCGAGGGCAAGCTCGACGAGCGCTTCGTCGATATCGAGATGAGCCAGACGGTCATGCCGATGGTCGAGGTGCTTACGCCGCAAGGGATGGAAGGCATGGAATTCAATCTCAAGGAGATGTTTTCCAATCTCATGCCCAAGCGGACCAAGAAGAGGACCGTCAAGATTCCCGAGGCGCTCAACATTCTCACGCAAGAGGAGGCGGCCAAGCTGATCGACATGGACAAGGTGATCGCGGAGGCCGTGCGCCGCGTCGAGCAGTCGGGCATCGTCTTCATCGACGAGATCGACAAGATCGCCGGCCGGGAATCTTCCCACGGCGGTCCCGACGTCTCGCGCGAGGGAGTCCAGCGCGACCTGCTGCCGATCGTGGAAGGCTCGACGGTGAACACGAAGTACGGCATGATCAAGACCGATCACGTTTTGTTCATCGCCTCGGGCGCGTTTCACAGCACGAAGCCGTCGGACTTGATCCCGGAATTTCAGGGGCGATTCCCTATTCGCGTGGAGCTGAGCTCGCTCGGCAAAGATGAGTTCGTCCG
Organism: Binatia bacterium; assembly: GCA_036506735.1. Lineage (GTDB taxonomy): Bacteria > Desulfobacterota > Binatia > UBA9968 > UBA9968 > JAJPJQ01. The sequence goes on along the minus strand of DASXRG010000289.1, from coordinate 21,494 downwards.
GATTCTCACGGAGCCGAAAAACGCCTTGATCAAACAGTACACGGCGCTTTTGGAAACCGAAGGCGTCCGACTTTCGTTTCGCGACGACGCGATCGTGGAGATTTCCCGCATCGCCGCGGAGGTGAACGAGCGGATGGAAAATATCGGCGCGCGGCGCCTCCACACGATCATGGAGCGCTTGTTGGACGAGGTGTCTTACGCGGCGCCGGAAATGCGCGGCCAAGAGGTCGTGATCGATGCGCAGGTTGTTCGCGACCGCTTGAGTCCGATTCTCAAGGACGAGGATCTATCGCGCTATATCTTGTAGCGGTGAGCTGATGGAAAAATTTATCGAGAAGGCCGAAGTGTTGATGGAGTCGCTGCCGTTCATCCGGCGTTTCTACGGCAAGACCTTCGTCATCAAATACGGCGGGAGCGCCATGGCCGACGAGGAGCTCAAAGACAGCTTCGCCCAGGACGTCGTGCTGCTCAAATACGTCGGCATCAACCCGGTCGTCGTGCATGGCGGCGGCCCGCAGATCAACGAAATGCTGAAAAAGATGGGCACGCCGTCGCAATTCGTCCGCGGCATGCGAGTCACCGATCAGCAGACGATGGACGTCGTCGAGATGGTCCTGGTCGGCAAGATCAACAAAGAGATCGTGACCCTCATCAACCAACACGGCGGCATGGCGGTCGGGCTCAGCGGCAAAGACGGCCAGCTCATCCTGGCGCGCAAGATGAACATGGCGGTGAGCTCGAACGGCGAGCCGCCGGAGACCGTCGACATCGGGATGGTCGGCGAGATCGTGGGCATCGATCCGACGGTGATCAATTCGCTGGATGAAAACAAGTTCATCCCGGTCATCGCCCCGGTCGGCGTGGGGAAGAAAGGCGAGACCTACAACATCAACGCGGATCTGGTGGCGGGTCAGATCGCCGAGGCGTTGAGAGCGGAAAAGTTGTTGTTGATGACCGACGTGGAAGGGGTGAAGGACAAAAAGGGAGAACTTCTCAGCACGCTCAAAACCAACCAGGCGCGCAAGCTCATCGAAGACGGAGTGGTCGGCGAAGGGATGATACCTAAAGTGGAATGCTGCATCGAGGCGTTGAAGGGCGGCGTGGTCAAAACCCACATCATCGACGGCCGCGTCAAGCACGCCATCCTGCTCGAAATCTTCACCAAGGCCGGGGTGGGGACAGAGGTCGTCAGGAAGTAGGCTTCGGCCATCAGCCGTCTCCGCCGGAGGCGGATCAGCCTCCGGCTGAGGCTATCACCGCCCCAACAACATTCCGATTCTTAGCTGAGCGTTGAAAGCGATTGCTGATCGCTTAAAAAAATTATGAACAACAAACAGATCGTCAAGCTGACCGAGCGCTACGTCGCCAACACTTATGCCCGTTTTCCCATCGCCCTCGTGCGCGGAAAAGGCGCGCGGGTTTGGGACGCCGACGGCAAAGAGTATCTCGATTTTGTCGCCGGCATTGCGGTCAACGGCCTCGGCCACAACCATCCGGCGGTGGCGCGCGCGATCCGGCAGCAGGCCGCGAAGCTGCTCCACGTTTCCAATCTGTATCACATCGCGCCGCAATCCGAGCTGGCGCGCGAGCTGTGCCGCCGGTCGTTCGCAGAGCGGGTGTTTTTTTGTAACAGCGGAGCGGAAGCCAACGAGGCGGCGATCAAGCTCGCGCGGCGCTACGGCGCCGAATGGCTCGGAGGAAAATACGAGGTTCTCTCGACCCACAACTCCTTCCACGGGCGGACGTTGGCGACCCTCACCGCCACGGGTCAGGAAAAGGTGCGCGCCGGCTACGATCCGCTGCCGACGGGTTTCCGCCAGGTGCCTTACAACGATTTGCGCGCGATGGAAGAGGCGATCGACGAAAAGAAAACGGTCGCCATCCTGGTCGAGCCGATCCAGGGCGAAGGAGGGGTGGTCGTTCCGGATAGAAACTATCTACCGGGTTTGCGCGAGCTGTGCGATCAACGGGAGGTTCTGCTCATTTTCGACGAGGTGCAGTCGGGAATGGGACGTACGGGCAAGCTCTTCGCCTATCAGCATTTCGGCGTGGAGCCGGACGTCATGACTTTGGCCAAAGCGCTCGGCGGAGGCTTGCCGTTGGGCGCCATGCTGGCCAAAGAGAAAGTCGCGCGAAGTTTTGTTCCCGGCGCGCACGCTTCCACCTTCGGCGGGAATCCGCTGGCTTGCAGCGTCGGCGCGGCCGTGCTCAAGACTCTTATCCAGGGCGGCGTGCTCAAAAACTGCGTCCACATGGGACGTTTTCTGCTCGACCGGCTGGAGGAAATGAAAGAGCGCTTTCGCTTCATTCGCGAGATCCGCGGCAAAGGGCTCATTCTGGGAATGGAGCTGGAGCAGGACGGCGGTAAGATCGTCGAGGATTGCTTGAAAGCGGGCCTCCTCATCAATTGCACGGCGCACAAGGTGCTGCGCTTTATTCCGCCGTTGACCATCGCGAAAAAAGAGATCGAGCAGGGGCTGGCGATTCTGGAAGGGGTTCTCGCGCGCGAATGATCTATCGGAGAGTCGACTTGTTTCTATGAAGAAAAGAGATCTGCTGAGTTTGAAAGAGCTCAGTCGAGAAGAAATCCTCAGGATTTTTTCGCTGGCGCAGACGCTCAAGCGCCAACAGAAAAACGGTCGTGCTCATCGCCTGCTGGCGGGTAAGACGCTGGCGCTTATTTTTGAGAAACCCAGCCTCAGGACGAGAGTGAGTTTTGAGACCGGCATGTTCCAGCTGGGCGGCAACGTTGTCTTTCTGAGTCCGGGAGAGATCCAACTGGGGGTGCGGGAGACCGCCGCCGATTGCGCCCGTAACTTGAGTCGCTGGGTCGACCTGATCGTGATGCGCACATTCTCGCAGCAGACTTTGGAAGACATCGCCGCTCATGCGACGATCCCCGTGATCAACGGCCTGACGGACCTGTTCCATCCGTGCCAGGTTCTCGCGGATTGTCTGACGCTGTTGGAGCATAAGAAAGGCCTCCAAGGCTTGAAGATCGCTTTCCTCGGCGATGGAAACAACATGGTCCACACTTGGATGCAGGCGGCGGAAAAATTCTCGTTCTCGTTCTCCGTCGGCTGTCCGGAGGGCTACGAGCCCGACCCGGAAATCACGCGCGCGGCGAAACAACACGGCGCCAAAGTCAATATTACCCATGACCTCAAGGCGGCGGTGCGTGATGCGGACGCGATCTACACCGACGTGTGGACCAGCATGGGGCAAGAGAGGGAATTTGAAAAGAGACGCCGAGCTTTCCAAGCCTATCAAGTGAACCAGGCTGTGCTTGCCCTGGCGAAAAAGAACGCCGTGATTATGCATTGCCTGCCGGCTCACAGAGGCGAAGAGATCACCGATGAGGTCCTGGACGGTCCGCAATCGATCGTGTTCGATCAAGCGGAAAACCGTCTGCACGTCCAGAAGGCGATCATGATCTGGGCGATCAAAGGGTTCAAGGGAAAGAAATCGCGGCGATGAAGACCGGCAGTCAAAAGATGAAAGTAAAAAAAGTCGTGCTCGCGTACTCCGGCGGTCTCGATACTTCCGTGATTCTGCGCTGGCTGATCGAGACCTACGGCTGCGAGGTGATCGCCTATTGCGCCGACCTCGGCCAGGAAGAAGACCTCGCGGCGGTGCGGGAAAAAGCCAAGAGAACCGGCGCCAGCAAGGTTCACATCGACGACCTGCGCGAAGAATTCGCAAAAAATTACGTCTTCCCGATGCTCCGGGCCAACGCCGTCTACGAAGGCACTTATCTGCTGGGCACGTCGATCGCGCGGCCGCTCATCGCCAAGCGGCAGATCGAGATTGCGCTCGAAGAAAAGGCCGATGCCGTGTCCCACGGCGCGACCGGCAAGGGCAACGATCAAGTGCGGTTCGAGCTCGCGTATTACGCGCTCAAGCCCGACGTAAAAATCATCGCCCCGTGGCGCATCTGGGATCTCGACTCGCGGAAAAAGCTCGTCGACTACGCCGGGCGCCACGGCATTCCGGTTCCGGTCAGCAAGGAGAAGCCTTACAGCACGGACCGCAACCTGTTTCACATCAGCTACGAGGGCGGGATTTTGGAAGACCCCTGGAGCGAGCCGCCCGCCGACATGTTCGTCTGGACGCGCGCGCCCGAGCAGGCGCCCGACAAGCCGGCGTACGTGGAGGTCGAATATGCCGGCGGCGACCCGGTGGCGCTGAACGGAAAAAAACTATCGCCGGCGCGGCTGCTTGAGGAATTGAACCAACTCGGCGGACAGCACGGCGTCGGGCGCGCCGACGTGGTCGAAAACCGCTACGTCGGCATGAAGTCGCGCGGGGTCTATGAAACTCCCGGCGGAACCTTGCTCCACGTCGCGCACCGCGCGCTCGAATCGATCACGATGGATCGCGAAGTGCTCAGACTCCGCGACTCGCTGGTGCCGCGCTACGCGGAGATGATCTACTACGGTTACTGGTTCTCGCCCGAGCGCGAGGTGCTCCAGCAAACGATCGACGCCGCGCAGAAAAACGTGAGCGGCCAGGTGCGTCTGAAGCTCTACAAAGGAAGCGTCTCCGTGGCGGGGAGAAAGTCGGAGCTGTCGCTCTACGATCCGAAGATAGCGACGTTCGAGGAGGGAGAGGGGTACAATCAGGCGGACGCCGAGGGCTTCATCCGGCTGAACGCGTTGCGCCTGCGGCTCCGGCGGCTGCGGCAACTGAAAGAATAAAAAAGGGGCGAGGCGCGAGGCAACAAGCAATTAGTAAGAGAATGCAAGATTTCTTCTCTGTTTTTTCTCACGCTTCACGCTTCACGCCTAACGCCTAGGGGATGGAATGAAAGTTTCTATGAGAGGGGCGGGGAAAAAGCTCTGGGGTGGCCGATTTGCCGGCCGCACGGCCGGAACGGTGGAGTCCTTCACCGCTTCGATCGAAGTGGACGCGCGCCTTTACCGCCACGACATCGCCGGCAGCATCGCGCACGCCAGAATGCTGGGGCGCCAGCGCATCATCTCGCCCCGCGAGGCGCGGCGCATTGTGCGCGGGCTTGAATCGATTCAAAAAGAGATCGAGGAGCGAAAATTTCGTTTCTCCGCGGCGGATGAAGACATTCACATGAACATCGAGCGTCGGCTGATCGAGCGGATCGGCAGGGTAGGCGAGAAGCTCCACACCGCGCGGAGCCGCAACGACCAGGTCGCGCTCGATATGCGCCTCTATCTCCGCGACGAGTTGAAAAACATTCTCGTCGCGCTCGACCGCCTGAAAAAAGAAATCGCGCGCCTGACCAAGCGATATCTCAAGGTCATCATGCCGGGCTATACCCATCTACAGCGGGCCCAGCCGGTGCTCTTCTCGCATCATCTGCTCGCCTACGTCGAGATGTTGGAGCGCGACAGCGCGCGGATGATCGATTGCCTGGAGCGGGTCAACGTCCTCCCGCTCGGCTCCGGGGCGCTTGCCGGCACGACCTTGCCGATCGACCGGCGCTACGTCGCCCGGCTGCTCGGCTTTCCGCGCGTCTCGGGCAACAGCATCGACGCCGTCAGCGATCGCGACTTCGTGCTGGAATTTCTCGCCGCCGCGGCGATTCTCTTCGTTCACTTGAGCCGTCTTGCGGAGGAATGGGTGTTATGGTCTAGTACGGAATTCGGTTTTATCGAGTTGCCGGACCGCTACTGCACGGGCAGCTCGATGATGCCGCAAAAAAAGAATCCCGATGTGCCGGAGTTGATTCGCGGCAAGGCCGGACGGATCTTCGGCAATTTGCAGGCGCTGCTGACGATCATGAAGGGTCTGCCGCTCGCCTACAACCGGGACCTTCAGGAGGACAAGCTGCCGCTGTTCGATACGGTGGATACGGTCAAGGCGAGCCTCGAAGTCATGCGCGGCCTGGCGGGAGAGATCAAAATCAAAAAAGAAAGGATGGCCGCGGCCGCTCAAGACGGCCTGATGAACGCGACCGATCTGGCGGATTATCTCGTCTCCCGTGGCATGCCTTTCCGATCCGCCCATGCTTTGGTCGGCAAGATCGTCCGGACCTGTCTCGCACGGGACTGCCGAATAGAAGAGCTGCCGCTCAAGGAGCTGAGACGCTTCTCGCCCAAGTTCGAGCGCGACGTCTATGCTTATTTGACTCCTCGGGCAGCCGTGGACCGGCGCCGATCGGAGGGCGGAACTGCGTCGGCCAACGTGAAGCGCCGGCTGAGGGAGATGGGGATATGAGAATGAAAGGCAAAAGGCTCCGCCACCACGATTGGCGGATCAGCCTTCGGCTGAAAAGGGAAAAAGGCAAAAGTAAGTCCCAATTCGGAATTTTCTTCGCTTGCCTCATGCCGGTTGTCTTGTGCCTGCTTTTAGCCGGCTGCGGCAACCGGGGGGATTTGCGCGCGCCGGAGGGCGCCATACCGGAACCGATAAAAGATCTGAAAGCCAAGGCCGGCAAACAAGGGATCAATCTAACCTGGACCCGGCCGGAGAAATATCTCGACGGCAAAGCGCTGAATGATCTCGCGGCCTTTGCGATTTTCCGCAAGGAGCTTTCCAAAACGTGTCCTGAGTGTCCCGTGCCGTATCGTCTAAGAGCGACGGTCAGCGTGGAAGACCAGCAGAAATTCCAAAAAAGGAAACAGTACGGCTTCGTCGATCAGGAGCTCGAGCCCAAAACAATTTATCGTTATCGCGTTTTCTCGAAGGTCGCGGACGATACGATGAGCGAGCCCTCGAACGAAGTCGAGGTCGTCTGGCAGCCCTGATGAATCACTTCGAATACCACGGCGGAGAACTATACGCGGAAAAAGTGCCGCTGCGGCGGATCGCCGGCGAGGTCGGAACGCCGGCGTATATCTATAGTCTCGCCACGCTCAGGCGTCACTTTCGCGTCTTCGATCAAGCTTTCGCGAGAGTGCCACATCTGATTTGCTTCTCCGTGAAATCGAACTCGAACCTCGCAGTTCTCCGGACGTTCGCGAAAGAAGGCGGCGGCTTCGACATCGTCTCGGGCGGCGAGCTGTTCCGCGCGCTCAAGGCGGGCGGCGATGCCAAAAAAATCGTTTTCTCCGGCGTCGGCAAGAAAAAAGAGGAGATCGAACAGGCGCTGGACGCCGGAATTTTGATGTTCAACGTCGAATCCGAGCCGGAGCTGACTTTCCTCGACGACGTGAGCCGCGCGCGCGGCCAGCGGGCGCCGATCAGCCTGCGCATCAATCCCGACGTCGATCCCAAGACCCATCCTTACATCTCGACCGGGATGAAGAAGAGCAAATTCGGCATCGACATCAAGCGTTCGGCGGAGCTTTACAAGAAAGCCCTGGCGTTGAAGAACCTGGAAGTCATCGGCGTCGATTGTCATATCGGATCGCAGCTGACTTCAGTACAACCGTTCGTCGATGCGCTTTCCCGGGTGCGCGAGTATCTCGACCGGGTCATTGCCGGATATCTGCGCAAGGAAGGCGCTAACATCCGCTACCTCGATCTCGGTGGCGGCCTCGGCATCCAATATAAGGACGAGCAGCCGCCGCAGCCTGAAGAGTACGCGAGCGCGCTGATCCGAGGGCTCGACGGCCTCGATGTCACCCTCATTCTGGAGCCGGGCCGCGTGATGGTTGGCAACGCCGGGGTTCTGGTCACCGAAGTTCTCTACCTGAAGGAGACCGACGAGAAGAAATTCGTCGTCGTCGACGGCGGCATGAACGACCTGATCCGACCGGCGCTTTACGGCTCCTACCAGGCGATCCGCCCCGTGGTGGAGCGCAACGGCGAGACGATCGTCGCCGACGTCGTCGGGCCGATTTGCGAGAGCGGAGATTTCTTCGCCAAGGACCGGGAAATCCCGCGGCCCAAGCCGGGAGATCTTCTAGCCGTGATGAGCGCCGGGGCCTATGGTTTCACGATGGCGTCCAACTATAATGCCCATCCCAAGCCGCCGGAAGTTCTCGTCGACGGGGATAAGTTCTACGTGGTCCGGCAAAGAGAGAGCTTGGACGATCTCGTCAGAGGCGAAACGATCCCACCGGTGCTACAATAGAGTTCAGGGTACAAGGTTCAAAGTTCAAGGGTTGAAATGGCCGAGCTTCAGTTCACCAAGATGCACGGTTGCGGCAACGATTTCGTCTTTATCGATTGCCTGAGCGGCGAGAAGCGCGACCTCACAAAGCTTGCCAAGAAGCTCTGCGACCGGAGATTCGGCGTCGGCGCCGATCAATTGCTCACGATCCATCCATCCAAAATCGGTGATTTCAAGATGGAGATTTACAATGCCGACGGCGGGCAGGTGGAGATGTGCGGCAACGGAATCCGCTGCTTCGCCAAGTACGTGAACGACCATGGCCTGACGCAAAAAAAAGAGCTCGCGGTCGAGACGCTCGCCGGAATCATCCGGCCGCGGCTGATCGGCGATCTGGTCGAGGTCGATATGGGCGAGCCGATCCTCGCGGGCCGAAAAATCCCGGTCAACGCCGACGGTAAAATCATCGATTACCCTTTGGACGTCGATGGCACGACTTACAAAGTCACTTGCGTCTCGATGGGGAATCCGCATTGCGTGGTTTACTCCGACGAGCCGGATCGTTTGGATCTCGAAAAAATTGGGCCCCGCTTCGAGCGTCATGTATTTTTCCCCAATCGCGTCAACACCGAGTTCGTCAAGGTGCTTGGCGCCGAAGAGATTCGCATGCGCGTCTGGGAGCGCGGCGCCGGAGAGACCTGGGCGTGCGGCACCGGCGCCTGCGCCGCGGCCGTGGCCGGCGCTTTGACCAAAAGGCACGGCAGGAAAGTCACGGTTCACCTCCGCGGCGGCGATTTGCTGATCGACTGGCGCGACGACCATCGCGTCTATATGACGGGTGGCGCCGAGGAGGTATTTCGCGGAACGGTGGAGATTTGATCTATTTATTTCAGCCAGCGTGACGGGGTATGCGCCGCTTATTTCAATATGCTTTGACCATAGTTCTCCTGGCCGGATGCACTATCACGCAGCAGGTGATCCCGGTTTCCTACGAGCCGGCGACCGTCAGGCCGTCCGCGGATCGACACGACTACCAGAATGCGGCGAAGGCTATCGCATACGTCATGGTGGAGGAGTTAAAGCTTCCCCGCGTTGAGGCTGTTTTAATCATTTATCCTACCCGCGCCGAATATGAGAGCGGGTTTGTGGCGGAGGTGGGGTCGACGCCCAGTCAAGCGGCCGGGAGAACGCACTTCCTCGCAATGGCGAATTGCAAATATAAAAAAGTGTTGGTCAACGGACAGTCGCTTTCACGCTTGCCGTGGTCTAGCCGGGTAAAAACTTTAGCTCACGAATTGACCCACATCGCGCAATATTCGCTGGGAAATTCGCGCTGCAGTTCTCCGCACTCGTGGCTGAGCGAAGGATTTGCCAATTGGGCGGCCTTCAAAGTCGTCGAGTCGCTTGGGCTGGACACCTTTGCCAAAGAAAGGGAAACGTTTGTTGAGAGCGTTTACAAGCTCAAGTCCAACCGGACGCTTCCGGCCCTGAGCCAGATGGCCGTTTCTTCCGATTGGGAATATTTGGCCAAGAGCCTCGGCGCCGACGCCACCTATGCTCAATCATTTCTTGCCGTGGACTTTCTTATAGAGAAAAAATCTCTGCCCGCGGTGATCGAATACTTCAGCCTTTTTGCTCGTTCCAATAATCGAAACGTCAATTTCATGACGGCCTTCGGCGAAGACGTGTCAGTGTTCGAGCAGGAATTTGGCGCGCATCTACAGAAATTGCTGATATGAGGAGGTAGCAAATGTTTGCTGGCTCTATGGTCGCTATGGTGACGCCCTTTAACGATCGCGGCGTCGATTGGGAGAGTCTCGAAGGTCTGGTGGAATTTCACATCAAGAACGGGACGAACGGAATCGTGCCGTGCGGGACCACGGGAGAGTCGGCGACGCTCGATCACGTCGAGCACCACGATGTGATCAAAGCGGTCGTCAAAGCGGCAAAAAAACGGGTGCCCGTGATCGCCGGCACGGGATCGAACTCGACCCACGAGGCCATCGATCTTACGATCGGGGCGGAGCGGGCGGGCGCCGACGGCGCGCTGCTCATTTCTCCGTATTACAACCGGCCGACGCAAGAGGGAATCTACCAGCACTACGAGAAAGTCGCCTCTTCCGTGGGAATTCCGCTGATCGTTTACAACATTCCCGGCCGCACCGGCTCGAAGATCGAGGCCGAGACACTGGCGCGGCTGAGCGAAATCAAAAACGTGGCGGGCGTCAAAGAGGCGACGGGCTCCGTCGATCAGGCGATCGACGTGATACGGCTATGTGGTGACCGGCTGGCGGTTTACTCGGGAGAAGATTCCCTCACCTACTCACTCATGGCCCTCGGCGGCAAAGGCGTGATCTCGACGGTCGCGAACATAACTCCGAAGGAGATGTCCGATCTGACGCAAGCCTGCCTCGACGGTAATTGGGAAAAAGGCAGAGAGCTTCAGTTCAAGCTGATTCCTCTGATCCGCGCGGTTTTTATCGAGACCAATCCGATTCCGATCAAGACCGCGCTCTCGATCATGGGCAAATGCCGGGGTGATCTCCGCCTTCCGCTCACGCCGATGGCGGAGGAAAATTTGAAAAAACTCAGGCAGGCCATGACCGACTTCGGTCTCATCCGAGGCTGAAATGTTGGGTGTCATTGTTTGCGGCGCGGCGGGGCGCATGGGAAGCACGCTGGTGCGTCTTATCCATGAAAACCGCGCGATGAAACTCGTCGGCGCCGTCGAGTCGTCCAATCATCCACAAGTCGGCAAGGATGCCGGCGAAGTAGCCGGCATCGGCAAGGTCGGGGTTCCGATTGCCGCTGAATTTGCGCCCCCATTGAAGGCTCCCGCCGTCATCGTCGAATTCACCGCTCCGGAGGCTACGCTGGAGCGCGCTAAAATCGCTGCGGAAAAAAATATTCCGATCGTTATCGGCACCACCGGACTCAATCCGAAGCAGTTGGCCGAGATCGAGAGACTTGCGCGCCGGACGCGCATTCTGATTTCAGCCAATATGAGCCTCGGCGTGAATCTGCTGGTGAGTCTTATGGGCAAAGTGGCGGCGACTCTCGGCGACGACTACGACGTCGAGATCGTCGAGGCGCATCATCGTTTCAAAAAAGACGCGCCGAGCGGCACCGCCTTGGCGCTGGCCAAGCCGATCGCCGCGGCGCTCGAACGCGATCTCGATCAAGCCGGAGTTTGCGGCCGCAAAGGAATCGTCGGCGAAAGAACCAAGCAGGAAATCGGACTTCTTTCCGTCCGCGCCGGCGACATCGTCGGTGAGCACACGGTGATCTTCGGCGGCCTGGGTGAAAGAATCGAGTTCATTCACCGCGCGCAAAGCCGAGAGACCTTCGCGCGCGGCGCGCTCCGCGCCGCCGAGTGGCTCGTGAAACAGAAAAAAGGCCTCTACAGCATGCAGGACGTGCTGGGGCTGGAGTAAAATCTTTCATGGTCGATATGGACACCATCGTGTCGCTGTGCAAGCGGCGCGGGTTTATTTTTCAGTCGAGCGAGATTTACGGCGGCACCGGCTCGTGCTGGGACTACGGGGCGCTCGGCGTCGAGCTCAAAAACAACGTCAAGCGCGCGTGGTGGCGCGACAACGTGCAGCTTCGCTTCGACATGGTGGGACTCGACGCGTCGATCCTGATGCACGCGATGGTCTGGAAGGCGAGCGGCCATCTCGACCATTTCACCGATCCGATGGTGGATTGCAAGGCCTGCAAGCGACGCTTCCGCGCGGACCACATCGATGCGTTGTCCTGGGTCCACTACTGCGCCGCCACCAAGGGGAATAAGTTTACGATCCCGGCCGGCGAGCCCTGCAGTCACTGCGGCGAGCGCCGCGCCGCCTGCCCCGAATGCGGCAAGGGGGAGCTCACGCCGCCGCGGCAGTTCAACCTGATGTTCAAGACTTTCATGGGACCCGTGGAAGACGAGGCGGCGGTAACTTATCTGCGGCCCGAAACGGCTCAGGGAATTTTCGTCAACTTCGACAACGTGCTGCAATCGATGCGGCTCAAGCTCCCTTTTGGAGTTGCGCAAATCGGCAAGGCGTTCCGCAATGAGATCACGCCGGGAAATTTTACTTTTCGCACGCGCGAGTTCGAGCAGATGGAGATCGAGTATTTTGTCATGCCCGGCACGGACGAGGAGTGGCATCAACGTTGGATCGATGAGCGCTTCGCCTGGTATCAGAAATACGGATTGCGCAAAGAAAACATCCGGCTGCGCGAGCACGAAAAGGACGAGTTGGCCCACTACGCCAAGCGCACGGCGGACATCGAGTATCGATTCGCAATGGGGTGGAGCGAGCTGGAAGGCATCGCGAACCGCACGGACTTCGACTTGAGGCAGCACTCGCAGTTCAGCGGCAAGGCGCTGGAGTATTTCGACGAGGAAACGAAGCAGAAAGTCACGCCCTACGTCATCGAGCCGTCGGCGGGCGCCGACCGTTCGACGCTCGCGTTTCTCGTCGATGCCTACCATCAAGAAGAGGTGCGCGGCGAGAAGCGCGTCGTGCTCCGCTTTCACCCCGACCTCGCGCCGATCAAGATCGCGGTCCTGCCGCTGCTCAAAAAAAACGATCGGATCGTCGAGACGGCAAAAAAGATTTGCGCCGATCTGAAGCAGCGATGGTTTTCGGTTTACGACGATACCGCTTCGATCGGCCGGCTCTATCGCCGGCAGGACGAAGTCGGAACCGCGTTTTGCGTGACCGTAGACGTGCAGACCGTCGGTGACGAAAAAGCGCCCGCGGATGAAAAGGTCACGATCCGCGACCGCGACACGATGCAGCAGATTCGCGTGCCGCTCGCCCAACTGCAAAACATCATCGCCCAGCTGATGGCGGGAAAATGGGCCGAGGTAGCCGCGCAGGAGTCTTACAAAATCGGCGCTCCGAAATAGCTTCAGGCGATGATACCCAGAGGTTGGGTGGAAAAATCGTAGCCGGGAAAAATTGCTTTTAGGTTCTTGCGTCCCATGTGGCGCGAAAGAACCTCGCCGCAAACGGCGCGGAAATCCGTCGTCAAGGTCAAATCACGGCCTTCATAGAGAACCGCCGGATCGAGTCCCGGCCAGCGGCCGTACACTTTGCCGCCTTTAATCTTCCCGCCGATGATGAACATCACGTTGGCATGGCCGTGGTCCGTGCCGCGATTGCCGTTCTCGCGCGCCGTGCGGCCGAATTCAGACAGGGTCGCAAGTACTACGTCCTCCATCCGGTCGCCAAGGTCGCGAAAAAAAGCCGCCAGCCCTTCGGCAAGCTCTCTCAAGTGGTTGGCCATCTGGCCGGTCGCCCCTCCCTCGTTGACGTGCGTGTCCCAGCCGTCGATCTCGGCAAAAGCGATTTCCAATCCGACGTCGGCTTTGATCATGCGGCTGATCTCTTTGAGACTCGTTCCGAAGCGTCCATTGGGATAGCCCTCCGCCGCTGCCGGAGGCAGACCCGTCTCGACCTTTCTGAGAACGCTCATCGCCGCGAAGAGGCTGTTGCTCCCTTGTCGAAGCAGAGGATCCTTCACGTTCGCGTAGAGTTTTTGCACCGCCGGCGCCATGAGCGATTGGCGCAGGCGAAATTCTTCTATGGAGGTCAAGGTGAGCGCCGGCGCCGCGCCGCCCAAGATGCGCGGCAGCCTTTGGGTGAGCGCGACCGCGCGCAGCGGACTCTCGGTCTTGTTTTCCATAAGGACGCGGTTGAGCCAGCCGTCCGGAGTGCTTTTCACGCCCGGCGTGCCCAATTCCATGTAGTCCTGAGCGTCGAAATGGGAGCGCGTATTATCGGGCGAGCCCGTGGCGTGGACGGCGGCGAATTGCCCCTTGTCGAATAGAGGCTTGAGCGGCGCGAGCGCCGGATGAAGCCCGTAGAAGCCGTCCAGATCGATCGCTCTTTCTTCTCCCGCGGCCGGCTCGGCGATTGCGATGCTCGGGCGCAGCGAATAATACGATCGATCTTTAAAAGGAATGACCGCATTCAACCCGTCCATGCCGCCGCGCTGAAACACGACGACCAGAATTTTTTGCCGCGGCCCTTTTTCTTGTTCCGCGGCGCGCAAAAGAAAAGCCGGCGGCAAACCGAACGCAAGGAGCCCGAGCCCAGCGCTTTTAATCAGCAGCCGGCGTGTGAACTCCATTCCTATCTCCTCTGGAACTCCGGCGCGGCCACGAGCTCGGCCGCGGTCTCCGCGTTCTTCACTTTTGTCCCCGGTATTCGATTCGCCGTCAGATCGATGGTAAAATTCATTCGGGTAAGCAGCATGTCCGGACTGGTCCAGATCGAGCCGACGTCGGGAAAACCGGTCGGCGGTTGAGATAGAAACAGCGGCTCCCCCATCCGTACGAGATAACGAAGGAGCGCCGGAGAGACATCGGTCTCGGCGCCGACGGCGCGCAGCGCGCTGGCGACGAACTCCAGCGGTTTTTTGATTTTGGCCTTGAGCGCCTCCGGCGAAAAGAATTCCGGCGATCTCACGATCGCGCGAATCACTTCTTTGATGTCGCCGTCGCTCTCACGGAAAACGCCGGCTGCCTGGGCGATGACCGGTGCGGGCGGATCGTCGCTCACCAAGCGCCGGGCGAGCTTAGTCGCGATAAAGCGACCGGTCGAAGGATGGCGCGCCAAAAGATCGATGACTTTTACTCCATCTTCCATTCCACCGCCCGGCGCGATGCGGGCGCCCAGCACGACTTTTTCGCCGCGGTCATGCGCGCGGGCGTCAAAGAGAAACTCGGGTTGGCCTCGAGGGCGGCGGATAGTCCAACCTGTAAAGCAACGCGCAACTTCGGTAACGTCTTTCTGCGTGTAGCCTCCATCGACGCCCAAAGTATGAAGCTCCATCAGCTCGCGGGCGTAATTTTCGTTGATGCCCTGCCGAGCGGCGGGCTTCGGATTGCCCCGCGGACGGTTCGCGTCTGCTTCCGGGCTCACGCTGAGCCAGTTATCCAGATAAAAAAGCATCGCCGGGCTTTTCGCAGTGGCCAAAAGCAGATCCCGGAAACGGCCCAGCGCGTAGGGCCGAATCGTATCGCGGTCGTAAGAAGTAACCAGCCACCGATCTGCGCCCTTGCCGGCGAAAACGTTGAAGTGGTTGGTCCAGAAATCGACCATCACCTCATAAAGCTGTCGCGGGCTGTAGACCGCGCGCAGGAGCTTGGCCTGCTGTAGTTCCAGGACCACATAACGCGGCGCTTGCGTCGGGGAAACCTCTTTACCCATGGCCTTGGCTTGCTGCGGCGGCGGGTAGAGCTCCAACAGCTCCCGGCTGCTCAAGCGCACGGTCTTTAGTTTAACCAGCTTCTCTTCGACAACCGGGTCGGGAATTTTTTCCGGATGGAGTTGTTCTTCGAGATAAGGAAAGAGGCCTTTACTTTTTACCTTCTCAATGTCTGCCGGCGTGGCGCCGAAACTGATGCGACTCAATAGATGGGTGATCTTCTGCTCGTCGGTCAACGGGGTGGTCACGTTCGTCGCGGAACGCTAACGGCAGGAGGTGGTCTGGAGCCTCAAGAATTTTTTTCTCCAGGAGGCCTACTTGTCAGACGGATCGGATTGACCCAGGCGCTCTCTGCGCCATTCGCGAAATTGCTGCAGGCGTTGGGCGCGAAGCTCGCTGAGGCGAGCCTTTTGTTCATCGGTCAGAACGCCCCGCACGCGATTCATTACTTGCGCCCGGGCGACCATCAACTGGGCTTGCATATCGGCGATCTCTTGAGCCTGAGAGCGCACGGCCGTTTCGTCAAAAGGCTGGTTCCCGGCCGCCTCTCTTAGCGCGGCATGTTTTTCCCGCAGTTGACGGGCCAGAGGCTGGAGGGTGTCGCGGGCATCGGAAAAGATAGTCTGAATTTGCGCGCGTTGGTCCGCGGAGAGTTGTAATTCTGCGAACAGAGGAGGCCCCATTCTCCTCATCCCCAGCCGTCCGGGCCCAAATCCGGGATGGGCGAAGATTGCCGAACTCATCAGCGTTGCGATCGCTAATGCGCCGACGGCCGTCATGAGTTGCGTGGCTCTTTTCATTTTGCCTCCGTCAGCGCCCGCGGGCTCTCACGGGTTGAAGTGGTCGTGTGGCCCTGGACGGTCCGACGACAACCGGTGGCGTCCTGATGGAGAAAACCGGGACCGGAACGACGTAGTATGGATACGGGTAAGGGTAAGACCTGAGATATAACTGATAGTGGATCAGATGGAGTTCGTAGTAAGGATCGTAGGACGCGGCGTAGTCAGACCCGGCGGGATCATAATAGTTGGGATCGTAGTAAGGATCGTAGGCTCGGGCCGTGCCGGAGAGTATTGCCGCCAGCGCTAACAGCACGATTGCCAGCAGAAGTGTCTTCACAAACCCCTCCTCCTTGCGAAGCGACCCAAGCCTGATTGACGATTTGGGTGAGCTTAGTAGCGGCCCGATCGAGCGTCTTCGTACCCGTCGTTATAGCCGCGGTCTCTGCCCTGCTGGTACCGCTCGTAACGGCCTCGCTCGACGCCTCGGTTGTAACCATCCGAGTATCCGGAATCGTACGGGTCGCGCGGCGCAGGAGGCGGCGGAGGTGGATAGTCTGGTTCGACCACCACGGGAGCCGGTGGCGGGAGTAATACCCGATCCAAGAAAATGCCCGTCGCGATGCCGCCAAGAACCCCAGCCGCAATCGCCGCGCCACCGCAACAACCGTAACCGTGATGGATTACGACCCTGCGGCCGTAGTAAGGTCTCCAGCCCGCGAAGCTCGGCGTCGGCGCTATGAGTATCGCTGCTAGAATTGCTGCTAAACCCAGCGCTGCAATTTGTTTCATCTTACCGACTCCTTTCTAGCTCTGGCAAAAAATTAAAATATCTCCTTTTTCGTTGTTTCGTTAGCGATAGCCGTAGTATCTGTATGGGTAATATCCGTACGGATAAGCCCGATACACGTAAGGGTAAGGCCGGTAAGCATATCCGTAGCTGTATCCTCCGTAATATCCCGAATATCCTCCGTAATATCCCGAATATCCCGGCTCATAAACCACACAGCCGGCCAAAGACACCAAGGACACCGCCAATATAATCCAGGATAAAGTTTTTTTCATCAGGAACCTCCTTTAGCGCCAATATCCGTACCAATAGCCGTAGGGCCGGTAATAGCGGTAGGGATAATAGACGTATGGGTACCGATGATAGGGGTGGTAAGCATAAGGCCGGTAGGAGTAGTAAGCGTACGGGTAGGGGTAAGGATGACGGTACCACGCGAAGCTCACGGCCGGAAGGAGGAGAACCAGAGCCAAACCTAGCAATAAAGCTTTCATCATTGCACACCTCCTTTTCTAATCCCTTAGACGTTCCTTTTCTGTAAAGGTTTACAGCGCTTAGCGCTTAATTCCTGTCTCGGTCTTTTTGCCGGTACGATTTTTTGTCCTTCGGACGCAAGCGGTCGCGCAATGTCCGCTTTTCTTCCGGGGAAAGCTCCCGGCGCTGTTGAAATTTGTCCTGCCACTGCTGCCGCTCGCGCGGAGGCAGCTCACGAAACTCTTCGAAGCGTTTTTTGAGAGTCTCGCGTCGATCCGGAGGCAGATTTCGCCAGTAATCGTATTCCTTGCGCAAATGTTCCTGCCGTTCCGGCGAGAGATTGCGCCAGCGCTGGAAGTTGCGCTCGATCGCCGCCTTGTCTTCCGGGCTCAAGTAGCGCCACTGATCCTGCCCCTGAGCCCAACACAAAGCCGGCGCAAGCAAGAAAAGCAGCAGGTTACAGAGGACGAGGACTCGTTTCACTTGTCTGTGCCTCGGTCCCTTCGACAGCCTCAAGGAGATCCATGGAATCGAGGAAGTCGAGTGATTTAAAAAAGTCTGCGTTGGACGCCATCTCTAAAACTTCGGGATCTTCGGACTTAACCGGGAACCACCGTCCTCGAGTGAACGTGAGAGTCACCGCCAGCGCCAAAATCAAAGCCGTCGCCACGGCCGGCACCGGCCAGGGACGGAAAAAGGAGGAAATCGCCGGCCACCAACCGCTCTTTTCCTCTTGCGCTGCGAGCTTTACTCGCATCTCCCGGCTGTAGTTCTGCCAAAAGGCCGCCGAAGGCTCATCCGATTCTACCGTCGCGGGGAGCAAGCTTCGCAGCTCCTGCAAAAAACCGCGGCACGAGGCGCAGCTGTCAAGATGCGATTCGACTCTCTGGCGCTCTGCTCCGCTACAGTCTTGATAGTGATAGAGAACCAGGTCCTGTTCGAAATCCTTACAGGCGCCGGGCAATGAATCTTTTCTTTCAGCCATGTCGGCCTCCTCCTATGCGAGTTCCGTGAGTCTTTCTCTCAGCGCCATTACCGCGCGATGCAGATGGGCCTTGATCGTTCCTTCGGCGGTCTTCATGACGGCGGCGATCTCACTGATCGAGAGTCCCTGGTGGTTCTTCAACAAGAAGACCGCGCGCTGTTTGGGCGGCAAGGTGGCCAGCGCGGCTCCGATATGGCGCGACAGTTCACCCCTCATCGCCTCTTGGTCGGGGGACGGACCGGGATTAGGTATTTTTTCCAACCCGTTGCCTTTTTCGGTTCTCTCGTCCAGAGATTCCCATGCGACTCTTCCTTTGCGGCGCCGGTAGTCGAGACAAAGATTGACGAGAATTCGATAAAACCAAGTGTAGAAGCTCGCGCGCCGGTCGAATCCATGGAGATGACTGAAGGCCTGCAGGAACGCCTCCTGCGAAAGATCCTTGGCCTCTTCGCGGTCGCGGGTAAAATCGAATGCGATCCGGTAGGCCTTTTGCTTATAGCGTTCCACTAGAACCTCGAACGCTTCGCGCTCGCCTGCCTGAGCGGAAATTACCAACTCGTCATCGCCAATCTCTTCAGGCCTGGATATCATGCGCCGTTCTTGGTTGCCCGCGAGCGTCGGGCAAAAGCCCGCTGCGCTTCGCTCCAGAACGTTCGCCGATAATGCCGTCGAGATCAAGGCCGCTGCTCCCGAACGTCTTCTCTCAGGTCACGCTCTGGCTCGATCCATCCCCGATAGAGTTTACGATGTTCCCGGGATTCGTTCCAGTCCTGCGACTCCTTGCTCGCGTCTTCCATAAGTAGGCCATGCTGCGGCACGATTTCAGTACGGTTAGACGCCGGCCCGGTGCAAAGGTTTACCAGCAAAGTCGGGAACATGGCGGCAAAAAAGACCGCGCCAATCTCAGCCGGATGCTTTATGACTCGTCCGGAGAATCAGCTTGACAACCAAGGTTGTTGACTTTACACTGAATTTCGAAACTTTGTCGTCACAGGCCGATGGAACTGAGTAACCTGGAAGAGCTCGAGGCGAAAATCAATCGGTTGCTCGAAAGGCACGAGAAAATAAAGCGAGAAAAGGAGTCGGCCGAGAAGAGACTGCAACAACGTGAGACAGAGTGGCATCAATTGAGGGGGCAAATCCGGCAATTTGAACGCGAGCGTAACGAGATCCGCGAGCGGTTGGAGAAAATTCTAGGCCATTTGGATCACTTGGATATTCCTTGAAGAAGATGAAACCCGATGAAAAAAGCCGTTGAAGTCGAGATTATGGGCGAGCGAATCGTCTTGCGCACCGACGCAGAAGAAAATTATGTCCGTAATGTGGCGGGGTATGTGGACCGCAAGATGCAGGAGGTCCTCAAAAGCACGCGTCCGTCCGCCAAGTCGAGTGTCGCGATGTTAGCGGCGCTCAACATTGCAGATGAGTATCAAAAGCTCAAGGATCAGCATGAAGCATTTTCGCAGAGACTAACTGTGTTGCTCAAGAGGCTTACGACCAATTTAACCGAGGAGGGCTAAAAACCGGGATGATCTCTTCCCCTGCGGTGTTCGTGATCATCTGAGGCAACTTTAACCAACAAAAAAACAAAGGAAGCCGTCTCTTGCCACGTCGGTCAAGCCCCCTCCGAGGGGAAGACTCCAGCGGTAACATGGCGTCCACCTGGTTAACAGGTTCAAGTTGATCTATGACACGGCACCAGCGGGGGAACCAAAGAGTCAAGGCGTGAGTGGTTGGCATGGGAATTTGGGGAATCAGTGTTACGGATCTGATAGCAGGTTTGGCATCGTTGAACGCAATAGAAAATTTAGAAATTGTTAATTTTGCCTCGGAGTCTTCCATTAGAGGTTCTCCGAACGTCGGTTATCTCAGGCGCCGTCGGGTTACTTCTCCGAGGAGCGGCGGTGAAACGATTCACCGTTCGCCCGTATAGGTCAGTATCGTAACGCTCGTCTCTTTTCCCCCATCCTGCTCGCTCCGAGCACCTCTTGCGCCGGTTGCGCCGGATGCCTATGGGGGACACAAAAGAAATACTCCGGGCTCGCATTGCCCACCTGCGAGAGTCGCTTTCTAATTCCGAGATCTCCTGCAAAAGCGGATTGATCCAACGGCAGGTGTTGGATTTTCCCATCTACCTTCAGTCCCGAAACGTGGCGCTTTACAGCCCGATCGCTGGCGAAGCCGCTACCGCCGAAATTCGGCAGCACGCCCTCGCCATGGGCAAGAATTTATTTTATCCCAAGCTCGGAGCCAAGACGGGCTTGCAACTGGTTCGGCTTGGAGCATCGGAAGAGGTGAAACCGGGGCGATATGGAATTCCTGAGCCGCCCGGCGACCGCGTCTTGACCAAGGTCGATAAGGAAGGGCTGGTTGTCTTTGTTCCCGGTCTCGCTTTCGACGGACACGGTAATCGGCTTGGCCGGGGTCTTGGCTGGTACGACCGGGTGCTCGCGCCGCTGCATGAGCAAGCAAGGTTTATCGCTCTGGCGTTTGAATTTCAGATCGTGGACCGCGTCCCGACGGATCGTTGGGATCAAAGAGTCCATCACATTGTTACCGAGAGGAGGATTATCGACTGCGGAGACTTGCCATCCGATACGGGATGGGTTTCCTAATCATCAGTTGAAAAGGGGGGTGTTAACTTTGGAATTTCATTTGTTGGCTGGAATGATTGGATTCGTGATCGGACTTCTCGGGTTCTTGGCTTTCTCCTGGGTTCGACGGAAGCAACAACGTAACGACCTGGAACAAGCGCACGGCACGGCCGCGCGAGTCATCGAAGAGGCGAAAAAAGAAGCCGGCGCGATCAAGAAAGAGGCTGAGATCCAAGGGAAGGGCCATCTTTTACAGGCGAAGACGGACTTTGAAAATGAGATTCGCGAAACGCGCAAAGAGCTTCAGGCGCTCGAGAAGAGGTTGGTCAGCAAGGAAGAGAGTCTGGACAAAAGAATCGAAGGCGCGGAAAGACGCGAGGGCGATCTGGCGCGCAGAGAACAGTCGATCAAAACTCGAGAGAAGAACGTCGAGGAAAAACAGAGCGAGCATGAGCGGATGGCGGACGAAGCCAAGCAACAGCTCGAACGGGTGGCCGGAATGACGCGCGAGGAAGCGAAGCGGAGCCTCATCGACCAGATGGTGGAAGAAGCGAAGCACGAGTCGGCCAAGCGCATTCGTGTGATCGAAGAAGAGGCTCGTGAAGAAGCGGTCCGCAAAGGACAAAAAATCGTCGCGCTGGCAATCGAAAGATTAGCCGGTGATTTCGTGGCGGAGCGTACGGTTACCGTTGTG